>CAYRFU010000029.1:0-32379 GCA_964423525.1 uncultured Burkholderiales bacterium | reverse complement strand
ACCGCCATTTTCTCGGGCACATAGTGTTGCTGATAGAAGCGTTTGAGCTGAGTTGGTTCGACAGCGGCCAGAAAATCTGGACTGCCAATCAGGGGGCGCCCGTAAGGATGGTCGGCGTAAGCCAACTGCAAAAGCCGTTCCAGACAGAAAGAGGAGGCATCCGCCTCTCTCAGTCGCAACTCGTCCTGAATCACCTGGGCCTCTCGTTGGCAGGCGGCCGGGGCGAACTTCGGTGCGAAGATCGCTCTCTGATGGATCTCCACCACTCGCTGGAAGTGACGCACCGGAAAGACAGACCAGAAACAGGTTCCTTCGTAGGAGGTCGAAGCGTTAAAGGAACCTCCCAGGGAGGTTAACTCCACCCCCACCTGGCCTCTGAGCAGCATATGTTCAATGAAGTGGGAAATGCCGACCTCAGAGGGGTTCTCGAAGACAGCTCCGACCTCGACCCAGATGGCCATGGCCGCCACTTTGCTAGGATAGACTTCCCGCAACAGCACTCGCAAGCCGTTGTCGAGAACGACTCGTTTCAAATCCGAGACAAGCCCGCGGAAAGGGGGATCGAAGGCGCCTGCCATCGACCCGTCTTCCCTTTTAAAAAAGAACATCCTGGGTTATACTCCGGTCGTGAAGGACCCGCTCAAACCTGACCAATACGTTGAGGCCGTGCAGCACATCGATTTTGCCGACTTGGCCGCGCGCGAGATTCGCCACTTCTGCTTCGACCTGGACAACACCCTGGTATCCCAGTTCTCTAACGATTTAGTTCCCGAAGCCAAAGAGGCTCTTGACCAAGCTCGCGCCAAAGGGCATATCGCGGACCTGGCTTTGATCTCCAACGTGATGGTGAAAGGCAAGAAGGTTCGCCGCCTCAAAACCCTGGCTCAAGAACTCGACATCCAGAAAGTGTTTCCTTGCCTTTTTTGGACTCGTAAGCCCGGCCCAGCTCCCTTTCGGTGGGCCATCGAAAATCTGGACGCTCCGGCCTCCCGGATCTGCATGGTCGGAGATCAGATTTTCTCGGACGTTTTGGGAGCCAATCGTTTCGGCTTTTACACCATTTTGGTGAAACCCCTGGGGGGCGACCACTGGACCACCAGGATGACAGGTCGGCGCTCGCGCGAAAAGCGCCTCCTGCGGGGATACGGTCTGCATCCTTCTCGCCTCGATTAGGGGGGGTTTCCCGTGGCCGCAGAGAAACGGCGGCCATCATGGCAGAACAAAAAACCGTTCACTGCGTAAAGCTTAAGCAAGATCTCCCCGCTCTGGAGAGCCCACCCATCCCCGGCCCGATAGGGAAAAAGGTTTTTGAACAGGTGTCGGCCGAGGCCTGGAAGATGTTCGAAGAACATTTCATTATGGTGACCAACGAGTATCGGCTCGACCTGATGGACGAGTCCACCAACCAGATTTTCTTCGATCAGATCGAAAAGTTCCTTTTTGAAGGCACGGCCAAGCCTCCCGAGGGCTTCGTGCCCAAAGACGATGCCTAGCCCCCGCTACCGATTCTACTACGATCAGGACTGTGGGTTTTGTGTCTTCTCCATGAAGATCGCGCGAGGTCTGGACTTCTTCGCAAGAGTAGAATTCCTTCCGATTCAGTCGCGTAATGCTGACCCTGACCTGGGTCACCTTTCCGACGAGGAACGCTTTGCTAACTCTCATTTTGTCGACGGCCACCGTCGAGTGCCGGCTGGCGAGGGTGTGCTGGAGCTTTTCTCCCAACTTCCTCTGGTAGCTCCCTGGGTCTTTCTACTTCGCCTGATACCGGGCCACCGAAAAGTGGTGGAAAGACTCTACGCTTGGGTAGCCGAGAATCGATTTCGCTTGATGCCCGGTGCCACCTGCGAATTTCGACCCTCACAGAGCGAGGTAGAGCTGCCCGGTTCGGAGCCCGGGTAGATGATTGGACTCTGAGAAGTAACGCTCGCAAGCTCGACTGACCTGGGCCACCTTAGCCATCCGATTAGGAGCCACGAAAACATAGAACTTCCAGAGATCCTGATGCTTTTCGCGCAGGACCTCAATTTCGGGTAGAGCGAGTTCCGACATGGAACGGGGCGCTCCCGGGTCAACTTTTAACCGAACGTCCGCCTCCTTGAGCTGCATGCCCAGGGCTGGACAGTAAACGATCAGTTCCCCGGGCTTGAATTTAAGACTCTTGGCCAGGCTCTCCTCGGCTTCTCGCCGCCCCTCGCCATCATGATGAAACCGCTCCACAAAGTCTCTTCGGCGCGCTTCGCCGATGCGCCGAGTCAAGACATAGGCCCGTTTGTAAACCCGGCGAGCCTGAAAATGGCCCACCAGCCGCTCCACTACCGGGTCTTTCCCATAACCCACCTCGAGATGGGCCAACAATCTTTCGTCTCCAAGCCCGCTCAGATCCGCGAGACTCAGTCCTAGCTCCACAGCTTGTTCCACGGCCCGAGAAATCATCGCTCCCGTGGCCGTCTTGGTGTGATGAAAATAGACCCGTTCCGAGAGAAAGTAGCGCAGGCGGAGCAGGTTGACCACCTCCGAAAGCACATCTTCTCGGATCAGTCCGTTACGATAAGCATCGAGGTAAAGGCGCCCGGCCGAGTCGACCCGAAAATGACGGAGAATCCGCTGGTCGTAGCGCTGCGACAGGCCACAGAAGTAGGCGTCTCGGGCCAGATAGTCCAAGAGATCGGCACAAACCGTTCCGGAGAAGATCTCATAAGTCCAGCCAGGACGGGCCACCTCGGTCACAATGTCGAGCACCGAGGAACCGATTCCGAGCTTCTCGAGAGCTCCCCCTAACTCACCGGCAGGCAGAAATCGCCGTAGCCTTTCGGGAGTGTCGTGACGGCTAAAGATTCGTCTCTCATCCTCGAAGGTATGACCGAACGGGATATGCGTGACATCGTGCAAAAGAGCAGCAGCCATGACAGCCAGATCAAGTTCCGGGTCGGCTTCGCCCCAACCAGAGCTTCGCAAAGTTTCCAGCAGGCGGCGGGTCAACCAGTAGGTGCCCAAACTGTGCTCAAAGCGCGAATGGACGGCTCCTGGATAAACCAGGTAAGCCGTCCCCAACATCTTGACCCCCCGCAGCCGCTGGAACTCCACCGTATCGATGAGCGAAACGAGCTGTTTTGGAACCAGAATGTCTCCGTGGACCGGGTCGCGAAAGACCTTCATAACGGCTTGATGAATCGTTGGCTTGTCATACTCCTGCTAATCGGGATTCCCGCCCAAGCGG
This sequence comes from uncultured Burkholderiales bacterium, assembly GCA_964423525.1. Classification (GTDB taxonomy): domain Bacteria; phylum Vulcanimicrobiota; class Xenobia; order Xenobiales; family JADMJV01; genus CAYRFU01. Next base: position 29,159 of record CAYRFU010000029.1, on the reverse strand, counting down.
ATTGGGTCTGGCTGCAACCGGGGGTCGAATATCGATCCGCTACAATCGAAGGCAAAATCCTTCACCAGATTCGCTTCGGGCCCGAGCGGCTCACCCTTTTTCACCCCCGAAAACCCGCCCTGGTGGGGGCCATCAGCACCTCCACTAAAGCTCTCGTGGTGATGAACGCTAGCTATTTCGACGAAGCCAAACAGCCGCTAGGCTATCTCATCATCGAGGGCCGGGTAGTCAACCGGACTATCCACCCCGGGGGGGCCTTCGGAGGGGTGCTGTTCGTCCGTGATGGTCAGGCCCAGATTGTGGCCCGAGACCGCTTCCAACCAGGAGGAGAACAGCTAGCTTTGCAGTGTGGACCACGCCTCTTAAGCCGCGGCCAGCCTGTGACCGGGCTTCATCCCACTCAGCCTAAGGCCAGGAGCGGTATCGCCCTCGACCGCCAGGGCAAAATCATCCTCTACGCCTGTGACTATGCCAACGGTCTGACCCTGGCCGAGCTTCAGCAGATCCTGGCCCGACCCGAGAATCAGGGTGGCGTGCGGGCCGTCGAGGCTCTTAACCTCGACGGCGGAAGCAGCACTCAACTCGTCCTGAATCACCCCAAAGTCAAAGTGACCCTACCAGCTTTGGTGCCGGTTCCCGTGGCCATCGGGGTTCAGTAGCGGACCAAGGACAGCATCGCGTCGGCTAGAACAGTCGGCGTCGGTAAAGTGGCTTCCTCCAACTGGGGAGCGTAGCCGACAAAGGTATCGGTGGCTCCCACTCGTCTCACCGGGCCGTCGAGATACTCGAACAGCTCATCGGAGATGCGAGCCGCAATTTCAGCCCCGTAACCCCAGGAGAGAGAGTCTTCGTGAGCCACCAGGGCTTTGTTAGTCCGCTCCACGGACTCCTTGATGGCTTCCCAGTCATAGGGTGAGAGGGTCCGTAAGTCGAGAATCTCTACCTCGATGTTATGCTGCTGAGACAGCTGTTTGGCCGCCACTGTCGACCGGTGCACCAGAGCTCCATAGGTGATTACTGTCAAAGCGTTACCCTCCCGCACCCGGGCCGCTTTGCCGAACGGGATGCAGTACTCAGGGCCTGGGTAGCGCCCTTTATTGTGAGTTTGACGGTAGAGATGCTTGTGCTCGAGAAACATCACGGGATCGTCACAACGCAAAGCCGTGCGCAGCAGACCGTTGGCATCCTCGGCATTAGAGGGAAAGACCACGTGGACCCCGGGGGTATGAGTAAAGAAAACCTCGCCACTCTGAGAGTGGTAGGGCCCACCGCCTCGGAGATAACCACCGACCGGCACCCGCAAAACAGCCGGGCAGGAGAAGACGCTCTGAGAGCGCCAACGGATGTTGGACAGTTCATTGCGAAGCTGCTGCATAGCCGGCCAAATGTAGTCGAAGAACTGAATCTCAGCCACCGGCTTGAGACCGCGAGTGGCCATCCCGATGGCTCGCCCCACGATGTTGGCCTCGGCCAGGGGAGAGTTGAAGACCCGATCGGAGCCGTAAAGTCGCTGGAGGCCAGCCGTCACTTTGAAGACCCCACCCTTGCCCTTCACTTCCTCCAGCACCTCTTCGCGGGTGGCGTCGGCAACGTCCTCACCGAAGACCCGAATTTTGGGGTTCACCTTCATCTCGTCTCGCAAGCAGGAGTTGATAAGGTCCACCATCGTGGTCGGTTTTCCATCGAAGACAGGCTGGGTCTCGAAGCGGGCATCTCTGGGGTCGACCGTCTCGGAGTAGACGTTGAGATAGACTTTGTCGTGTTCCGGTTGAGGTCTTTGACTGGCCTGCTCGGCCGCCTCGGTGACCTCGCGGTCGGCCTCCCTACGAAGCGCGTCCAGGTCTTTTTCAGTGGCCAGGCCTTCTTCTTGAAGGTAATCGGCTAGCCGTTGAATCGGGTCGCGATCCTTCTCCTTCTCGCGCTCGCTCTCGGATTTGTAAAGGGTCTCATCATCAGACATCGAGTGGGAGTAGGGTCGGATGACGTGGGCATGGACCAGGGCCGGCCCTCGGCGTTTACGACAATGCTTGACAGCCCTTTGGAAGGCCTCATAGGAAGCCAGGAAGTCGCAACCATCGACCTCTTCGTGGTGAAGGTTTGGCCAGTCCTTGACCAACCGACTGATACTGCCTCCAGCTGTCTGGACCTCAACCGGCACAGAGATGGCGTAGCCGTTGTCCTCAACGAAAAAAATCACCGGTGTCTCGTTATTGCAAGCGGTATTGAGAGCTTCCCAGAACTCCCCCTCGCTGGTGGTTCCGTCGCCGGTGCAGACCAGGGTCACTTCATCCTTCTCAAAAGAAAGGTCGATCTCGTTGGCCCGTCCGGCCAGAAAGACTCCCGACTCGGCGCATCCCACGGACTGGAGGAACTGGGTCCCGGTAGGAGAGGAGGAGGTGACGATGTTGAATTGCCCGTGGCCCCAGTGGGACGGCATCTGGCGCCCTCCCGAGGCGGGATCGTCTTCCGCTCCGACCGAGCCAAGAAACATCTCGTAGGGGGTCACCCCCAAAGTCAAGCACAAGGCACGATCACGGTAATAAGGATAAAACCAATCGTAGCCCGCCTTCATCGCCATCCCGGCGGCCACCTGGGCAGCTTCGTGACCGGCCCCACTAATCTGGAAGAAGACCTTGTTTTGGCGCTTCATCATAATCTCGCGGTCGTCGATCCGACGAGACTGATACATCAACTTATAGGCTCGCCGCAACTGGTCGGCCGACAGCCCCGTTTTTTTCTTCTTAACTGTCTGCGTCTGCATACAGGTCTCCAATCTAGCTCTCTCCCATTTACCATACCCAGAAGGAGCTATTGCACTCCTTGTCAGAATAGGCCTAAGCGACTAGCCTGGAGAGGAACCAAGCCTTGGATACAACCGTTCACCCTCTAACTGAGACCATCAACAAAGCCCGGGAGCACCTCGACCTGCTCCGCTATGAAGAGGCCCTGGAACTTCTTCAGGTAGCCCGGCGAGAACAGACTGAGGGAGCCCCCGACGCTGACCTTGAGGACTTACACTATAGCCTGGCTCTGTGCCTTAATCAGCTCGAGCGTCCCGCCGAAGCGCTACCCTACGCTCGCAAAGCTCATCGCCTGGCTGAAAAAGCTCGAGACGCTGTGGGCCAAGCCAGAGCCCTGGAGCAGCTCGGCACCGCCGCCTATAAAAAGAACGACTACCAAAACGCCCTCGAGCTTTACCAGCGGTCCTACAAACTGTGGGAGTCGACCGAAGAGATGGCGGGCCGGGCGCGTTGCCTTCGCGACATCGGAAGCATCCAAAGCGACCTTCAGCAGAATGAAGAATCCGAAGATTCGTTCCGCCAGGCCAAGAAGTTGTTCGAGCAAGTCGAAGACGAGGAAGGGGTGGTCGCGTGCCTTACCAACATCGGTCTACTCTACTACCGTAGCGAGGGCAGTGAAGGAGCTCTGAAGTCTTACAAGGAGTCGATCGAAAAGGAAGAGATCGAACACTACCTGCTCTACAACAACACCGGGTTTCTCCACCTGGTCGAAGGCCAGTTTGACGAAGCCCGAGAGTACCTAGAGAAGGGCAAGAAAGATCTTGACAAGCGGGGCGCCGAAGACGACAACGCCGCCTTGCTCTCGTTGAATCTCGGAATCGTTTCGGCCATGAAAGGCGAAAACGAACGCTCTCTTGAGCTGTTTGATGCTGCTCAAAAACTGTTCGAGCAGCATCCTGAAGGTCGGGCTGTGGAGGTCGTTCTTTGCGCGGTTCAAGACCGTTCCGAGTTCGACCCCTATGTGGTCGTCGATGACGCCCACAAAGTCGCCATCACCCACCTCAACCGAGCCGCCGTCCTGGTGGCTCTGGGTCGCCTTGATGAAGCCCTTGAGCACGCCAACAAAGGGGTTGAACTCGACCGCAACCTGCCTTACCCGTATTTTTGTCTTGGCTGGGTTCAACTGGCTAAAGAAGCGATCGACGAGGCGATCCGAGCCTTTAAAAGAGCCTCGGGTATGGCCCCCAATAACACGGTGTATAAGCAAGCCCTGGAGGCTATCAACCCTTTCTACAATAGCAAAGTCGGGCGCAACGAGCCCTGCCCTTGCGGCAGCGGCAAGAAGTTTAAGAAGTGCCACGGGAAGGGTTAGTCCGTGAATAAGATCGAGCGCGTCCTGGCCGCCGCTCGTGGGGAAGAAGCCGACCGCTCGGCCTTTTTCGCCTGGCATCCCTTCGGACTGGAGCACATGAAGGGGGAATCCCTGGCGGCCGCTGCTATCGCCTATGCCGCCGAGTACCAGGTCGACCTCCTCCGACTAGCCGCCAGCGATCTTTTTCCGCTCCCCCCCCAGCTGAGTCTCGACCGCAGCGCCGATTTGACTCGAATCGAGCCCGCTCCCGGAACGAGCAAAGTTTGGCTTCAGAGGCTGGTAGCTTGGGAGCAGTTCCGACGCCTAGCCGGGGAAAAGTTGCTGGGTTGCGAGAGCGTTCCGAACCCCTGGAGTATCCTTCGTCGCCTGGGCGCGGTCGAGTTAGTCCAAAGCAGCGGTGAGGACTATCGTCGCCACGCCCTGGAGGCCATCTGCGAGACCCTCTGCAACTACGTGGAAGCCGTTCTAGAAGCGGGTGCCAACGCCATCGCTCTGGAGGTGGAGGGGGCCAGCCACGATTGGATGAGCGAGGCCGACTACCAACAGTGGGGTCTTCCTTACGACCAAAAGATCCTGGATGCCGCTCGAGACGCCTCGTTTCGCATTCTTCACGTTCGCGGAGACCGCACTCAACTCAAGATCTTACTCCAACTCCCGGCCGAATTGCTGCAGTGGTCGCTATACCGTTGCGGCCCGAGCCTCGAGAAGGTCAAAGCCCTATGGCCGCGAGGCGTGGTGGGAGGCCTCGATGAAACCCGATTTGCCCACATGAGCTTTGAAGCTCTGAGACGACATTGTCGAGAAGCGCGCTTCTCAGACTACGAGATCGTTGCCCCGGGAGACGTCTTGCCCTCGACCGTCGCCCCCCGCCAGCTCGAGGTGCTTAAGCACGCCTTCGTCAAAGTTCGCGTTTGAGATCAGCCGGAGGCCGAAGGTGACCCATCACCGAGACCAACCGGGGGTCCGTTTCGACGGCCATCAAAATGTGACGCGCCAGCCAGACGTAAAGCGGGATATGAAAAAATTGAGACAACCCTCGGTAACTGAACTGGACCCAGAACGGAAACCCATAAAGGAGTTCCAGGAAAGCCGAAACCATGACTACCGAGGTGATCAGTTGGCCGTATCCGATAGCCACCGTTAACCACAGATAAGACCAGATGACGTCGGTTTCGCTGATTTTTCGCTGTCCCAAAATCCAGGCAGGAATGGCTCCTGTGAGAGCCTGGGTCAAGATGAACCCGGGAAAGAAGGGCCCTGAGGGATAGAGAAAATAGCCGATCACATCACTCACAGCCCCCACCAAGGCACCCAGCCCCGGCCCCAACAGAAATCCAGCCATAATCACAGGGAAGCCGGTCAATTTGAGATGGGAGCCTGGGGGCGTCAAGACCTGAACGAGACAGGTTAACGTCACCATCATGGCCGCCGTGGTGAGCGCTCGAGCTCGAGTCTTTTCTAGCTGCCGCTGCTCCATTAGCCCATTATATCCAAAGCAGCGGAAGTCAAAAAGGGAGTTCGGGATCGGCGTCAAAGGCATAGACTCGCGAAAAAGGAGTTGCTATCTATGGGTCGGGACGGCTGGTTTGACGGCAGGGGCATCGATCTTCTCAGGGATGAGTTTCTAGAAACCCACGCTGGTTGGCAAAAATACATCGCCGACGGGGAGATCACCGCCGACGAAATCCTGGAGCAAGAAAATCGAATTGTGGCCATGCTTCAAAAACTCGAGCCCGAGCTCGACGATGCCACCCACGCTCGCCTGACCAAGGCTCTTCTTGAGTATGAAGTTCTGGTCAATATGGCACTCATTCACTACCCGTCCGTTATGGACAGCGAAAGGTATTGGACTTTGTCCTCAGTGTAGCGAAATTGACTCCCCCACCGACCGATGGTAAAATAGGGGAGTCTTTTTCGAAATCCCTAAAAGTCAGTTCAACATCTATGAAAAAAGACATCATCGTGGTCGACAACACCAAATTCATCCAAATTCTCCTCCAGTATCACGGAGTGACGAATTAACCCTTTGGCTCTAAGAGTGCACGGTTAGGGGGGGTCGTTGGCCAAGAACGGTAGCCAACAATCCTGGTTGCAAAGGCTCCGGCACCGGCTGACCCACGCCAGTGAGCTATCTGGCCAGCCCCTTTACCTGGCTCCTTTCCGTCCCGATACTCCCTGTCCAGCCAGCTGCCAAGAGCAACTTCGCTCGGATGGTTCCTCGAAATGCCTCGAGTTCCACCGTCAGTTAGAAGCCAAGGCTCGTCCCAAAGGCGCTCCCGCCCTGGCCACTTGTCACGCAGGGAAGCGATGCTTCGCCTTCCGATTCGGACCCCACGTTATCTCCGGCGGTCACCTCAACGGCAGCATCCCTGATCAGACTCTTCGAAGACAGCTTAGAGCCCTTCGCGAACTGATCGAACCGGGTTCCGACCACGACTTCGACAGCCGTCTTCTCGATCTGCTCGACCAGCAACTCCCCCCTAAAGAATTTTTCACCGAGGTGGCCGGACTGATCGGAGAGATGCTGGGCTGTTACAGTGTCGTGGTAGCCTTCCGCCACCAACCTGAGAACTCCCTGATCTGGGGGGCGACTCGGGCCTGGACCCCGGAGCAGCAAAAAAATCTCGTCAAGATCAAACTGAGCGAAAAACCGACCCGTCTCAACGAACGCCAGCTGACGCGCCTGGGTCACGATGACTGGCCCAAACCGCGGACCGGAATCTTAGTGAGCCTACCCCCCCATCACGGCCGACTCTTTCTCCTGTGGGATGGCGAGCAAGAACCCGGCCCTCTGGAGCGCCAGGCGGAAGCGCTAGTCAACGACCTCGTGATCGCTTGTCGAACGGCTGACCTGGCCGAGCGATGCGGAGAAGGTGAGCAGAAACTCAAAGCTTCGCAAGAACAGGTCGAGCGATTCTTTTCCCACGTGGGCAAAGCGCTTTCCTCAGCTTTGAATCTGGAGGACCTCCTTCGGCTGATCTTGGAACTTTCGATCAAGCTGACCCAGGCTGACGGAGGCCACATCCAGCTGATCGAAGCCCAGGAGCCGACTCTCTCACTCCATCACCCCGAAGACCATCGGCCCAACGGTAGCGCCCGCCTCTATCTCCCGATCACACGCCATGAGCGGATCAAAGCCGTCCTCCGACTCGATATCGACAAGCAACGCGAATTTTGGATTCAAGATGTTCGTCAGCTCGAAGTCTTCTCAGCTCAGGCTGCCATGGCCATCGAAAATGCTCAGATCTTCGAGTGGGAGCAACAACGAGCGAGAGAAGCAACCGCCCTCTACCAAGCGGCCAGGACCATCGAGGAATCTCAGGAACTCGAGGAAGTCTTGGAACAGTCGACCGAGGTGCTGGCCCGCATCGCTCAAGTGGACCGATGCCTGATCCTCCTCAAAGACAGCCACCGCTCCTTTCTGAGCGTGGTCGCCGCCACCGGAATCTCACCCGACCAGCAAGAGTTCTTTTCGGCTTTCCGCCTCCACCTAACGCAACTCTCGGGCGAAGTCCGTGAAACGATCAACAAAGGCAAACCTCTAGTCTTTAACTCTACACCCAACGAAGACTCGGGCCTGGGTCGCCTGTGCTCGTTACTGCCGACTTCGTCTTGCCTGATGGTGCCGCTACGAGCCCAAGACCGCCTGCTAGGATTAATCTATCTCGATTCCTCTCGAGGGGCTCATCACTTTCCCTCATCTACGGTCCGGCGGATTATGACCCTCTCCCTTCAGGTCGCCAACGCCATCCACCGGGCCAGCCTAATTCAGCAACTCCAGGACAATCTGGGGCCCCTCAAAGCTCTTTATCAGGTCTCGACCGCCATCACGGGCACTTTAAGTTTGCCTAAGGTCATCCGCCTCATTGTGGATCAGGCGGTAGAACTATTAGAGCATTCAGCTTGCGCCCTTCTGGTGCTCGACGAGATCGGGGAGAGCTTCCGTCTGGAAACCAGCGTAGGCCTCCCTGAAGAACTGCTAGACCCCTCCCTTCAGGCCAAAGTTGCTCGCACCGCCGTGGAGCGAAAGCGGGCCTTTAGCCACTACCTCGACCAGCTCGAAAAAGACGACCCTGTCATTGATATCCTCGCCCAGGCCAATTTCGGTGGGCTGCTCTCCGTGCCCCTGATCGCTAAGAAGAAAATGGTCGGAGTGCTCAACTGTTTCGTTAAGCCCAATTTTCGCTTTCGCCAACAAGAGATTCGCCTCCTTAGAGGCTTTGCCAATCAAGCTGCTATCGCCGTTGAAAATGCCCGCCTCCACGGCATGATCCGGTTCAAAATGGGGGAGCTTGGAACCCTTTTCGAAGTGAGTAAAGCGGTCACCTCGACTTTGAGGCTGGACCGGGTCTTGGCCGAAATCGTTCACCACGTCCGCGAGATCCTCAGAGCCGACGCCTGTTCACTGATGCTGCTCGAGACCCGAGATCTGGTCCTGAAAGCCGCTGAGGGGATCTCGGCTGAGATCCACAGGAAGCCGATCCCGGTCGGTCAGGGGGTGGCCGGATTGGCCGCCAAAACTGGTCAACCGATGGTTCTGTTCGATCGCGAGGATGAAGATTCCAACCGGTTTCCCGACTCAGTCCGTGAAGAAGGCCTCAAGACCATCCTGAGTGTCCCGATCAAGACTCGAGGACGAACGATCGGTTTGGTCAATGTCTACTATCGCGAGTTCACCACTCACACGCCAGCCCAACTGAACCTTCTTACCGCCCTCGGGAGCCAAGCTGCGGTAGCCATCGAGAACGCCCGCCTTTACGCTGACAAAGAGCGCAACACGGAACTCCTTCGGGGCGCTCTCATACCCAAGGAGAGACTAGATTTTCCCGGACTGACGGTCGGCCACCGGTTCATTCCTTCCATGGATCTCTCGGGTGACTACTACGACCTTATCCCCCTCGGACCGAAGCGATGCGCCCTGGTCATCGCCGATGTCTCTGGCAAAGGTCCTGAAGCTGCCATTCAAACGGTGCGGGCCAAACACGTTATCAACTCCTACGCTTTAGCGGACTATCCGCCGGGCAAGATTCTCGAGATGCTCAACGAGCAAGTTCAGCGTTCAGAGGCCGGCATGACACGCCAGGTCACCGTCTTCTACGCCGAAGCGGACCTCGAGAAGAGAACCTTGACCTTTGCTTGCGCTGGTCACGAACCCCCGATTTTCTGGGTGACGGGACGCCAGAAGCCGCAACTGCTCGAGGCTGACGGCATCATGATCGGCGCCATTGAGGGTGTGGAGTTCGAGCAACGAACTATCGAACTCGTCCCCGACTCCTGGCTTCTCCTCTATACCGACGGCATCACGGAGGCCCGGAGTCCTTCAGGCGAGTTTTTCGGCTTGGAGAGAGTCCTGGAAGTTCTAGACGAGCACACCGGCAACTCCGCTCAGCGCCTCGTGAACCGGCTTTACACTCGCATTCGAAAGTTCACCCGCGAGCGGATCACCGACGACTTCTCCCTCCTCGCTGTCCGTTTCTAGTCATCCATTTCTTCTTAGCCTTGCCCCCTTAGAAGTCCGACCGGAAGGGCACTTTGAACGACGGACGTTCTAACCCAACCTGCTCGGCATCGTCCGAGCTGCACTCCCCTCTTTTCCACATATCCACGGGTTTATCCACAATCGGTTGTGGTGATTCAAACAACTTTTGTGTCAAATGGTGGGTAAAAGTGGGGAATCGTGGCTCGTTTTTACCGTCTATCCGCCAATTCTAAAAAAGTTTCATTGAAACAGAAATTGTTAACAGGAATTGAAATAAATTCTAGAGAAGTATCAACACCGAGATGAGCAAGACCCCACCAGAACTAGCCCAAAGAATCGTTGATCTACTTCTTAACGACCCTGGGGTGGCGGATTCTTGGTCGATCCAACGCGTATCGCCTGAAGAATCTCGACCCCTCGAGCCTCAGATTTGCGTCGGCTGTGATGAGGAATTCATGCCGAAGGCAGTCGGGCGCCGCTATTGCAGTCGCGCCTGTTACGACGCCCATCTTGAGAGAAAGCGAAAAGCTAAAGGCGCCAACAAGCCGAAGCCTAAGAGAATCCGAGAACCTGGTTCTCTCGGCCCGGGAAGGCGTTTTGTTGGACCAGTGGCAGAATACTGCTGCTCCCGGCAAGGCATGGCCTCTGTTCAAGAGGTGCAAAAGGAGATCCAGGACAAATTCGGCCTGAGGGTAGGTATCACTACTATCTATCGAGCTTGGCGCCGCCGGTCCTCGGACTCTTCGTCGAAAAACGGCACGACCGGATAGGTTAGCGTGCCGCGCAATGACGGCCTTCCTGGTCTAGACCACAGCCGCTAGCCGACTCGGTCTGGAACCACCTGCTATACCTTTAGCAAAGCCGCCAATGGGCGGCACGCTAGCTGAAAACTGCGCTGGAAACGGCGCAGTTTCTATTTGATAGCCATCGCTCCCACGGAAGGGTCGTCGGCCAAGTAAGAGTAGTCGAAATCGAGCTGATCAGCTAGAAAGATACCGTGTTCCATCACCTGGAACCCGTCGATCCAAACATCACAGGTTCCTGTAATGACATCGACGTGGGTGGGACAAGACCAGGCCGCTCCGGTCTGACTTCCATACGGATCTCCAAATGCGATGTGAACCCCAGGCATCTTCTCATCCTGAAGAAGGTTACCAGTAAATTCAAAGACCGCGAGATTCGTTCCGATGGCAAACTCGCCCACTCGATCCGAACCTTCAGCGGTATGGCAATAGTCCCAGAACTCTCTCTCCAGCTCGCGATTGGCGCAACTCACCTTTTTCAGGTAGCCTCCAGCGATTTCAAGAGTCATCGGAGTCTCGTTCAAGACACCGTATTTCGCACTAAAGTGATCGCCAACGCTGCCGTCCACCACGAAAACTCCGTCCACCGAGATCGGGGCCGTAAAGATCTCGCCGCCCGGTAGGTTGGACCACACCTCTTCGATAATGCCGCTGGTCTTTCTCCAGATTCGCTCCTGGCTGAAGGTGGCCACGACATCTGTTCCGCAGCGACTTTTGACCTCTATCTGGTGCGCCTTCTTGGTCTTTTCAAGAAGTCTTTTGCTCACTTCATCGACTTTGCGAAAATCCGCCCTCATGCCCTGACACATAATCGCTTCGGTGATTCCAACCATATGTGCGTAGCGAATGCCCAGCTCCTCGATTCGATAGACGAATTGCTGCCGGGAGGGCAATTCACCCGCCTGTGGAGCGACGCAATAGATGCAGACTCGGCAGTCATCGAGGGGCTGCATCAAAGAGTTCGGCAACTTCGAAGCAGGACGTTCGACGTGTTCCTCTAGCACCTCAAGACGAACTGGGGCGCCTACTTTCTCAACAGCATCGAGAAGAGCGCTTCCCACCGTCGCGGTAGCTCGGTCGCTCAAAATATAAACCGGCTGATCTGAGGTCACGCCTAGACACACTTCGATAGCGTTGCGGGCCCCCGGGACCAACCTCGGATCGTAATCAACTTTACTCATAAAACTAGCGTCTTCCGTTCCAAACGAATACCCCCGAAGGGTTCCCTCGAAACGAGGGGCATTTACCAATTCCGCAATCTTCCCCACCCAACCCCTTGGGATCCTCCAGAAGTGCGAGTTCAACGTCTACCAATATCCCGTTTCAGCCCAACTTTCCGAACCCAGAGCCCTTCTAAGAACGAAATCTCCGTCGGAGAAGGAGCGGTCGCCGGTGCTACTATTGGGGCTGACTTTGGCCTCCTAACGGGGGCCTCTGTCGGTAAAGTCGGAGCTGTGGCTGGCGGCGGCTACCTGGGCTTCCAACTAGCCCGTCCCCTGGGCCTCCCGGCAGGCCTAGCCGGTGCAATGATGGGGGCAGCAGTCGGTTTGTTGGAAGAGCGTTACCTTCACCTAGGCTCTACCATCGGAGGATACACCGGTCTGGTCGTCGGAGGCCTCATCGGAGGAGTGGTCGGCGCGGCCTACAGACTACTCAACTAATCCTGAGGCTCCTCGGGCAAGTCAGCCACAACCTTCTCCAACAGTCGCAACACCCGTTCGCCACCTTCTAACGAACCATCAAGCTCGAAGCGAAGCTCAGGAACCTTTCGCAACCGAACTTCCCGATTGACCTCTCGGCGAAGAAAGCCGGCTGCCCGCTCAAGGGCAGCCAAGACGTCGTGCTGTTGGTCGGCCTGTCCAAGGACGCTAATGCCAACTCGGGCGTAACTCAAATCTGAGGTCACCTCAACTCGAGTGATCGACACCAGAACACCGTCCTGGTGAAGAGCCGGCTCTCGCACTGTCCGAATCTTCTCAGCCAGGACCTCCCGAAGGAGGTCCGAGATTCTCTCCAGCCGCCGGTTAGCCACTAAATCGACTCACGAGCGATCGACTCTTTGCGGTAACACTCAAGAATATCGCCTTCTTGGATATCTTGATAGTTCTCGACCGTCAGACCACACTCGAACCCTTCGGCGACCTCTCGCACGTCGTCTTTGAAACGACGCAGAGAATCAAGCTTACCTTCGAAGATCAAGATGCCCTCCCGGACCAACCGGATGTTGGCATTGCGAGTCACCTTACCCTCCACGACATAACAACCAGCCACCTTGCCAGTTTTGGAGATCTTGAAGACTTCGCGAATTTCGACCTTGCCCAGCTCCACTTCGTGAATTTCCGGGGCAAGAAGGCCGGCCATCGCTTTCTTCACCTCTTCGATAGCGTGATAAATGACGGTATACAGCCTGAGTTCCACGCCCTCCTGGTCAGCCAATCGCTTGACAGCGGTGGCCGGGCGAACGTTGAAACCGATGATAATCGCATCTGAGGCACTAGCTAGCATGATGTCGCTCTCACTGATGGCCCCAACGGCGCCATGGACGACGTCAACCCGAACCTCATCGGTAGCAAGCCTGATCAGTGACTGAGTCAAAGCCTCGACGCTTCCCTGACTGTCGGCCTTCACCAACAAGCGGAGCTCTTCTTGCTCGCCTCTTTGGGCATTGGCAAAGAGATCTTCAAGGCTAGTACGACTGGTGCTTCGAATCCGGGTCCGCCTTGACTTATCCGTTCGGGCCTCAGAAACCTGACGGGCCATTTTCTCGTCGTCGACCACCACCAGTCTATCACCGGCGTCAGGCACGTCGGAAAGACCGATAATCTCAGCCGGAGTCGACGGCCCAGCCTTCTTGATCCGCTTGCCATTTTCGTTGAGTAGGCTGCGGACGCGGCCCCAGCAGTCGCCGACCACCACGGTGTCCCCTATTCTGAGGGTACCGTTTTGGACCAACACTGTGGCCACCGGGCCAAGCCCTTTGCTGAGACCTGCTTCCACGATGATCCCTTCGGCATCGCGGTCTGGGTTGGCGACCAATTCCTGAAGCTCAGCGACCAGATGGAGCATCTCCAGCAGTTCATCGATCCCGGTCCCCTGAAGCGCCGAAACCTGAACGCAGGGAACTTCACCGCCCCAGGCCTCGACCACAATATTATGCTCGGCCAATTGCTGCATAAGCCGGTCGGGATTGGCTTGAGGTTTGTCGATCTTATTCATAGCCACCACGATGGGCACATCAGCGGCCCGAGCGTGGTTGATAGCCTCGATCGTCTGGGGCATCACGCCGTCGTCGGCAGCAACCACCAGAACCGCGATATCGGTGACTTTCGCTCCTCTGGCTCTCATTTCAGTGAAAGCTTCATGACCAGGCGTATCCACAAAGGTCAAGCGTTTGCCATCGTGACGGACCGTATAAGCACCGATAGACTGGGTGATTCCTCCGGCCTCGCCGGAAGTCACGTTGGTCTGCCGGATATAGTCCAACAAAGAGGTCTTTCCGTGGTCAACGTGACCGAGGACCGTAATCACCGCCGGGCGGGGCTTGAGGTTCTCATCTACGTCGTCTTCAAGAAGCTCTAGGTCGGGCATCTCGTCTTCGGCTTCGGCCACCTCGAATCCGTAGCTTTCTATGATTCCAGCAGCCTGGTCGTATTCAAGACCTTGGTTGATGGTCACCATCTGTCCTTGTTTCAGCAAATACTTGATCACATCACTTGCAGGGACTTCCATGCGGGTAGCGAGATCGGACACCGAAATCATTTCGGGAATCTCGATCGATTTCTTAACGTCCACTCTGTCCTCTTGGCGCCGACGATGGCGTCTCCGCTTTTTAGCACTCCCTCGGGTCTGACGAAAGTTAGGACGACGCGGCCCACGACTGGTTTGGGTGATCTCACGGGTGCGACCACCCCGTTTGCGTCCACCAGAATTGTCGGTCTTGCTGCCCGGGGAACTCGGTTTATCACCGCGACTGGTCGCCGGAGCCGGGGCCGGGGCTTTCGCTTTCTTGGCTGGTGGTGGTGGTGCTGGCGGCGGCGGAGCCGGCTTCTCATCACGATACTTGAGAGCGATGGCCTGGTCGGGAGGAAGAGGCCTGTTTCGATCTTCCTTGGGGGCGGCAGCCACTTTGGAAGCCTCAGCCACCTTCCCAGCGAGCACTTTCTCCTCCACTTCGACAGCCGGCATCTCAACGGTCGGCTCAGCGGCCTCGGCCGGGGCCATTTCGGCTGCGGGCATTTCGACGGTTTCTTCCACAACCACAGGAGCCTCGGCAGCGGCCGGTGTTTCCTCTGGTGCGACGGTCTCCTCAACGGCTTCGGGCTCAGGCTCAACCGGTGCGGCGACCGGCTTGGAAGCCGTTTGCATAACCTCATAGGCACTCGCGGTTGGCATTTCGCCTGCCTGTATTTTGCGGTCGCGTGCCAGAAGGGCCTCTTTTTGAGCTTCCGATGCACGCCGCACGACACGGAGCTTCCGCGTCGGCTTAGCCGCTTTCGCTTTGGCTTTGGCTTTCTCTCGCTCAAGCTTACGCTTGGCTTTCTCTTCAGCATCGCGGCGCGCTTGCTCAATATGGGGAGCCACCACCTCGCGAATCTTTCTGACCGCATCGGGTGACAGTCCACTTGAGGCCGTCTTCACTTTGTAGCCCATATCACGAAGAATCCGCATCAGCGGCTTACTATCTTCCATTCCCAATTCACGGGCTAACTCATAAACACGTAATTTGCCCATAGCACCACATCCTTACTCGCTCACTAGCTCGGCTTTCATCTCGTCGAGCGCAGTGTCGGTCATTCGGTCCAGAAAAAGACGCCGAAGTCGCCTCTCTCTGCGAAGTCGCTCGAGACAGTCGACTTGCCGACAAAAGTATACCCCTTTTCCCGACATCTTGCCCTCGAAATCGAGCAAGATCTTTTGACTGCCTTTTTGCTTGACGCATCGCAAGAGTTTATCACGAGGCTTAAGAGTTCGGCAAACCACGCACATTCGTTCGGGCGCAGGTCGGCTCAAAACAACAGCCCCCCTTTTGAGCCAACTCTATCCGAAGGCCTTAAAGATGGGCTTAGTGCTTCGCCTTTATCGCCCGATGTGGCCGTCGGATCCCTCCGTGGAAGAATCACTCCTCTTTGGGAGCCTCCTCGCCGCCCGATGCGACCGGAACGGCTTCCTCCTGCTCGTCTTTTTCTTCGACCTTTGTATTCGATTGTTCTTGTTCCTCAGCTTTACGGGCCTCTTGTTCCATGATGGCCCGCATCTGAGCTTCACTCTTGATATCGATCTTCCAACCAGTCAACTTAGCGGCCAGACGCGCGTTCTGTCCTTCCCGGCCGATAGCCAGAGACAATTGGCTATCGGGCACGACCACCACGGCCGACCCGTCCTCTTCATAGAGGGTGACTCGGGAGACTCGAGCCGGCTGAAGACTGTTAGCCACGAACATAATCGGATCATCCGACCAGGGAATCACATCGATCTTCTCACCCCTAAGCTCGTCCACCACAGCCTGCACGCGGCTCCCTTTAGGTCCCACGCAGGCCCCCACAGGGTCGACCGACGATTCGAGCGACTTGACCGCAATTTTGGAACGGAAACCCGCCTCTCGAACCACGGCTTTGACTTGAATGATGCCCTGACGAATCTCGGGAACCTCTTGCTCGAACAGCTTCTTGAGGAAACCGGGCTGAGCTCGAGAGAGCACAACCTGAGGACCCCGGGTTGCCGTTCGCACCTCCATGACGTAGCAGCGAATTCGGTCACCGTGCCGGAACCACTCGTTCTGAGCTTGCTCAGCGACCGGAACGACCCCTTCGGCTCGGCCCAGATCGACTAAAACACTGCGGTGTTCGTAGCGCTGGACGGTGCCCGAGATCAGTTCGCCTTCGCGCTTGATGAACTCGCCGTAGATAATATCCCTCTCGGCCTCGCGAATTCTCTGGACGATAACCTGCTTAGCCGTTTGAGCGGCGATCCTGCCGAAAGTCTGGTTGGGAACTTCAAGTTCGAGTTCCATGCCGACCTCAGCATCGGGGGCTAACTCCTGAGCTTCAGATAACGGCATCTCCAGATCGGGATCCACCACCTCCGGAACCACGAGTTTTCTCTGCCAGATCCCCAACTCACCCGTGTGCCGATCGATCTCGATGATCACGGTAGCGTTGGTGCCGAAGTTCTTCTTGTAAGCCGCCACCAGGGCGTCTTCAATATGAGTAAACAGAACATCCAGGGGGATATTCCGTTCCTTCTCGATCTGTTTCAGAGCACTCAGAAAATCTGAATTCATCTTTGCACCCCTCTACTAAAACGACTCACTACACACCGGGAGAGCACACTTCCAAAACGTAGTTCTCTTTGATGAGGTCGAGGCGGTCGAGTTCCTTCGACAAGGGCCTTGAGAGACTTTCACAGTCTTCGATTCCTGTCTGACCAGCTGGACTGGCCACCGTGACAGTGAGCGTTGGCCCGAAGTCGGTGTTGTTGTACTCTACCTTCTTGACCTCGAGGGACATTCCCGAAGCGAGTTTTTTTGCCGTCTGTTCGATCCTTTCCAAAGTCTTAGTGTTGACTCCGGTCACCTTATTTTTCCGATACCTTTCTTCGAAATAAAAAGGCCCAACATCGACAAAGCGAAAGAGTAAACCCTTTCGCCTCGACTGGAAGATCATAACAAAAGAGCGGGATAACCCACTCTTCTGTCTCAACCGGAGTTTGAGCGAAAATAATATACCATGGGCTTAAGGACAATGCAAGGTGCTTTTCTAGCTAGCTCTAGCTAGGCCCCAACAGCCACTCGCTCGCCACTCTCACTGACGGCCTCCCTAAGCTTCACCGGCATCACCACATAATCGTAGCTTTCTGAGCCGAAAGGCTTCACGACCGCGCTTCGAGCCTCGTCCTGCAGATCGAACTGGACCTCTTCGCAGGTTAAGACATTGAGAACTTCAAGCAGGTACTTTCCGTTGAAAGCGATGAGCAGAGGCTCACCCTGGTAGACGACGTCGACCTGCTCACTGCCCGAACCCAGGTCTGGAGTATTGGCCGAAAGGGAAAGCAGATCACCATCAAATTCAAGTTTAACGAGATTGGGAGAACGCTTCTCCTGGGCCATAATGAGCATTCTCTTGAGGGCCCCAAGAAAGACCTCTCGACCGATGCGACAGCTCCTCAAGAACGAGGAAGGAACGACTTTGGTGTAGTCCGGAAAATTGCCTTCGAGAAGGCGACAATGGAGAGAGATATTCTCCACCGTGAAAAAAACCTGGCCGTCCGAGACTCGAGCGCTCACGGCTGCATTCGCGTCGGACAACAACTTACTGAGCTCCTGCATAGCGCGAGCTGGAATAATGACCTTAGCTTGGCGCTCCGGTTGGGGCTCCAGAGGCTGTCGGCTGCAAGCCAGGCGACGACCATCGGTGGCCACCATTGTCAACTGAGCTTCCTGGATATTGGTGAGAATGCCGGTCATTACGGCCCGCGATTCATCGGTCGGTGAAGCGGAGGCCACAGCGACTTGACTGATCATTTGAATCAAAGCCTCCTGTGGCAACTCGAAGGCTGAAGCCTCTGACGGTTGAGGCAGAGAAGGATATTCTTCCGCCGGCAAAGTCGACAACTCAAAACGGGAGCTTTGACAACGAAGTTCTAGCTGGCCTTCTTTGGGAGCTTCCAAGTGGACTTTACCAGCTGGGAGTCGACTCACGATCTCTTGCAACAGCTTGGCCGGACAGGTCAGGGCACCAGGGTGCTCGATCTGAGCGGGCAGCTGAATCTGCATTCCCAGGTCGAGATCGGTAGCCGTGAAGGTCATCGTCGACCCTGTTGCTTCGATCAAGATATGGCTCAAGATCGGTAGTGGGCTTCGGGAATTGATAGCCCTACTGGCTACCTGCACAGCTTCTTCCAGGATTTTTTTTTCACATTCGACCTTCATCGGTTCCTCCCATAGATATATATATCTAGATCTTAGTAGTCATAATAGGCCCTGTGGATGATGTGGGAAACGCTCCAGGGTTAGACGTCATAGGGCTTTCCGCTTCCTTGGCCTTGTGAAGAAACGGTGGGCCCAAGCGTGAAAAATGTTCACATATCCCCAGGCCTTGTTGGCTATCCCCAGAAAATGAAAAATATTCACCAGTAGCTTGAAAAACTTTCCACAACTCTTGGTTGGGTTTGCGTGGTTGCTTGGTCTTCAAGCCAAAAAGCCCGGGGCTCATAAGCACCGGGTTTTGAAGAGTCGTATGACGGTTCAAGTTAACGCGCGTGACCCTTCAGCTTGTTGCGGATGTTCTCAAGACTCGTCTTATAGTAATGGTCCTCGATGTTGGATTCGATTTTGCGACAGGCGTGCATGACGGTCGTGTGGTCTTTACCGCCGAATTCCGAGCCGATCTCGGGATAGGAAGCCCCGGTCATCTCTTTGCATAGATACATGGCCAACTGACGAGGTCTGACAACCTTCTGGTCTCGCCTTTTACCTAAGAGATCCTTTTTCTGAATACTGAAATAGTCGCAGACGCAATCTTGGATGGTGGGGATGTCGATGACGTTTTGACTAGCGTCCGGCAAGATGCCCGCTAGAGCCTCCTGAGCCAGATCGATAGTGATCGGCATTTGCTTGAGGGAACTCATAGCCATTAAACGGGTCAAGGCACCCTCGAGTTCTCGAATGTTGGAGGGGACACGCTCGGCCAGCAGGCTGGCAACATCATTTCCGATGGCCGTACCGCATTGCACGGCCTTCTTTAGTAAGATAGCGATACGAGTCTCGAAATCGGGGGGCTGAATATCGGCGATCATTCCCCATTCGAAACGAGAGCGGAGACGATCTTCTAAAGTTGGGATCTGGCGGGGCGGCCGATCACTTGAGATGACAATCTGCTTGTTCGCTCCGTGGAGCTCGTTGAAGGTATGGAAGAATTCCTCTTGGGTGCGTTCTTTGTTGGCCAAAAATTGGATGTCGTCCACCAGAAGGACATCTACGTTGCGGTAATTCTTGCGAAAACGCTTCATTTTTGCATCGGAGATGGAGTCGATCATTTCGTTGGTGAAACGTTCGGCCGACATATAGGTTACGCGGGCATCAGCTCGGCTGCGCAGAACCTCGTGCCCGATCGCATGCATGAGGTGAGTTTTGCCGAGACCAACGCCGCCGTAGATAAAGAGAGGGTTGTAGGCGCGAGCGGGCCGGTCGGCTACGGCTCTCGCGGCGGCAGCGGCCAGACTGTTACTACTTCCTCGGATAAAGGTTGAGAAAGTGTAGCGAGGATTCAAGTTGGGATGGTCGGAACGTTCTTGAGTTGCGGGGGGAGGCTGAGGCTGACGGGCCGGCTTGGACGGAGGCTGGTCCGGGTTTTCGCTTTCTTCTAGGGCCACGAATTCGATTTCGAAAGCAGTCTTGGCTTTTTGGCTGACCACAGCTCTCACGGCGTCTAAACAAGACTTACGATTGAGAAAATCTCGTGAAAAACTTCCATAGACCCCAATGCGAAGCCGTCTACCGTGGACGTCAAGAGGCACGGAATTCATAATGGCGGTTCGCAGAGGAGTGTCGAGAGACGCATCCAGGTCTTCCAGAACCTCGTCCCAACTATGGCCGATTTCTGGTATGACAGTATGCTGGTTCAACATCGTATGGAGTCCTCAAAGTCTTTCTGGATAACGGATTCAACCTCGGTTCGTCCGTGAGAAACCGCCTTCGGTTGGATTTTTAGGGATTCCTACCGAACAGATCTCGAAACCTGTTCCACAGTGTCCACAGGGTCTGTGGAAAACTTGGGTTGGGGTGGCGGCGAGATCGATGTTGGCGGAGGATCCGTTGGGGGTGGAATGTTTGTTCTGGTTAGGAATTTGGGTGATTTCGTGTAGAAAAGTCTATTTTGTAGGGATCGAGTTATCCACAACGTTTTCCCCATCTGGGGAAAACGTGTTTGGAGTCACCCCTTGACAGGCGAATCGGGGTCTTTTTATACTGAGCGTCCGGTCTTGAACCGGGGAGGAACCCATGAAGAGAACTTATCAGCCCAAAACGCGACAGAGAAAACGAGAACACGGCTTCTTCAAGAGGATGTCGTCGCCCGGCGGTCGAGCTATTTTGGCTCGTCGACGGCGGCGAGGGCGCAAACGCCTGACCCATTAATTTTGAAACGCTCAAGCGGTCCCGTGAGTTTGACCGTGTTTTTCGCTCCGGACGGTCGGTGGCCTGTCGGGAGCTTGTTTTATTTGCTTTTCGAAAAAACGTGGCCCGTCCCCGGGTCGGCTTTTGCGTTAGCAAGAAACTGGGTAAGGCCGTGGTAAGAAACCGCGTTCGGCGACGGTTGAGAGAAATTTACAGGAATTATGACGAGAGGTTCGATGAGCGATGGGACCTGGTGATGGTGGCCCGCAAGGCAGCGACGGAAGCGAGCTTCCACCATCTCCAAACGATTTTTCGGAGGCTGGTGAGGAAGCTGAACCGCGAGTGGAAGCGTCCGGCCTCATCAGCCGCGCGGCGGTCAAGCTGATCGAGGGTTATCAGGCGGTGTCAAGGTTGACTCCTCCGATGTGTCGCTTCCAACCGACTTGTTCGGAATACACCCGCCAAGCGATAGCCAAGTATGGGCTCCTGAAAGGCGGCTGGAAGGGATTTCTGAGGATTTGTCGCTGTCACCCCTTTGCCAAGGGTGGCTATGATCCGGTGGACTAGGAGTGAATAGTGGAGATCATCGTTGACCTCTTCATGAGGGTCTTACAAAATCTGAATGCGTTGACCGGAAACTACGGTTTAGCCCTGATTCTTTTTGCCGTTATCATCAAATTGGCTCTTTATGGACCAACCCATCAGCAATACAAGTCCATGAAAGAGATGCAAAAGATTCAGCCCGAGCTTGAAGAGTTACAGAAAAAGTTCGCCAATGATAAAGAAGCGCTGGCTAAGGCTCAAGCCGAGTTTTTCCAAGAGAGAGGCGTCAATCCCCTGAGCGGATGTCTGCCTATGGTGATTCAGATGCCTATTCTTTTCTCGATCTGGCGAGCTATCATGGGCGCTCCTGACCTTTTCTCCAACAGTTATTTCCTCTGGATCCATCCCGGCCCACTCCAGGGAGCCTTTCCGGATCTGTTCGCTTCCAGCCTGGCCGATCGGGACTTGCCTCTGATTCTCTTCTATGGACTCACGATGCTCTTGTCGCAGCAGCTCACCCCTAGCGGAGGTAAGGGAAGTCAGCGCTATATCGGGGTTTTCATGAGTATTTTCTTCACGATCATGATGTGGGCCTATAAGTGGCCCTGTGCTTTGATTCTTTACTGGAGTGTTTTTAGTTTCTTAACCATTATCCAGCAAGGGATCATTATGCGCCAGCCTGATATGGAAGAGGAGCCCAGCCCAGCGGCTTGAACACTGAGGATACCGAATTGAGAGGTTTGCGATGACGAAAAACGAGGTCCCTGCGGCGACCGGAACGGATGAGGAAGAATGGGAAGACGAGGATCCCATCGCCGAGTTGCTTTTCGATATTCTCGATCATTTCGGCCTCGATGTCGATATCGAGTTTGAGGAACGCGAAGATCACGTGCGTTACCATGTCGAGGGTGACGACCTGGGAGTGTTGATCGGAAGACACGGTTCTACTCTCGACGCCCTTCAGTTTTTGGTGGGGGTGATCAATGCTCGCAAGAAACTGGTCGATTATCGAGTGGTGGTCGATGTCGAGGGCTACCGTGAAAGGCGAGAGAAGCAGCTGAGAGATTTGGCTCGTCGCAGTGCTGACCGAGCCCAGCGGGAGGGGCGCGAGGTCGTGTTGTCACCCATGCCTCCGGGAGACCGCAGAGTCATTCACCTCGCCCTGGCTGAGCGTTTTGACGTGAAGACCTTCTCCGAGGGAGAGGAGCCAGAACGGTGCGTGGTTGTCGCTCCCGGTGATGAAGACTGAGACGATCGTGGCTGTGGCCACTCCGCCCGGCCTCGGAGGAGTGGCCATCATTCGTCTTTCAGGACCTGCTGCCCAGCAGGTCCTGTTTGATCTTTTTCAACCGGCCCGACCGCTTGAGCAGTATTCGAGTCATGAGCTAGTTTACGGAGTCCTCTCCTTTCAGGGAGAGGTGATCGACCGCTGCCTGGCGGTCTTGATGAAAGGCCCCCACTCTTACACCGGAGAGGATGTGGTCGAGTTTCATACTCACGGAGGTTCTGTGATCCCCGAACGAGTTGTGTCTTGCTGTTGTCGGACTGGAGCGCGATTGGCCCGGCCGGGAGAGTTCACGGAAAGAGCCTTTTTGAACGGTCGCCTAGATCTTGCTCAGGCCGAGTCGGTGGCCGAGCTGATCGCGTCGCGCACGAGAGCTGGTCAAAAGCTAGCTACTCAGAACCTGCTAGGAGAACTTTCCAATCGGGTTGGGGCTATCCGAGAAGCAGTCCTAGACTGGTTGTCGCTCTTAGAGGCCGAGATCGATTTTGGAGATGAAGTTCCGGAACTCACCCTGGCTGAGAACCGCGGTCGGCTTCGAGGTCTTCTTGACCAAGTCGTTAAGGTGATCGAAGAGGGTGAAGTAGGACGTCTCCACCATCGGGGTCTTGAAACGGTTCTGGTAGGGGCGCCTAACGCCGGCAAATCGACTCTGCTGAACGGCCTGGTTGGAGAAGACAGAGCTTTGGTGACGGACATTCCCGGTACGACTCGGGACCGAGTGGAAGATTCTGTTGTGATGGAGGGCATCCGGTTCAATCTTATCGACACTGCCGGGTTGCGGGACCGGACCGACGATCCTATCGAAGTGCTGGGGATGGAGCGGTCCAGGCAAGCTCTCAGAAAGGCTGACCTGGCCGTCCTGGTGGTGGATGGGAAGGATGGCTGGCCGGTGAGGCTGGGTCAGGAACTGAGGAGTTTTCAGGATTGCAGCTGGTTAGTGGTCCTAAACAAGTCGGACCTCGGTCTTAGCGTTCAAGAGAGGGAGATCGCCGAGGTCTTTCCTGGTGCCGAGATCGTCAGGGTGAGTCTCTTGAAAGAGGGAAGCGCCAAAGTCGCCCAGGCTTTGATAAAGTTGGCCCGCGACTTGACGGGGTCCCAGATAGGGTGCTTTAGTGTCAATCAAAGGCAACTTGAGGCTTTAGAGAGTTGTAAGGAGTGTCTCCTGCGGGTCGACCAGAGCCTCGATCAGGGAATGAGCGGTGAGTTTCTTTGTTTGGATTTACGGCAGGCGGCTGCCAACCTGGGAGAGCTTCTCGGAATTGATGTCACTGAGGAAGTTCTGGATAGAATTTTCATCACATTCTGCCTGGGGAAATGAGGCAAGACTATGATTAAGTCGGATATCGTGGTAGTAGGAGCTGGCCATGCTGGCTGTGAGGCAGCCCTGGCAGCCGCCCGAATGGGATGTTCTGTCACAGTCTTGACGGCCAGTTTGACCCATATCGCCCGCATGCCGTGTAACCCCTCCATCGGAGGTCCCGCCAAAGCCCAGCTGGTTAAGGAGGTCGATGCCTTAGGCGGAGCGATGGGTCGGGTCATCGACCAGACTCATATCCATATCAGAATGCTCAATACCAGGAAAGGACCGGCGGTGCATGCTCTTCGCGCCCAGGCCGATCGGCCTGTGTATTCCGAGGCGATGAAACAGGTTCTTCTGAGCCAGTCTGGGGTTTGTGTCGAGCAAGATTTGGTCACGGACCTGTTGGTCCGCGAGGGGCGGGTCTACGGAGTCCAGGGGGGCAGTGGACGAGTTTACCGCGCCGGCGCCGTGGTGTTAACGACCGGTACCTTCCTGGGCGGAAAGATCTTCATGGGAGAGGTTTGCTACAGTGGGGGTCGCTCCGGGGAACCTGCTGCTAACGGTTTGAGTCGATCTCTGGCGCAACTCGGATTGAGATTGGGTCGCCTGAAAACGGGAACAACCCCTCGTATTCACCGCGACAGTATCGACTGGCAGGCCATGACAGAACAGCCGCCGTCGGCCGTGCCCTTGGTTTTTAGCGAGCTTTCCGAGCTCAAGTCGCCTGAGCGACAGTTAAGTTGCTACCTGACTTACACTAACGAGGCGACTCGGGAGATCATTCTGGAGAATCTAGAGCGCTCGCCCATGTATGGCGGCCTGATTGAAGGAGCAGGGCCGCGCTACTGTCCCTCGATCGAGGATAAGATGGTTCGCTTCCCCGACCGAGCGGCCCACCAGATTTTTGTCGAGCCTGAGGGTTTTGATGTTCCGGAGGTCTACCTTCAGGGTGTTTCTACGAGTCTGCCCCTAGATGTGCAGCAGCGTTTGGTTAGGTCTGTGGTCGGTTTGGAGAAGGCCGAGATTCTGCGACCAGGTTACGCCGTAGAGTACGACTTCGTCGATCCCACTCAGCTGAGTCACAGTTTGGAGCTTCGAGTTTGTAAGGGTCTGTTTTTGGCGGGGCAGATTAACGGGACTTCGGGTTATGAAGAGGCAGCCGCTCAGGGGCTCCTGGCGGGCCTCAACGCTGGTCGGGTTGCGGGCAGTCAGTCACCCGTCGAGATCGGCCGAGACCAAGGTTATTTGGGGGTCCTGGTGGACGACCTGGTCAGTCGAGGAACCTCAGAGCCTTATCGGATGCATACCAGTCGGGCGGAGTATCGCCTTCTTCTTCGTCAGGACAATGCCGATCAGCGGCTAACTCCCCTGGGTCGCCAGTGGGGCCTCATCGATGGGCATCGTTGGGAAGTCTATCAGTCCAAGGTGGGTCAAATCGAGTCTGAGCTCTCCCGTTTGGAGAATCGACGCATTGCCGGAGCCGAGTGCGAAGAGTTGGCTCGAGTGCTGGGGGAATCGGTTCGGCCAGGTCTCACTCTGACCGAGTTGCTGCGGCGGCCCAAGGTGGAAATTTCGACTCTCAGGGGCTGGGAAGGTCTTGACTCCCTTCCTCCTCGGGTCGGTCAGCAAGTCGAGATTCAAATCAAGTATGAAGGCTACCTCGAGCGTCAGGCTCAGGAGGTGGCTCAGTTTCGAAAGATGGAGGACCGGGAGCTTCCGGGTGATCTGGACTACGCCCCTCTCCACGGCATTTCGGCCGAGGGTCGGGAGAAACTCGACCGTCATAAGCCGCGAACAGTGGGGCAGGCCTCCCGCATCCCAGGGGTGTCCCCATCGGACGTGTCAGCTTTGCTGGTTTATTTGAGGCAGCGTGAGCAGAAGCGAGGAGCTTGAGCAGGCACTCTCGTCCGCTCTCGGGTCCGATTTTCCCCATCTAGAGCGGCTTCTGGACTATCTTCAAGAGGTTCATGGTCCTGGCCGATTAGCTGGAGTGACCGGTCTCAAAGAGCCCGAAGAGATGGTCTGGGAGCTGGTGGTGGACTCGTTGGAAGGCTCTCGGTATTGTCAGGGAAAGGTCCTCGATCTCGGCACGGGCGGGGGGGTTCCTGGTATACCCCTTGCCATCGCCAGGCCGGACTGTCAGTTTTTCTTGTTAGACTCCAACCAGAAGAAGATCGTCTTCCTGGAGCAAACGGTTGCGGCCTTAGAGTTGACCAATGTGTCCTGCCAGGCTGGTCGCTCTGAGGAGCTCGCTCGTGACCCCAGTTTCCGAGGGGGCTTTGACGTCGTTGTGAGTAAGGCTGTTTGTCGCCTCTCTGCTTTGATCGAGGTTAGTGTTCCCTTTTTGACCGTCGGGGGGGAGCTCCTGGCTTATAAGGGTCCTCGGCTTGATCAAGAACTCCAAGAGGCCACCCGCGCGCTGACCGAGTTACGAGCTGAAGTTTCGGGCCGTTGGGACTATCGATTACGGGAGAAAAGCTACTCGCTTTGTCTGGTGAGGAAAGTGGGCGAGACGCCTTCCACCTATCCTCGACGGGTTGGGGTACCCGCCAAACGTCCCCTTTGAAGGTGACGTTGGGGATGAGGCCAGGACCGGGACCTAGACTTGAAGGTTATTCGATTTTTGCTTTAGAATGTTTCACGTGAAACATCGAAAGAGGAGATTCGGATGGGCCGAATAGTTGCCATTACTAATCAAAAGGGTGGAGTCGGAAAATCCACCACGGCCGTCAACTTGGGAGCAGCCCTCGCTAATCAGGGGCGTCGGGTCCTGTTGGTCGACGTGGATCCCCAGGGGAATACGACCAGCGGCCTGGGGGTCGATAAAACCGAACTAGAGCAGTGCATCTACGAAGGTCTCTGTCAGGGCGTGGCTGCCAAAGAGTTGATCGTCGCTACCGACCACGACGGTCTAGGTTTACTTCCGGCGACTCTTCGTTTGGCCACGGCAGAGGTCGAGTTGGTTTCGTCTCTGTCTCGCGAAAGTCGTCTTGCCAAGCTTCTGGCGCCCGTTCTGGACGAGTATGATGAGATCTTTATCGATTGCCCGCCTTCGTTGGGTCTTTTGACGATGAATGCTATGACCGCCGCCCACAGCCTTTTGGTGCCGATCCAGTGTGAGTTCTACGCCCTGGAAGGGATCTCTCAGCTGCTTGAGGTGACTTCGATGGTGAGAACTCATCTCAACCCGGGGCTTGAGATTCTTGGGGTGCTTCTCACCCTTCACGACTCTCGTCTGAATCTATCCGAGCAGGTCGCCCAGGAGGTTCGGGACCATTTTCAAGACCGCGTTTTTCAAACCGTAATACCGCGAAACGTGAAGCTAGCCGAAGCTCCCAGCTACGGCCAGTCCGTGTTGGCTTACGACCGTCGTTCTCGTGGTGCTATCGAGTATCTTAACTTAGCCAAGGAGGTTCTATCGCGTGAAAAAGAAGAGAGCACTAGGGAGGGGCCTGTCGGCGCTCTTGTCGGATGAGGCTTCCTCGGCTGCACCCGCGGTGGTCGAATTACCTCTAGACCAGGTTCATTGCAATCCGCTTCAGCCTCGAAAAACCTTCGATGAGAGCCGGCTCCAGGAGTTAGCCGAGTCCATCAAAGAGCACGGGGTGGTTCAGCCTGTCGTCTGCACCCGGGAGGCCGAAGGTTATCGACTCGTGGTGGGAGAGCGACGGTGTCGGGCGGCCCGCCTGGCGGGGCTGAAGTCGGTTCCCGCTCTCATACGGGAAATGGCGGGGAGTCAAATTCTGGAGGTCGCCTTGATCGAGAATCTCCAGCGCGAAGACCTCAATCCCATCGAAGAGGCGATGGCTTTTTCCTATCTCTTGAGTGAGCATCAAATGACTCAAGAGCAGTTGGCACAAAAACTTGGCTGCAGTCGACCGTCGGTCTCCAATACTCTGCGTCTTTTGAGTTTGCCGGAGCCGATTCGAAGAGATCTCGAGGTTTGTGCGCTCTCTTCAGGCCATGCCCGAGCGTTGCTCAGTCTCGAGAACGAGAGTCATCAGATGAGGGTTTGGGCCATGATTTCCCAGCGAGCCCTTTCTGTGAGACAGACCGAGCAGCTGGTCCGCGACCTTCATAGAGAGAAGCCCCAAAAGGTGGGTGAAAAGAAGAAGCTTTCTGCCGACTGGTTGGATATCCAAGACCACCTGACCCGTCAACTGGGGAGTCGTGTAGCCATCAAGCCGGGGGCGAAGGGGAAAGGCAAGATCGAATTAGGCTATCGCTCGGCTCAGGAGCTCGAGCGCTTGGTTGAGCTTTTGATTTATCTGGGTGAGAGAGTCGAAGCCAAGCCGTCTCTCGGTCTTCTCTAGCTTCCCGTTCCTCTGGTGGCTTGGCCTGGGGCAGGGATATGATTTGCGCGGGTTGTAGCTGAAAGCATGGCGGGCGTGTCTCTTTTTAGAAAATGGCGTTCTCAACGATTCTCGGACCTGGTAGGCCAGGAATCGGTCGTGAGAACCTTGCAGAACGTCTTGGTGAGCGGCTCTCCAGCCCGCGCCTATCTATTTTGCGGACCCAGAGGCACGGGTAAGACCAGTAGCGCTCGAATTTTTGCCAAAGCGATCAACTGCGAGAACGGTCCTGGTTTGGAGCCATGCAACCAATGTGATCAGTGTCGCTCCATAGCTGCTGGCACCAACCTCGATGTGTTTGAGATCGACGCAGCTTCTCACACCCAGGTCGATAAAATTCGAGACTTTATCGTCGACAAGGTCCATTTTGCCCCTGTTTCAGCTCGTGTAAAAGTCTATATCATCGATGAGGTGCACAAGCTATCGCAGTCCTCCTTTAACGCCCTTTTGAAGACGTTGGAGGAGCCTCCTAGCCACGTCGTCTTTATTTTGGCCACTACTCATCCTCACGAGCTGCCCCCGACCATCCTGTCTCGTTGTCAACGTTACGATTTTCGCCCTTTGACTGTGGCTGAAATTCGGAATCGTCTGGTTCATATCGCTCAAGTGGAGAAAGTGGAACTCGCTAGTGAGGCTGCTGACCAGATGGCTCGCGCTGCCGATGGTTCTTTGCGAGACGCTCTGGTGCTCTTCGAGCAAGCGGTGACGTTCTGTGGTCAGAAAGTGGAACTGGAGCCTGTTCTTGAGTTGCTGGGAACGGTCGGCTATCAGGTTATGGAGGAGCTGATCTTGGCCCTCAATTCTCGGGCGGCCGGAGTTCTCCTGACTCAGTTGCACGAATTGAACGCTCAAGGGCGGGACCTGAAGCGACTTGCTAGCGCCTTTCTAGAACATCTGAGGTTGGTGATGCTGGTGAAGGTCAAGGCCCCCGATAGCACCTTTGAGCAGATGGCCCACGAAGAACTCAGCAGTCTTGAGCGATTAGCTCAGGCTGTCTCTTTGGTCGACCTGATGCAGTGGATTAAAGCCGGGATGGAGTTGGCTGCGGAGGTCCGAGAGGGTCGACAAGCCAAACTGATGTGGGAGTTGACCCTGGTGAGGTTGGCCACTCCTCAGGCCGAACCAGGGCCCAAAGGGTTCGAAGCTCGGCAGGAGCCTCACCCTCCCCAAACA
>CAYRFU010000028.1:17459-32508 GCA_964423525.1 uncultured Burkholderiales bacterium | reverse complement strand
GTTTTGACCGTTCGCTTGCCGCCGCTCGGGGCCTTTACCCCTCGAACTCCTCGCCCAGGCTACCGGGGCCGCCGGAGCCCGCCACAACGATGCAGGCCAGAGTGGGAAGGTTGGTCACCACCAGGCGGAGCCCATCGTCGATGGCACCCGAGGCGATCGCGATCAGGCAGATGCCCATCAAAAGCGAAACTGGACACCGCACACAAAGGTGTAGGCGACTCCACTCACCACCCCCAGGCCTAGCAGAGTCTCACTCAGGCCGATAAATTGCAGGAATTGGAGCGGGGAGAGACCCTCGAGGGGGACGGATTCAGCCAGTTGCAGATAGGTAGGGTCGACCGACCACAATTTGAGGTAGAAGCCGTTGTAGATCCAGACAATGGCCAACACGACTCGTAAACAGAAGAGGGCTTTGGAATTCATCGAGGTTGATTTTCCTTCGCGGTATCGTAGAGTAGCATTCAACCACACTTCGACACTTTGTTCGATCCCCTGGCAACATAAAAAGTTTTCAGGTCGGTGCGGCGCCGATTTAAAAGGCGGGTCAGTAGGTCGTGGGGCAAAGCCGTGGCTACCCGATCGTTAGCGCCAGCCATAGTCTGAGCTGAAAGCAGGGCGTTAACGATGGCCTCCTCGGTGGCGTCGACGGTGGCTTCGTAAACAGGGTTCATAAAAAGGTCGCCCAGGATGCGGAGGTGATAGACTCTCTTTCTGGGCTTGCGCGGGACCGTGTTGGCGGTTGAGAAGGAGACGACGATCTCTCCGGAGCCGTGGGCGGCATAAGAGCCGACTCGACCGATCCCGAGGGCCACCCTTTTAGAGAGGCGGTCCAGTTGGTGGGGCAGGAGGGGGGCGTCGGTGGCGGCTACGGCGATGATGCTCCCGGCAATCCCGGGCCGCTTCTTGAGCTGAGGCAGGTTCTGCAAAAGTCCCGGTCCGATATGGCGTCCGCCTAGTCGGAGTTCTTCGATGGAGCAGAAATTGCTTTGAACCAGCACCCCTACGGTGAAGCCTCCGTGCTCTTCTGGTAGGACTCGAGAGGCCGTTCCGATCCCGGCTTTCAAGTCGCACGTCATCATGCCGGTACCGCCACCCACGTTGCCCTGGGTGACAGGGCCAGACTGGGCTGTGTCGATGGCTTCAAAAACATGCTCCACTCGAACGTGACGACCCCCGATGTCGTTGAGCCAGGAATCGTCACATTCTCCTACCAGCGGGATGATCACATCGTGTTCGCGGCCGATCCCGGGGAAGGCTTTGAGCATGTAGCGCACCACGGCCTCCGAGACGGTGCCCACGCTGAGAGTGTTGGTCAGAAGAATGGGGGTCTCGAGAAGTCCCCACTCGAGCACTTGAGTGAGGCCCGAGACCTCGCCCGCTCCTTTGAGGACAAAGGCTCCTGCATGGACCCGCTGGTTAAAAATGTTGCCACCGTTGGGAAGAATGGCGGTCACGCCAGTCCGCACCGGACCTTTGCCAACCCTGAGCTTGCCTTCCCCTTCGAGCAAGGTAGAGTGGCCCACCCGGACCCCCGCCACATCGGTGATGGCGTTGTGAGGCCCGCGTGAGAGACGGCCGATGGTGATGCCGAACTTACGCGAGGGCAAGAGAGCGCTGCTCCTTTCTGGTCTGTTTCCAACGCCGCACGGCGGGATTGAGAATCTCAGCCACGAGGTCTCGATAGGTCATTCCGGCTGCCTCTGCGATCACACACAGGTCGGAAAATCCCGGCGAGAGGCCGGGTAGAGGATTGCACTCGATGAAATGGACCTTGTCCTGGGCGTCAAGCCGAAAGTCTAGTCGGGCCACATCGCGACAACCCAGGGCGCGGTATGCGGTCTTGGCAGCTTTCTCGAGTTGACGATAGAGGGCCGGGTCCAGTTCGGCCGGCACCTGGAAACCGATTTCCGGATGGTCGCTCTGTTTGTGCTCAAAGCCGTAGAGACGTCGCTGGTTGCCGTCGCCAAAGAGAATCTCCATCGGGGGCAAAAGGCGCAGGCGGCGGGTACCTAAAAGGCCCACCGTGAACTCTCGACCGGAGAGGAAAGTTTCCACCAGAGCGGGTTGGTGAAAAGTGTCGAGGACCCGGGTTACGGCCCCCTTTAACTGCTCGGGTCGCTCGACCAGGCAGTCTTCCAGGATGCCCTTGGAGCTTCCCTCGGCCACCGGTTTGACGAAGAGAGGGTAGGTCAGGGTGGTGGGAAGCTTATCGCGAGGAGAGTTCATTACGGCAAAGTCGGCGGTCGCGACTCCGGCCATCCGAACCAGGCGCTTGGCCAGGGCTTTGTCGAGGGTGACAGCCAGGGCCCCCGCATCCGAACCCGTGAAAGGGATGTCCAGCAGCTCTAGAAGGGCTGGAACCTGCGACTCGCGATTTCGCCCCCGCAGCCCTTCAGCGATATTGAAGACCAGATCGATCCCTTCCAGGCGGGAAGGGAGATCGGGGGTGGCCTCCAATCCGAAGGCCTCGTAGCCGAGCTCGGAGATGGCTTGCAATAGGGCCTCGATGGTTTCGCTCGAGTCGAATTCGGCTTCCACCTCGGCACCCTTTCGCCGCTTCAAATTATAGATGAGGGCGACTCGGGGCTTGGCGGTCCGTTTCGAGGAAGGCTTGGGCACCCGCTGACGGGCACTCTTGACGATCGCTTCGAGTACCTGGGCCACGGTCTTTAGCCCTTTGGTGGCGGCGGCCTGGTAGAGTGAGGCTCCCGGCTCGAGACTGGGCAAAGCGTTGACTTCGATCAGATAGGCTCGGCCCTGGCTATCGACTCGGTAGTCGACGCGGCCAAGATCCCGCAGGCCGAGCACTTTGACGATTCGAGCGGTGTCGCTCAAGACTTGCTTTCGGGTGCTGGCTGAGATGAGGGCGGGACAGACCACCTCGACCAAATGACTCTGGTGCTGCTTGAGCTCATAGTCGTAGATCTGATGGGCCCGCTCGCTGGTGGCGAAGGTATAGCTAGCTGGCTCCAAGACCCCCTTCGACTCGAGCCAGGGCACGGTCACGTCCATTCCTTCGATGAACTCCTCGATCAGGACTCCGTCGGGATGAGTCTTCAAGACTTGTTTGAGTCGGCTCTCAAGAACCGCTTGGTCAGGCACCACCGAGTCCTGGGTAATTCCCTTAGAACTTCCTTCATAGTTGGGTTTGACCATCAGCGGAAAGCGGAGTCCGTGGTTGATGGTCTGGTCTAGACTGGTCACAAAACGCCAGCCGGGCGTGGTGAGGCCGTGGCTGGCTAACAGCAGTTTGGTGAGATTCTTGTCCAGGGTCAGGTTGCAGACATAGGCGTCGGAACCGGTGAAGGCCAGCCCATTCTGTTCGAGTAAAGCTGGATAGAACGCCCCCCGCGAGCGTCCTCGAACCCCTTCGGCGGTGTTGAAGACCAGATCGGGAGCAGCCGATTCTAAACGCTCTACCAGTTGGCTGACGGAAGAGGCGGCATCCAAAAGGGTAACACGGTGGCCTAGCTCTTCGAGGGCCTGCCGGATGACCTGCACAGTCTCAGGAGTATCAAACTCGGCCTGCTCGGCGGTGGGCGCCGTTTGCAGATTGTGGAGAAAGACAACGTTCATGCCAGGCTTGTTGGGCAGATCCCGAGCGACTCCTTTGACCAGCCTGGTCAAAGGAGCCAGGTCGCTTCGGCCGAACCTGCCCCTATGCCGACTGCAACCTCTGAGGCGAGAGTGGTCAAGCCAGGCCAGTTTGATCCGCCTCAACATTTCTATCCCAGGGTGCTCAACGCCACCATCCATCCGATGGTCAGCTTCTTTTTGCGGCTGGGGCGAGACCGCTTGATCAGCCGGTATTGCCACCTCAATCCCAGGGTCGACCCCCGAGCCCTGAGAGAGCTCCTCAGCTATCAGCCCCGTTTCTTTCGTTGGGGAGGGGCGGACCTGTTTCACGTCACCAGCGCTGACGGCCGACGAGAGATGGTGCTGATCGAAACCAACTCCTGTCCTTCGGGTCAGAAATCCATGCCGATTCCCTCCGATGACCGCGAGCAGGGGGGCTACCAGACCCTGATCGAGCAAGTTATCAAGCCGCTCTGCAAAAAGGCCAAGAAGTCGAAGGGCGTGCTGGCCGTGCTCTATGACAAGAACCCGATGGGCAACTCCGGCTACGCTGCCGCCATGGCCGACGGGTTCCAAGAGCAGGTCTATCTCACCCCTTTTCGGCATAGCGACCCCGACCCACCCGCCCGCTTTAGAAATCGAACCCTCGAGGTGCGCGACGGTGGTGGGACCTGGCACCCGGTCCGGGCTGCCTTCCGGTATGTGACCCAGAGGCCCTGGAACCGTATTCCGATCGACTGCAAGACCCTTCTGGTCAATCCTATTCAGGCTTGCCTGGCCGGGGGGCGCAACAAGGCTATTGCGGCCACGGCCTATGAGCTTCTCAACAGTGAGATGGTGGGGACAGGCCTCGAGGTCAGAACCCCGGAAACGCTGCGCGATGTCAGCAAAGGCGAGATCCCGATGCTGCTACGCAAGATGGGGGGTCAGGCCGTCATCAAGGTGCCTTATGGCAATGCTGGCCAGGGGGTCTACACCATCACCTCCGAACAAGAACTAGAGGCTTTCATGGAGGAGTCGTTCGTCTACGACCGCTTCATCGTGCAGAGTCTGATCGGTAACTACCGTTGGAGTTCGTGGGGAGCGCGAGGCCTGTTCTATCACGTCGGTATGCTTCCCAACAAGAATAACGAGATCTTCGTGGCCGATCTTCGCATGATGGTGGTCGCCGGTCGGGAGGGCTTCATGCCGTTAGCTGTCTACGGGCGTAAGGCTCGCGCTCCCCTCCAAGACCGTCCTGATGGCTCAGCTAGTTCCTGGGATATGTTGGGCACCAATCTCTCCGTTAAACAGGGCGAGGACCAGTGGGACTCCGACACCAGTCGTCTGGTTTTGATGGACCGTAAGGATTTCAATACTCTGGGACTGAGTCTTGACGACCTGGTGGAGGGCTACGTTCAAACCGTCTTAGCCGTGGTCGCCATCGACAAGATGGCCGCTAATCTCACCACCCAGAAAGGCCGTTTCCGCTTCAAGCTCTACCAGAAGCTCAACGACGACAACACTCTGTTGGAAGAGATTCGCCAGGGCACCCCGCGCGAGGAGAAATGAAGCACAAGCCGATTCAAATCGAGAATTTTCCCCGTGGAGAGCGCACCGATTTTTGGCGCGACCTTTTTCAAGATGCCATGGGCCAACCCGTCAAAGTGCCCTTCGTGGTGGCCAGAGGAGTCCGAGATGGTCCGGTGATGGGTCTGTCGGCCGCTATTCACGGCAACGAACTCAACGGCATCCGCATTATTCAGGCCCTTCTGGAAGAGATCGATTTGAGCCGATTGGCGGGAGCGGTGGTTTGCGCTCCCGTGGCCAACGTGCCCTCGTTCAATGCCGGCATCCGGGTATTTCCGGACGGCCTGGACCTCAACCACGTCTTTCCGGGGAAACCTTTCGGCAAGCCTGCCGAGCAGTATGCTCGAGCCCTTTCAAGCGTCTTTCTGCCCCCCCTTGACTACCTGGTTGATATTCATACCGCCAGTGAGGGTCGGGTCAATACTCTCTATGTTCGGGCCGATATGACCGTCGAGGTGACGCGCAAGATGGCTCTCGACTTCAACCCTGAGATCGTCCTCCATGTGAAAGGGGGCGACGGCACCCTTCGCAACGCGGCCCGGAGACGCAAAATCCCTTCCATCACGGTGGAGGCAGGGAATCCGGCCGTGATCCAGGGACGGATGGTCTACGAGGGGGAGAACGGTATCCGCAATGTCTTGTTGGGCCTTGAGATGCTCGAAGGAGAGCCCGTGATGATGCGTGAGCCGGTCCGATGTCGAGCCTCTAAGTGGCTGCGAACCACCAGCGGTGGTTTGCTCCAGACCTTCTTTAAGCTGCGCGAAAGGGTCACGAAGGGCCAACTGTTGGCCCGCACCCGGGACCCTTTCGGTCAGATCGTGAGTAGCTATAAAGCTACCGAGAGAGGTATCGTTATCGGGATGGCCGTCAACGCTGCCGCTCCCTCCGGCACCCGATTCTGCCATCTGGGTTTCCTGGAGCAAGAGTGAACCTGTGGCTCTACTCTCATCTTGACGACAGTTCTCCCGGGAACCGACTCCTCACCGAGGAAGCTGAAGCTCGAGGTCATCGAGTGACTCGGATCCGACCAGGAGACCGTCATTTTAACCTGGACGAGAGTCTGGCCTCTCCCCCGGATCTGATTTTCGCTCGCTCCGGAGCGTCCGCTCCTCAGTGGACTTTAACACCACTCATCCTTTGGAGCCAAAGAGGGGTGCCGGTGGTGAATTCTCCGGAAAAGCTGCTGCTTTGCCGCGACAAAGCTGTGTGTTACGCGGTCCTGCAAGCTCACGGCTGCCCTGTCCCTCGGTCCCTTCTTCTGGGGCGAGAGCCGGTCGAGGAGGCGGTGGAAGGGCTGGCGGGTCCACCCTGGGTCCTGAAACTCCCGGTGAGCACCAAAGGCAAAGGGGTGATGTTGGCCGAGTCGCTGCGGAGTTTACGGGCTCAGGTCGACACTTTGAGGAGTTTGGATCAGCCTATCCTGCTCCAGGAATACGTGGCTACCGCCAGAGCTAGTGACCTGCGGGTGATGGTTTTAGGGGGCAAGGCTCGGGTGGCCGCCAGGAGGCAGGCTCAAAAGGAACACGAATTTCGTTCCAATGTGGACCTTGGGGGTCGAGCAGAAGGGGTCGAATTAACCGCCAGGCTGTCCACTACAGCTGAGAACGCCGCTCAAGCCCTCGGGCTTGACGTGGCCGGAGTTGATCTCCTCGAGACCGAAGACGGTTTCGTGGTGATTGAGGTCAACGGTTCTCCTGGTTTAACGGCCGCTCCCACCCTAGCCGAAGCGGTGGTCGGCTACCTCGAAGAGAGGACTATGTCGTGGGCACAATCCGGGTTGTCTTAGCCGACGAGCAGACTCTGGTTCGCCAAATGCTGGCCGAGAGTCTCTCCAGAACCGAAGGGTTCGAGGTGGTGGCTGAAGTCGGCAGCGGAGCCGAGGCGGTCGAGGCCTGTCGCAAGTATCGGCCCCAAGTGCTGGTGTTGGAGTTGGGCTTGTCTGACCTTCCGGGAGTGGAGGTGACGCGTCAGGTGCAACGATTGGTGGGGGAGACCGCCGTCTTGGTGTTGACGGCCATCGAGGACGAGGTCCCCTTTTTTGAGAGTCTCGCCGCTGGGGCCCAAGGTTATCTGCTCAAAGACTCGACTAAAGATGAACTGATCTCAGCCATAAAAAACGTGGCTTCCGGTCGGGCTGTCCTCCATCCCCGGGTGACCCC
Source organism: uncultured Burkholderiales bacterium (assembly GCA_964423525.1). Taxonomy (GTDB): domain Bacteria; phylum Vulcanimicrobiota; class Xenobia; order Xenobiales; family JADMJV01; genus CAYRFU01. The sequence continues at coordinate 25,204 of CAYRFU010000028.1, read as the reverse complement.
CACGCTTTTACGAGAGTTTCAGAGAACTCGGGTGGGCCGAGTCGAGGTTCAGTATGAGGAGTCGCTCAAGAAGCTAACCCCCCGAGAACAAGAAGTTCTTCGTCTCATCGGTCGAGGCTTGTCGAACCGAGAGATCGGGGAGCAGCTGGTGATTTCCGAGAAGACGGCCAAAACGCACGTAGCGAACCTGCTCAGACGAATCGGGGTCAAAGACCGAGTGGCTGCTGCCATTTTCGCGGTCAAGTCGGGCCTTTGCGAATAAGGCGAACCCGCGCCCATCCCTGGCCGCGGGTTCCATCCGATTCCATCCTCTAGGCGGCCGCGTAGGCCTGGTCGCGCATCCTTTCGAGTTTCTTGATCATCTTGTTGTTGATGTAACCCCACTCTTCATAGTGGTCCCAGATGGCCTGGAGGGTCGGGTGATCGGGATAGAAGTCGTCCACCTCCGACAACAGTTCGTCGACATAGGTGCCGTAATGTCTCATCTGCTCGTCCTCCTCTTTTGCTCCTTAGAGACTATCCATCTTGACAATGTTTGGCCATACTCCAATCGGCTGATCGGGCTACTCCAGTTGACCGATTTTTTACAATTTGGATCGATCGGGACAGGAAACGATGGTTCTCAGAGGCTTTTGGGGACCTGAGCGGAAGCGGTGGCCATGGCTAAGAAGAAGCGAAAAGGGCGTCATCGCCAGGTTCTGGGGGCTCCGCCAGGCACCCTCGTGGCTTCCCCCGACGCCGCCCAGGCTAGTTTCTCCATTCATCCTTTGGCCCTGGAGGATATCCTTTACCCTCAGAGGCCGAAATTCGAGTTCTTCGAGAACAGTCTTCTCTTAACTCTGGCCATGCCCTATTTCAGCCAGGCCAGGCTCGAGTTTGAAAAACTGACTCTTTTTGTGGGCGACGGATTTGTTCTTACTTTTCAAGAGGGGGCACCGGGGGATTGCCTGGAGCCAGTCAGGGTCCGCTTACGGGAGTCGAAAGGACGGATTCGGGGTCTGGGGGCGGACTCTCGCCTATGCTCTTGTGGACGCAGTGATGGATAGCTTTTTTCCTTTAATGGAAAAGGCCGAGGACAAGCTCGCCGACCTGGAAGAGCAGATGACAGTCAAGCCAACCGTAGCTCTCCGTGAGAAAGTGCGTCAGATTCGACGAGACCTTCAAAGGCTAGGCCGCCAACTGCGCCTACTTCGGGATGCTTTGGGCGGTTTGACCAAACGCGATCACGAGGTCATTAAGAGCGAGACCCGACCCTTTCTGGCGGACTGCTACGACCACGTCTTGTTCTTGGTCGAGGACGCGGCCCGCCATCGTGAAGCCACCCAGGACCTATTGGAACTGTATGCGTCTCTCCTGAGCCAACGCAACAATGAGGCTACCCAGACGTTAACGATCATCGCCACCGTCTTCATCCCGCTTTCGTTTCTGGCCGGTCTCTACGGGATGAACTTCGACCCCGACATCTCGCCCTGGAACATGCCGGAACTCAAGACCCGCTGCGGCTATCCAGCCGTTCTTTTCAGTATGGTTGTGATCGCCGCGGCTCTCACTCGCTACTTTTACCGCAAAGGGTGGTTCGGGTCGGAGTAGTGAGTAGAGCAGTTTCAACCGTCGCGGAGAGAAGCGGCTTGGGCGGGATGAACTGGGCGTGGAATCGTGTTCATCAGAGCCTCCTATTTCTTGGGGACCCTCCGGCTGATGGACAGTAGATGAGCAACCTTAACGTTCGCTTAAATCTTGCACCACAACTTCGATATCTCCAATCTGAAGGAAGTCGTCGCCCACCACCAGGTCAAGGTCGGGAGCCTGGAAGTCTCCCAGAAGTTGGCCCTTCAGAATCGCGGCCAAGCCTTTTTCCCAGCCGTCGGGGTGTTGGCGAGCCCTCTCATACCGCTCAAGTTTCTCCTCCAGCGAGCTGTCCGGCAAGTAGCCGGTCAGCTGAACCAGTTGGTCAAGTCTCTCCGCTAGGCCGTGATGGTCTGGCCGGGCCGCCTGGTAGAGTCCCAACTGTTGCTGGATGGGTAGCTCCGGGAGCTCTGCCATGAAACGAGACAACTGGCTGAACCGGTGCTCGAAGTGGTCAGGTTGGCCGACGGTTACGGCTCCCAAGATGGCGATCTGTTCGCGCAGTTGAGGATGAAGCTGGTTGAGGCGTTGGTGGTCAAAGCCCAGGCGAGAGAGTGATTCCTTGAATTCCAAGCGTAGCTGGCCGGCTCGTTGCTGGGCCGTGCCGCCTGGCCAGGTGCTTTGAGAGGCCTCTCGATAAAGGTCTGAGGCGGCTTTGGCCAACTCCTCCATCGAAGCACTTCTGAGCTGCTTGACTCCAGCCTCGAACAGTTCTGACTCGATTTTTTGGGCGCGAGCACTGGAAAGGTGTCTGCGAGCGTCTTTGGGGGCCTTTTGCAATTGGTCAAGAAGCAGGGCCCGAGCCTGGGGGTGGTCTTGGGTCACCGTCTCCAACACAGCCAGGCGGGCTCGAGTGGTCGGGTTTGGCTTTTGGCGCAAGCTCGACCAGGGGAAGGAGCGGGCCCTTTCCAGGGGGTGAATGGGCTGGCTAGCATTCAGGATGGCCTGGTCGATGCGCGCGATTTCGGGCTCTCCGCTGTTGTTGTAGACTCCCCGGAATCGAAGATGGTTAAGCCGGTGAAGCTCGAGCGCCTGCTCAGGATTCAAGGGATGCTCCAGCGACTCAAGCCGCGACTCCACCAAGTCTTCACGAAAGCGGTCTAGCAACTTATCGTAGCCGGACCACTCCTGGTGGTGGGCAGCCGTCTCCCGAAAATGGTTGGCCAGTTTCCGGCTCATCTCTCGAGGCAGCTTGCGATCGGCCACAAGGCGGAAGAGGTCTAGCTCGCTGTCGTTAAGGGCGTGGGAAAGTTGGGGTCCGGCTTCGCTAGAAAGTAAGGCCTCAATCCACTGCTCAAGCTGTTGGGGTGAGTATCTCTCGATGAATGCGGCACCGACCAGCAGTGGGAAGGCATCGCGAAGGGGAGTGTCTTTCCTGGGGTGATTCTCCATCGCCTTTTCGACCGAGGCGCTCACGGCTTCCCGGAAGGGCAGCTTACCTCTTTCTGGCACAGGGATGAACAGATGGTCGAAAGCCTCGGGCTCTCGCAAGAGCTGGCTTGCGATCACCGAGAGAGCGGCCCCCAACGGCCCCGGACTAGCCATCGCTAGAGGGGCCGCCATCCAGGCGAGTTGACGGCTGTCTGGCTGCCAACCGTACTCCTCAAGGGCCACCCTGGCGAGCTTCCAGCGGTCGGCTACTCCGGGGTAGGAGGTGTAGACTCCGCCGCCGGTCCAACGAGCAGCCGAGTTGTCTGTCACTGCTTGCATGGTCGGCTCAACCATTTCGGGATTCTGTTCCCAAAGTTTCTCGGTAAGGTAACAGGTCCGTTCGTTGACCCGTTCGTGGACGGTGTTAAGGAGAAAGGCAAGACTTCCCTCGGCGAATTCCCGGGTCAGGGTGCTGGGAGCGAGCTCAGCCAAAGCCTCGTGGAAAGACACCAGAGGGAGGACCTGTTTGAATTCTCTCCCGAGGTCCATCCCTGCTTGACCGGCCCGAGCTCCCACCTGGGCCAGATACTCCGACTGGCCAACCAGGGCTGCCTCGAGGTTCGGGCGGTGAAAAGCCCCCTCCGCCAGTCGCTTCAGGGCTTGGAACAGACCGGCTTCTCGGGCCCCTAGGCCGGCCTCGACCATCGTCTTGAGACGGTCGCTCACCTCGTCTTTAGGAAGTGACTCGAGTTCGTCGAGACAGGACTCAGCCTGGACGGTGGTCAGTCGCTCCACCAACTTCAGGCCTTCTGGGTCCCAGCTATGGCACAAAATCCGCTGCCCGTCGATGGCTGGTCGGCCCGCTCTGAGGGCCGCTTCTAAATCCTCGGACGAGGCCGGTTCTCCCTCGATCCATAGCTCCGCCGCTCCCTGATCAAGCCAGTCTGCTAGGTGCTCGCTAAACCTTAAGGCCATCGATTCTGCCTGCTGAGGGGATTCCTGCTGGTGGGAGTAGGATGTCTTGATCGGTAACTCCCGAGAGCGACGAAAAAGTTCGGCGGCCAGATGGACGGCCGGCTTGAGCAGTTGGGGCTGAAAAGGCTGATCGTCCAACAGTTCGAGGAGGGGTTCAAATCGCTCGGGTTTGAAGTGGCGGAAAGGGTAGGCCTGTATCTCCTTGAGCAGGTGCCCCCCCCAGCCGCTCAAAGGCCTTGGCCTGGCCGAGTCGAGCAACGGCCGCTGTAGGGTCGTTGTCGTAAAGGCCGTAAGCGAAGCTGTTACGACTTTCGACGAAGGCATCCTCGATCGGATCGGGAGCTTCCTGGGAGTGGGAACGAGGCAAAGGGACCAGGTTGGGGCCGACAGTTTGGACAGTCACGATATCTCCTGCTCAGAGCGCTGGTCTCCTCTGAGTCTAAACCGTGTTGCCTCTTGAAGGTTGAGAAAGTGTTGCGAAACCTCCGAGTCTGAAGGTTCTTTTCTTTGTAACATTTTTTCAATGTCCGCCGGCTGCTCTGGAAGAAACTGGAGAGGGCTCCAGCTAGAATGGTCAGAGGAGGACGTTATGCCAACCATCTCATCTGCACCCGCGCCTACTGGCGCTCCACCGCCCCGCTCCGCTGACAAGGCTGGGCCGGTCGAGACCCCCCAAGAGGAAGCCGTCGTTTCCCCCGAGAGCGACGCGGAATTCGAGCCCAGCGGGGAGGCTCCGGTGGAAGACGACGGCCAACAGAGGGCTGCTCTGACCGCTTCTTTAGAGGAATCAATCGCTCAAGACCCCGAGGCCGAGGCCGACGTTCCCGAAGGAGAGGTGACGCCTGGACGAGGGCGTCCGGCCTTAACAGAAGCCGCCGAACCCACCACTCAAGAGGTTCGAATTCGCTTCGTCGATGCTGGAGAAGACCAGACTACGGGAGCCTTCGCTTCGGCAGCTGAGGGCGAAACCCAGACCAATGTCACCGTGGCTGGTGACCGCGAGACGGTTGAGGCTGCCTTCAATAATCTGACTCAGGCGCAAGCCGACACCCAGGCCACCGAGACGACGGCCGACGATGAAGCCCTCGGGGAAGCCGTGGTGATCGCCAGTCAGGGCAATGACGACCTCGATGTGGCCGTTGCCAGCGCCGAGGACGGTTCCAACGCTATTGCCGTCATCGGAGCGGAATCTGACGCCAGCGCGCTAGCCACGGGTGACTCATCAGCAGTCGCCTCGGCTCAAGATGGCTCTCTTGCTTTCGCCGATGCTGATGACGGCGCTCAGAGCCTGGCTCAGGGTCGCCGGGACAGCACTGCCCTGGCCGACGCAGAAGGCCAGGGGGCTATCACCACCTCGGTAGCCAACGACCAAGCCGAAAGCTCTTCGGTGGCCGAAGGCGAGCAATCTCTCACCGAGACCTACGCCGAATTCGACTCGACGGCAGTCGCTACCTCGGCCGACGGCGGTATCTCGACGGCCGTGGCAGGGGATGGCTCGATAGCCTTCAGCACAGCTGAGCAAGATGCCGTGGCGGGAGCAGAAGCTGCTGCCGGGGGGGGAGCTCAAGCTCTGGCCTTCAACGAAGGCGAAGCCACCGCCCGGACCTTTATGGGTGAGGCCGTCGCTCGGGCAGCCGACGGAGCAGTCGCCGAGACCGGAGTGGCCGGAGCTTCGACCGCTACCACCGAGGCCGGTGACGAGGGGTCATTGGCCAGCGTCACCATCGTGGGCGATGGCCAGGAGCAGGAGGCGGAAGCCACCGGTGGAGGCTCCTTTGTGACCGCCATCAATCCTCAAGGCGAAGCCAATCCACCGGTTGAGACGGTTCTAACTCCCGCTATTGAGGCTTCTCTTGACGACCCGACTTTCGACGATGAACTGATCGGGGAGGTGGTCCTCAACCTCACTCCTGACCAGATTCGCCGTCTCAATGAAGGGTCGCTGGACGACTTCCTGGCCTCGGCTGAGCCAGACGAAACTCTCGACCCCCAGGACGTTGAGACTTTAGAAGAGGCCGGCATCGAGGTCCCTCAGGGGGATATCTCGTTGAATCCTGTCAACCCGGGAGACGCCGAGCAGATCAGGATAGCCCTGGTCGACGACTTTGTGGCCGAAGAGGGAGAGTTCAACCACGGCGAAACCATGGCCGGAATCATCCAGTCGGGTGGAGCCATCACTCAGGGCGCCATCAACTCCGAGGCTCCCAATATTGAAATCGAGCGCTTTGAAGTTGATGTCCCGGGCGAAGTTCGAGTGGAATCGATCGCCAATGCGACCGACGAGGTGGTCCGCCAGGTTGCTAACGGAGAGGAGTTTGATGCTGTCAATCTCTCCCAACAGGCCAACTTTGTAGACCCCTTCACCATTCGCACTAATGCCAATACTACCCGGCTCCAGAATCAGTTCGACGTTCCCGTGGCGGCGGCCGCCGGCAACAATGGTCCCGACGTGCCCAACACACTGGCTACGGGAGCGGCCGTGGTGGTCGAAAACGCCGAGTTCGGCACAGAAACTCGGGCCGCTGGCTCGGGTGAAGGGAACCTGACTTCCGAAGGCGTCTTCACCTGCCAAGCGACCGCCAATGTGACCGCTCGCGCCGGTCAGCTCCAAGACCTCGGGTTTAACCCCGACGAGGTTGCCACTCTCCTTCAGACCGAAGCCTTCGTCGAAGGCGGCGCTCTGGATGCTCCCGAGAACAACCCCGTGTTTACGTAGGATCTGACCGCCCGGCCCGGAAACCCGGGTGATGAACGAACCGATGGTCATCCCTCATTGCGAGCTTTCGCCGGAGGCTTTGCGGGGAATCTTGGAAGAGTTCGTCACCCGAGGTGGCGTCGAGCACGGGGAGATCTCCGTGGAAGAGCGGGTCGCCCAGCTCGAGTCTCAGCTCCGGAGAGGCAAGGTTCGCATTTATTTCGACCCCGAGTCCGGCCTGACTAATCTGGCTTGAGTTCTGGCAGCGGCTTTCTGATGCGAAAGACGTGACGCCATTGGTCTTTGCCGATAGTGTTCACGCCTTCTGGCGTTAAACCCCGACGAAGTCGCTCGTCGAGAGCCGCTTGAGCCAGCAAGGCGCAGCCGAATTCTGCTGAAAAGCGGGGTTCCTCCCAGCGGAGCTTGGGCAAGTGTCGGTTTACCTCGGCGGAGAAGGCTTCCAGTAAGGTCGGCTCAAAGGCGACGCCGCTCCAAGTGGAACGATGATTCTGGAGGAGATGGAGCCGAGGAACCAGGTAACGGGTCAGGTCGGTCAGGGCCCGCGCGGCTTTCAGGACGAGAGCTCGGCAGACTGGGTCAGGACCGGGAAAGCTGGCCAAGCGCAGCACATCTTGGCAGAAAGCCACTCTGCGGCTGTCTTCTGGAACCCCCTCAGGAAACCGCTTGCGAGCGGCCGCTTGCAAGCGGGGACTGCTGTTCTGTTCGGCCAGACCGCGGTCGGCGAGCCAGGTGGCGCTCCCAGTATCTTGGGCCAGACCCACTAAACGACCGGTCGGATCCACTCCCAGCCCTCGTGCGGCGCTACCGGCTTGGATGACCAGGCCGGCTCGACAGCCCAGGGACCCGCACAGAAGAGCCTCCTGAGGTCGGCACAGCCAGACGGCGGTGACCTCCGGAAAAAGGGCTGGGGGAATGGTCACTGAGCAGCCTGCCAGTGAAACGGTCACCACGTAGGGCCGGTCTTCGAGTTGGGCCAGACACGGTTCTGTGGCTCGATGGACGGTGTCTAGGAGCGAGTTTTCGTGGCGAGCTCTGGCCCTGGCGAGAACGACACCGT
>CAYRFU010000028.1:0-17449 GCA_964423525.1 uncultured Burkholderiales bacterium | reverse complement strand
CGTCCTGACGAACCAACACGGCCCTGGCCCCGCCCGCGGTAGAATCAACCCCCAGCAACAGAGCTTTCATGGCCTGGTTGATTCGTTTCTTACGGTTCTATAGCCTTTTTGCATCGAATCTGCACAGTCAGCTGTTAGGCTCGAGATGGACGGGTTCGGCGCCACTTTGGATGCCCAACAAACAGCTGGCCTATCCCGCCCTCCGACCTACCTTCGAGGAATGTTGCCGATTCACGCTGCCACCGCTCCCTCCATTTGGAGGCCCGAAACCGATCACTCTCAACTGAGAGAGGCGGCCGAGAGGCTGCTCGATCGGATCGAGTTGGCCGAAGAACGCTCCTTTTTGTTGTGGAGCCGGCGAGAGTCTATCGATGCGGAACGGGCTGCCAAGATTCTTAAAGAGGGCAAAACGGTCCTCGCCGCTGACACCACTCTCCACGACGGTGGCGACCTGCTCGAAATGGCAGCTTTAACGAGTGAAGAGTTTGAGGCCCTACCCGAGCCTCAACTGGCCGCTTGCCTGCACAAGCTCAAGACCGACCATCGATTGGGGCCGGACCTTTTTGTGGCTTACAACGCTCTCAGCGGAGATACCCGCCAGGGTCAAGGGGTCAGTTTCCAATACGACGGTCAGTCTTACACCCTCGAGACTCGACGACAGGCTCTCGATGTGGGCTTCTTGCTGGGTGTGGACGGGATCGAAGTTGATAACAAAGTGACCTTGCTGAGTGAGCTGAAGGAGCGAGGTCTGGAGGTCGGCCCTAACCTGATCGGCTCCTACTTTGGCTTGGCGCGGGGTTACAGTCAGACTCTTCGGATCGACGGTTTAACATTGGGACAGTTGGCTCCTCAGCAAGAAGAGATAGGGCTCGACTTGGCTCAAAACTGGGTGACTGGCAGACCCTTCGCCAAGAACTCGATGAGGACACCGCCAAAGCGGTCTATAATCTCCATCAGCGGCGCCCCGAGTCGTCCTTGCCGGTCCTGACGGAAATGGCCAAAGCTGGTTTACCCCTGAGCAGAGATGTCAACGGGGTTGCCGCTCTTCAGGACCTCAAAACCCGGCGGAGAGATCTGGATCTTGGCCAGTTCAAGCTCCTCACCGACCAGGATATGCCTTTGAGCCGAGCCCTGGAGTTGGTCGAGCCGATGCTCGACTGCAGCGGGCTGGAGACGGTCCAGGCGTTTCGCCAGATGAGCGGTGACCTCGAGGCTTCCAAGGAGGTCGCCATGGCGCTCAACCACGGGCCCGAGGGGATCTCGTTCGAGACCCGTCGCGACGCGGTGGCGGCCCTGTTCCATTTCGGTCACGAAGACCTCAGGCAGGCCCATTCGGACTTTCGTTGGCTGCTGGCTAACCTGGGTTCGCCCCAGGATTTGGACCAGGAGTTGACCCGTTTTTTGAAGTTTCTGTCCGTAGCCAACAGCTCCCGCGATGCCCGGCTGGCGGCTACGGCCAGTCGAAATCAGTCTCAGCAGGTGCGAGAACTAAACCGGCTTGCCCTCGTTTTCTCGGACGACTACGCGGGCTCGCGTGCTTTCTTGGCCGGTCTATCAGAGAACCTCTCTGAGGAAGACAAATTGGCTCGTTTGAGCCTGATCTCAGGCCAGGAGGCTCGGGTCAAAGCGATGCCTCCCGAATTGCGTCAGAGTCTTGCCGAAGGCTTGCTGCAAGCCCCCCTCGAGAAGGCCGCTTGGGAGTCTGTCCTGAGTCTTCTCGGAACGCCCCAGGCTCTAACAGTGGCCCTCTCAGGCCCCCATTGGAATGCAACCGAGAACCGTCTGATTTATGCCAGTGAGTATGATACACCTGGATGGCAGTCGGTCTTGAATTTTGAACCGATCCAGCTGCCCAAGGATGGTCAAGCGATTCTTGAGTTGACCAACAGGAAGCCTTTGCATCGCACCGGTTCTCTGACCATCGAAGCATCGACGGACGGTAACCGATGGTCCGGTCTGTCGATGCGCTACGGGAGTTCTTCTCTCAACAGTTACGAGGGACGGAAGGTCTGGCTTCGGATGCGAAAGAGCATGAGAGCGCCTCGAAGCCCGACCAAACCGACGAAGCCTGGGAGGCCGTCTTGCCACCGGTTCGGGCTGAGACCTTTGGGCAACGGCGGGAAGCCCTGGTCGGCCTGCTTGAGGCCAGCAAAGACGACCTCCCGTCAGTTCTTTCCATCTGGCAACGGTTGACCAGACATCTTGACCCCAGGGACAGTTTCGTAGAAGCGGCCAAAGCCGCTTCTATGCTGGTCACGGCTGACCCGAAGGGAGCGACTGAGGCCTTCGATTTTGTGCTAGAGAAGCAGTCTGAGGTGGACCTGCCCTTTTCGCAACTAGCCACCCGGCTTTCCACTCACCTTTTGGTGGGGCAGGCCGATCTTGAAGAGAGCTTTGAGTTGGTCAAAAACGAAGCGCGAGGGATAGACCCAGCCTCCTTCGAGCTTGGGGACGAGGAAGTCGTGATCAACGGTACCTCGGTAGAAGTCTATAGCTGATGAGCAGTCTCGAGGAGTTTCTCTCCGTTCAGCGCTCTACCGGTCTGGTCGATTCCAGCGGCTCCATCACCCTCGATCCAAGCCGGGCCATGTCCAAGCTCGCCCGTCATCAGCTAGAAGAGCCGGGCCTTTGGCTGGTCAAGCTGGTGCAGGCTGCTGTCAGTGCCCGCTCTAGCCAGATTTCGGTCCGAATGGGCCGAAAGTATCTGCGGCTAGCGTTCCAGACAGAGTTCCTCTTCCAGGTGGAAGAGGTTCTCCAACGACTCTTCACCGGGGAACTCCCGAAAGACTGGACCTGGCGGCACTTGCTGACTGGCCTGCGGGCTTCTCTGGCGCGAGAGCCGAAGCGACTGACCTTCGCCCGTTTTTCAGCCGGAAAAGGCCAACGGTTTGTCCTGGAGCCCGATGGCTCGTGTCTGGAGGAGATCGAGGGGGAAGTCGATGCCACCTATCTTGTGGAGCTGGAGAAATCAGGCGAGGCCTGGAAGCTCGGGGACTCCCTGAAGGCGACTCTGATGCAAACGGTGGACGAGATCGAGGCTCTCGTCACCCGTTGCTGGGCTTGCCCGGCCCCTATCAAGCTAGACGGGCTAGAACTTGACCGAATCTACCCGAGGAATCACCCTCAGGCGCCTCTCGGCTCATTTTACGCTTTCGAGTTTCACCGCTCCTCGGGCGATGAGGGAGGCTTCCGGCCCCATCCTGCTCGGGAGCCTTAGGAGGAGGTCACGGTGGTCGAAGCTCCCCGAGGGAGGGAAACCTACCTCACTTGCTCCTTCGGCGGGCCACCTCCCTATCGCTCGGGTGGCTTTATGGGGTCTTACTGGCCTCCTCCGGGACCCATCCCGCTATTCATCCTTCACCACGGCATCTGCGTGGAGAAGCTGCAGCTCAATCAAGCCTGTCCAGGGCTGGAACTCTATCTCGACGTGGAGGGCCTGGATTTTGACCTATCGACCTTGCGGGTCCTTCGCGACGAGCGGTTCGAAGCTCGCCTTCACTGGTTACTGAAAGACTTGGAAACAACTCACAGCCTCTTCCTAGAGTACAGTCAAGAAGCCGGGGCCCCTGTTCCCTGGACAACTCGCGTTGGAGTGCTATCGACCACGGGTGGGCTCTTCGGGCTCCTTTTAGGAGGGCCTGGCGGCGGGTTGGTTGGAACCTGCCTGGGAGCTGCTGGTGCAACTCTCTTGAGTGGCCTGACCTACGGCGCGTCCAACACCAACACCGCGGCTCGCTCTGTCATCTTGCGTCTCAACCGGCTTCGACACCCGGTTAAGATAGATTAGGCGCAGGACGAGGGGACGGGCGAGCGAAGGCCTCCACCATGGGAGAATCTCTCAACCCTTTTCGTACATCCGAGGGGCCTCTGCCCGACAAGCTGGTGGAGCTGGCCACCGACACTCTCAACGAAATCATGCTGACTCTCAACCTCGAAAGGGCCGTCATTCTGTTCGAGGATTCCGAAGGTTGGAAGGTGGCGGTCAGCCACGAGTTCCCTCAAGAGAACTTCTGGACGGTGGCCACCATCAGTCGCACCATTCTCCAGCGAGCCATCTATGAGCGGGAGCCTTTGCTCTTGGTCGACGCTCTCTCTGATAAGAAATTCCAGGGCGAAACGAGCGTGGTCATCTCCGGCCTTCGCTCGGTGGCTTGCGTCCCGATCAGCGACCGCATGGAGCAGGTCCGTGGTCTTCTCTACGCCGACAACCTGCTGGCCAGTGGCGCCTTTAGCCAGGATGACTTCACCGTTTTGAAAGACCTGGCTAACGAACTCGGCAAGACCATTTATAAGATTTAGGGCGCCTTCACGGGTCTGGCCGGAAATCCGGGTCGGCCAGATAGACCATCCAGAAGGCCACGCCGCGGATGGGGGCTTGGCTCGGGTTTTCGTAATAAGTGACCAGCTCGAAGCGGTGGGAAGCGTTGAGCAGCACCCCTTCCTGAGAAGAATACGTCTCGACACTCTTCAAGCTTGAGTCGGGCCGCCGTTCTTGCATCTCGAGGCGAAGGAGGACCTCTCCGGTGGTTTGATCTCGAAGCTCTGAGTAGTGGGCCCTGGGATGCAGCGCGACCGAGGCGAAGTGCAGGCGAGTAGACTCTGTCAGGCCGAGTTGGTCGGTAACGTCGGCCTCATGAATTTGACCTCCAGGAGGGACCGGCCATCCCTCTCGACTGGGCGAGAGAACGCGCGCGGTGAGGGCGGTGATAGGTTCCTGAAGGCCTCGTTGACGGATGAAATCGAGTCGGCCATGGAAGCGGACCTCCGTATCAGCCTGGTAAGCTTCAAGGTTGACCACTCTGAAGGTCCACCAGAGGGGCTCATTGCTCTTCATCGGGAGCCCGAATCCGTCCGGTAGGTGGATCTCTGCCACCCCCTGACCTAATCCGAAGAGTCGGAACCCCTGACGGGTATCGAGGAGTTCGTTATGCCATTGAGGGTAGCGAAAATCGACCGTAGAGTCCCCCACGAAGCGATTTTCAGCCTGTGAACGGCACCGGGCCTCCAGGCTACAGCCGGTCACCCACACAAGTTCCCCAGGCTGGTCAGGCAAGAGAAGACAGGCTTGGCCATCGGTGGGAGCTTGGAGAGGGAGGTAGCGGCGGTCGACAGGAAAGACTCTGGAGACCGTCTCAACCTGCCCCGGACCCGTCGGTAAGCAGGCGATGAGGGTTAAGAGCAGTAGGCTCCCTCTTCCTATTAACTGTCGCGATGAACCGCGCAGTGGTAGGTGACCGTCCGATCTCCGGTTTTGTCGGTAAAGCGAACCGTGACGACGATGGTCTTGCGCAACGGGTCGGTCGGATGAGCATTGACCAGCACCTCGACCTGAAACTGCTGGATGGTCTCGCCCGAGCGGGTGCGCGAACGGATAGTAACCAGCGAGGGAACGGGAGGCTGGGGAAACAGATCTTCCACTCTCTCGAAACCGGCTGCCAAACATTCCTCCATGGTTCTCTCGACCAAGAAGGAAGCGACCAACATCGAGCGCGACTTGGAGAGGGCGCTGAATTGCATTCCCCAAATGCCCAGGAGAGCCACTGCCACCGTGGCAAAAATGACGGCCGCTAGAACGGCTTCGAGTAGGTTGTGGCCACGGTTTCTAGTTGCGCGGAACAATCGTCGTCTCCATATCCATCTCGAGAAAGCTTCGGCCATTTTCCACCCGTGAAGTGACGCTTAACTCGACCGCGTCCGTTCTTAAGACGGCATTGAAATTGACCACACCGCGGGCGATCACCCGAGGGGTGGTGGCCAACCCGTCGAAATAGGCGGCCGTCCGTCCCAGAGAGTTGGGGTCGGGAACTTCGACGGCGGGAGTGGCCAAAAGCTCCTCTTTGCGCAGCAGGGTCGAGCGGCCGTTAAAGTCGGCTACATAGTAGCAGATCAGTTTGGTCCAAATGATTCGGCCCGAACCGTCGCGTTGGAAGGTTCCCAGAGCGTCTCGAGGAGAGGCGAAGACAATGCCTGAGACGGGAGCGGAGTAGACCGCCACTGAGTCAAAATTGGTGGGAGCCAGCTCGCGCGAGAGGCGAGTCAGACTAAAGAGGCCTTGGCGTTGAACCTCAACCTGTTCCGTACTGTAGAGATAGTAGTCGACCCCGGTTCTGATCAGGAGGCCGACGCTAACGACGATGACAGAGACAATAGCAAGAACGACCAACATCTCGACCAGGGTCGTTCCGCTCTGAACCTGCCGAGAAGCTGGCTTGGCGTCCCCCCAGTTGGCGGGTCTGGCGCCTTTAGAACGCTTCACTACGATCTCCTGTCCCTATGATCATTTCGATGAGTGCGAGGCTTTGGCCTCTACCGGAGAGTCTCTAGGGCCAGTGGCTGAGCTTGTGGGTGCGGTATATGGTGCAACCAGCCGCAGCCGGCCGCCTAAAGAGCAGCTCAAATCGCTTGTGGCCATCCCGGCCTACCTCCAGCAGTCGGGCGAAGAACCGACCGTCCTCATCCTTTCGGCAGCCGTCGGTAATGACCACTGCCCCGTCAGGAAGAGGGTCAACATCGCACAGGAAGGGAGAATGGAACGGTGGCTGGTCTCGAAACTCCCAGCTCTGACGCACCTTCCTGGTGTCTGGACCGACCGTGTACTCAACCGCTCGACTCGCTTCTTGCCCGTTGTCGAACAGGACGAAGCTATTGGGACCAGTCCACTTGGCGGCGTGTTGCCGAACCGGCCATTGCAGCTTGCCATCTGGCTGGAGCCTCAAATTGTTGAAGCTCGGATTCCAACCTTCGGGTCGGCTTACAATCCAGAGTGGTCGGCCGCTGGTAGCCTCCAGGCAGACCACGGCGTCCTGGTTTCGCAGACTGACGAGAAAGCGACTCCGATCGGGAGAAAAATTGAGGGAATTGGCGTGGCCCCAGTCGAGCGCTGGAGGCTCATACCAATGCTCCCAAAAGCCCGTGTCGGGGTAAAGAGAGCGGCCGGGGTCGAGCACCGAGCGGAGCGAGTAGTCTTTGGCCACCCGGCCCTCGGGGGAGACCAGCACAACCCGGTCGTCTACGACCCCGTCGCTCAATTGGCTGGAAAGGGCCCAGATAGCGCCATCTGGAGCCAGGTCGAAATCGTGATGAAAGCTATCGACCTCAACGGCAGTCTCTCCGTCTTGGAGTTCTCCCAGACCGGTGGCCCTCAGGGTCCGGACCTCGCGGCCCAGGAGATCTCTTTCCACCAGCCTCATGGGACCCAATTCGAGCATGAGCAGGTTCCCGTTGGCCAACGGCACGATCTCGTTGAAGAGGGTCGAGTCTCGATAATACCAGAGCACTTTGCCTTCCAGGTCGGTGACCAGAACGAAGCTGTCTTGGGGCAGGTCGTCAGGCATTTCCCAGAGGGAGAGTGAGGAGACGAGATAGCCGCTCTCCTCCGACTTGGTCACCGCTTCAATGGTGGGGAAGGTTTCAGGCAGAGGAGGTGGGCTGACCGTGACGGCCTGAGTCGAGAAGGTGCTGCCATCGGCTCGACCTAGGAGCACCCTCAGGTTCTGGGCGCGACCAGGCTCGAGGCCAACCGCGATCAACTCGTGCTGTTGCGCGTGGGGCACCGGCTCGAGAACCTGACTTCGGCCGTCGACCACGATTTCTAGAGGGGCCACCGGCCGATCGCTGGTAACCTCGACTCGAGCGGCCAGCGGGGCTTGAGAGGGGATGGTGGCTACAACTTGGACCCCATCGGGGGGGCGGCAGCCCAGCAGGAGGAGCACCATCATCAGCCAGTAACGCAAGGCTGAATCTTCTTCGAGGTAATTCTTTGCCCCTCCCGAAGGCGGTCGCGATGGAGAACCCACTGCAACAGCTCAGCCTCGCACTCTTCCAAGTGGCCTGGGCTGACGAGGCTGTCAGTCCTCAGGAGGTCCAGGGTTTGATGACCGTTTTCCGTCAGCTAGGTTGGTCTTTACCGGAAGTGATCTGTTTGCTAGACCGCAACTTGAGCCAGCGGCCCTCGAGCGAGCCCGTGGAACTCGAGAAGATTTTTGCCGACAGAGAGAGTCGACTGGAGGCGATGCAGGCTTTGTTGACAGTCTGTTTCGCTGACGGGGTGTTGCAGCCTCAGCAGCTGGGCTACATAGAAGGCCTGATCTATCGAATGGGAATCACCGTCGAGGAGCTGAAACTGCTGAAGGAACGGGTGGAAAACTCTTGAGCAAAGCAGCCGACCGTCGCTATCCCCGTCACGAGGTTAGTCTTCGAGTCCGCTCTCGTCAGCTTCCAGGCTTTCAGGCGATCACCCTCGATCTCAGTCGCTCGGGATGCCAGCTTGAGACCGAAAAACCGCTTAAGGTGGGCTCTACCTTAGAGCTTGACTTCGAGTTTGACCAGGAAGAACTGCCGAACTTTCGCTGCCAGGCTTTGGTGGTCTCGGCTGAGGCTGACCCCGACCGACGGAACCGAGCCACGGCCGGCCTGACTTTCCTGCCCAGAACCCCGCAGGAGCAGACCGATCTGGCTCGGATGGCCACCGTCATCGGCGCCCGCTCCCAAGCCGATCTTGAGGATTTGCTGGAAGAAGCCAAGCGCCTCGACCCCGAGCGTTCCGACATTTTTCAACGAGTGGGTCGCCACGCAAGACCCAGTGACCAGGACCAGCAACCCGAGCAAGCTGTGGGCGTTTTCATTCCTCTCCGGGTGGTGGTGGAAGAGTATCAGTTTTTTCGAATCGGACGATGCCTGATCTTGACCTTCACGGAACTCGGTCACCGCTACCAGCTCAAATTCCCGCAATGCCAGCGGGTTCTAGACCACGGGTGCCTGGGTGGCGAGGAGGCGATCGGTCTATTCGTTACGACTTGTTCCCAATGGCTTCGGGAAGTCCAGCAACACCACCCGGGACCTTGGAAGCACTATCGTCTAGTGGCTGAGCACCATCGTCCTCTGCTGGAGATTCTGTCGGCGCCCTGCGAGCCCGACCCGTGAGACGGTGGCTCACCTCGGCCCTGGTCTTGAGCGGCTTGGCCCTCTTTGGCCTCTGGTCTGCTCGCCCACAAATCCAGGACCCCCAGCGAGTGGAGGCCATCCAAACAGAGGTGCTCGGCCGCTGGGCCCTCTATCAGAAGCTCCCAGAGGGAGAAAACGGATACATTGCCTTAGAGACGGTCTGGGGGCAGCCGGGGGTGGCCGATGTCGAAGACGAGGTGCTGGCCGATTTGACGACCCTGGTGGCCTTCAGCCAGATCAGCCTTTCTAAGACTCAGGTTGGTCTCAGAAGTCCTTCTGGGGAGAAAGCCCTCCTTTGAGGCCCACTTGCCTACCATCGAACCAATGTTGACCTACCCTCAGATCGTCTGGCCGTGTGACCACCGCCGCGGGCTTAGCTAAGGCTCAGAGCTAGGGCCAAAAAAGTTCGTTTCATCAACCAGCATCTTGGCCAAAGGGACAGCTTCTATGACCTGACTCCTACCCCTCATCTCGAGCAGCAGGACCTGGAGAACCTTCAGCTGGTTGGGGAACTCACCCCCAACTTGGAACGGGCTCATCTCCTCTATCGGTGGACTTTTACCCGCCTGGAGGCTGCCCGCCTGATTCTCAAGTTAAAGCAGTCTGACCCTCTGCCCGACCGACTGGAGGAGTCCCCGACCGACTACTTGGGCGGCGGGACTCCCTTTGTCTACATCTGTGAATCAGACGGCTTTATCATCTCCAGTCGCTCCTCAGACTATCTTCGGCTTGAGCGGGGGGAGCTCTATCAGTATTTTCCTCCGGTGGCTGAAGACTAGGATCTGGAGAGATGGCCAAGAAGCAACTCTGATGGAACCCGACCTCCGTTCTTGGGCCCAGTATGGGAAGGTGATGATGCTCTTGAGCGGTCTCGCCTGCGTGGGCCTGGCTACCTACCAGGAACCGGGTGCGCTCCACTGGTTCCTGCGCCTTTGGGTTGGCGGGTTCGGGTTGGCCAACGTGGTCTTCGCCTGGCGACACCGATCGTGATCGAGGTGCTCTGGTTCTACCTCCCGGCTATGGCGGCCAATTTTGTCCTCTATTTTCTGTGGGCCAGCTTCGGTCGCTGTATTGTGATGCCGGTGGACTTTGGCTACTCTCTAGGCCCTCAGCGAATGATCGGAGATAGTCGCGGATTGTCGGGGGTGTCGACCGTGATCCTGGTGGGACTCTTGGTGGGTTTGGCCCAGGGTCGGGCGGAAGAGGGGGTGGTGCTGGCCCTCGGGGTCGACCTCGGCACCATGGTCAACAGTTTTTGCAAGAGACGGACGGGCCTTGAGCCCGGTCAGGCCTGGATATTTGACCACGTCGATTATATTCTGGGGGCTTCGATGACCTATGCGATCGTCTACACTTTACCAGGCTCTTTCATCCTTTCAGGCCTTTTGCTAGGCGGTCTAGTCCACTGGGGCATCGGCCGACTCTTGCGGCCTTTACTCGATCCGCCAGGGGCCGAGTAAAAACCCGCGAATACCATCACAGTGGCCGATCGTGATGCAGGAGAAGACCAGGAGGCCATCGATGAGCTCTTTGCTCAGCTTCGAGGGTTGGTTGGGGGTCTTGGGCCGCCTAAGGTCAATGGTGAAGAACTAGCGATTTTTGCCCGTCAACTGGCGGCTATGCTCAATTCGGGCATACCGCTCCACCGGGTCTTAGAGTTCTATTCCGATAGTGACGACACCGACCTGGCCCGGGTGGTCGGCGACTTGGCTTATAAGGTTCAAACCGGACACACGTTTTCTCGGGCGATGCGCAATTATCCGACAGTCTTTTCACCCGTTTTCATCGGTCTAGCCGAGACCGGCGAGCAATCGGGACGCATCAATGAAGCGTTCGACCGATTGGCTGAGCTTCTCGAAAAGCAGACTGCTATGCAGAAGAAATTGGTGGCCGCCACCACCTATCCAGCCATTCTTCTCACCGTCTCTCTGGCCGCCATCGCCGGTTTCGTGTATTTCGTGTTGCCGATGATGCTCCCGCTCTTTCAGAGTCTCGAAGTGGAACTGCCTCTTCCCACCAAAATTCTACTGATGTCTCGCTATTTCGTGCCCATCGGTTTTACTGTTCTGGTCGGCTTTCTCGTGGGGTCCTGGCTTGGCAAACCCTGGATTCGACGCTACTTTCTTCAGAATCCCCACGTGAAAATGGCTCTCCACTCGGTGCCTCTACGGTTGCCTGTCATCGGAAACTTAACTAGGAAGATTGTGACCGTTCGGATCCTCCGCTCTATGGCCACGATGCTCGATGCTGGCTTGGCTATGGTTCCCACCCTCCGCCGCTGTGGCATTGTGGCTGGCAACGCGGTTATAGAGTATCGACTAGGTCAGGCCACCGTCGAGATCATGGACGGCTCCACCGTGGCCGAGGCGATGCAAAAGTATGACGTCTTTCCAGAAGGGGCGATCCAAATGCTCAACGTGGGAGAGGAATCAGCCGACCTGATCGCGATGATCAGTCATGTGGCCGAGTTCTACGACAGTGAAGTCGAGTTAGCCATCACCGACATGGCCAACCTTCTGGAGCCTCTCATCATGGTCGTCATGGGGTTCATTGTCGGTTTCATCGTCCTGAGCGCCATCCTCCCCACCGTCCAGCTCCTCCAGACTCTCTGAATTAAGGTTGTTTGACGACTCGACTTTGAAGTTGTCCTATGAGAATGACAGACATCCGACTGGGAGCACAGCAAACCGGTTTTGAGTCTTCCCGTTGATGGAGGGGGAGTCCAGGAGCCGCAAAACCTCGGAGGAGGCCGAAGAGGCACGGTGATGTTTCGGGAAGGTGGATTCAGCCTGTC
This sequence comes from uncultured Burkholderiales bacterium, assembly GCA_964423525.1. GTDB lineage: Bacteria > Vulcanimicrobiota > Xenobia > Xenobiales > JADMJV01 > CAYRFU01. The sequence continues at coordinate 5,712 of CAYRFU010000028.1, read as the reverse complement.
CACTGGCGATTGGGGACAGGGCGTCGGGGTAGCTGAGAATTTTCTCTTCGCCGACGGAACGATTACGAGAACTCCTTTTACGGTCTAGTTGAACCCTATCGCCTGGAAGACTACGGCGCCGACGATGCCTCCAACCAGGGGGCCTACCACCGGAATCCAGGAGTAGCCCCAGTCCGAGTCACCTTTTTGGTCCACCGGGAGAATAGCGTGGGCAATCCTGGGGCCGAGGTCGCTAGCCGGTTGGTCCACCCAAAGAGAGTCCGATCGACCACACGATCAGGCCAACCAGGAGAGGGTTGAGGGCGGTGCTAAAAGCTTGCTGAAGGTTGACCTCTCCGATCGAGCTGGCGTTGGCGCCGATGGCCAGAACGGCGAAGACCAGCACCCCCGTCCCGATGATTTCACAGACCAGATTGGCGGGCGTGTTGCGAAGGGCGGGGGCGGTGCAAAAGACGGCCAGCTTGGTAGCCTGGTCCTCGGTCTCTTTCCAGTGACCCAGATAGGCTATCCAGACTAGGCAGGCTCCTGTGAAGGCGGGCCGCCAGATAGGTGGGAACGACCTCCCAGGTGACCTCTTTGATGGCCGCCAGGCCGACCGTTACAGCCGGATTGAGATGGGCTCCCGAGAACTGTCCCACACAGTAAACAGCCAGCGCCACCGCCAAGCCCCAGCCGGTGGCGATCACGATCCATCCCGAGCCGTGGCCTTTGGTTTTGCTAAGGACCACGTTAGCAACCACGCCGTCGCCCAGGATAATCAGGATGGCGGTGCCAACGAATTCGGCCAGAAAAGTGCTCATGGAAAACCTTTCTGGCCGTTTTGAGAGCCCCCTGTCTCAGGTGGTTCTAAAAACCGATGCCGCCCTCGGGTAGGGGTTCAGGCTGAGGATCGGGCACGCTAGGATCGGCCACGATGCCAGCAGGGGGGGGCGATTCGCCTTCCCGTTGGTGCTTGTTGTGCCAATCTTCCCAGAAGGTGGTCGGTTCTTCGTTGAAGCCCGGGACAGCGGTGGGACGGTCCTGATCGCGGTCGGTCACCAGACTCCCCTCGAAGTCGCCTTTCTCTTCGACGTTCTTGATCTTGGCGGCCAGGTCGTCGACGTCGGCCTTGGAGACCTCGCCGTCGGTGGCTTTGTAGTATTGAACGGTCACTCGAATAGGCAGGGTCTCATCGCGTTCGATGTCGATGCCGTCCATCTCAGTGTAGGGACCCTCGGCCTCCCCGTGGGTGATGTAGGCGTCTTCGGTCGAGGCACTCCTGGTCATGGAAGCCATTTCAAGGCTAGCCATCGCCATCATCGGCCCGCCGCCAAAACCGAAGTTTTGAGGATTCTTTTGCTTGAGCGGAACCTGAATGACGAGAATTTGGTTGGCACCGTTGGGTTGGCGCATAACTGGCAGAAGCTCGCTCTGGGAGCCGCGCTCACCATCAACCTGGACGGCCAGGGTGAAGTCTGAAATGTTGCGCCCGCCGGACGAGTTGTCGAAGCGGTGGGTGTCTTCCCAGGTCACGTTGACCACTTGCATCCCGTGTTCTTTAGCGTAGCCCTGGACCTGGCTGTTTCGAACGAGACCTGTCGTCTTGGCCACTACGGTGCTGAAGGTCTCAAGGTCTCCTTTAGGAATTGTCGCGTCATTCTCCGACCCAGAACTGAAACTATGCTGAAGTTACAGGCTGGTGACATTCGTTCCCCATTTTCATCCACAGTCGGTGGACACTTCACAAATTAGCAAAGGCGGCAGGCTGCTTTCACAGCCTCCTCGCCACTCTTTCCCGACTCCGGGGTGGTTAAATTTTTACCTGACATCGATCTTTCAGCGAATTTTCAGACTCAAATCGAAATATCTGTTCGGGATAAACGAAATTCCAAAGTTTCAGAGGTGAAGTATGCGCGTCCAATCGTTCCGGCCGGCCCCTGCCGGGCGGACCCCAAACAACCAACCAACCGTTGCATCAAGACTCAAGCCGACACGCCCCAAACTGATCGGGGCCGCCGCCGGGGTGGCCATAGGAGGGAGTTTAGGCGCCGCTTACTCGCCCGTTGCCGGCGCTGTGGGGGGAGCCCTGGGGGGCCTGGTCGGAGCTGTGGCAGGCAACCGTCTTAGCCGTTGGGCTTATTCTCGAGCAGCCCGTCAAAGAAATGAGCACAACGCTGAGCTCGCTCGCCTGTCGCTAGCTTGGTCCCAGAAGAATCGTAGCTCGACCAAGCCGCCCCTCGGTCGAAGGTTCCTTATAGCCGTCGACAAAACGGGTGAGGTGGAGCGCCGCTACGACGGATTCGATAGCTCTCGGGATCTCTTTGCCCTCTACGCTTGCGAAGACAGGGACTCGATTCGAGTGGACGTTGAGTTCGCTCATCTTCGGGCTGGAGCCGAACGCGAGGCCCTCGACAGCCAGCTTGAACTGACCTGGCCTGGTGGCCCAGAGCCGTTTCTGGTGGCTCAAACTGAGGGTTCCTTTAGTTCTACCCATAACCTCCTCCATTATCAGCTTGATAAAGCCTGCCTGAGGAAGGCCGGCTGGGATGGACAAGCTCCCCTTTCCCTCGAGGCCAAGACGGAGGTGGACACGATCCGGGGTCAGCTAGGGAGAACTCTCTCTCCTGATACTCTCAAGAACGTTTTTCGTTGGGAAGGTCGCACCATCTACTACGTGGTCACCGACCGCTTTGCTAAGGGTGAGGCGGACCGACCCAAAGAGGTGGACCCTCAAGACCCGGAACGCTTTCACGGCGGGGATTGGCAAGGCGTGATCGACCGGCTCGGCGAGCTTGAGAGTCTTGGTGTCGACTGTATCTGGCTGTCGTGTCCTTACTATAACGAGCGGAATTTCCTGGGCATGGACGGTTATCACGGTTACTGGCCCTTTGACTTTGAGCAAGCCGAACCCAATTTCGGAAGTCGCGAGAAGCTCCAGGAACTGTGCGAGAAGGCGCACCAGAAAGACATGAAAGTGATGCTGGATGTGGTGGTCAATCATACCGGCTACAATCATCCCTGGGTGAGCGATCCGACCAAGAGTGGTTGGTTTCATCGGGAAGGGAAGATCTGGGCCGACCACCAGTATGCTATGGAACACGGGGCCCTGGCTGGCCTGCCCGATCTGGCCGTCGAGAAACCGGAAGTCGCCGACTACGTGATCGAGGTTCACCAACAGTGGTTGGAGACGAGCGGAGCTGATGCCGTCAGGGTCGACGCTGTTCGACATGTTCCCGAGAGCTTCTTACGAGATTTTAATGAACAACTGCGACCGACGAGCCCGGACTTCTTGAGCTTGGGAGAGGCTTTTTGGCAGGATGGTAACGTGGTGGCTGGCTACCAGAATCGGGCTCTCGACTCGATGTTTGACTTCCGATTGGCCTACGCGATTCGCCGGGTGTTCGCATCGGATCCGGGTCGAAGTGAGCAGGAGCGACTTCGCCTGGCTGCCGAGGTTGCCCCCCATAACGATCAGGAAGCTGCGCGTTTACGGGCTTCGGCGGGAGGCGAGAGTTGCCGTCTCTTGTCGGAGGCACTGGCTGAAGACCTTTATTACGACAACCCTCGCAAGCTCAGCATCTTCGTCGACAACCATGACATGATCCGTTTTATGTCAGACTGCGGGGGAGACGAGCGCAAGCTCGAGCTGGCCCTCGCTTTTCTCTATGCTTGTCGCGGTATGCCCACCCTCTACTACGGCACCGAGAACGCCATGGAGGGTTTCTTTCCCGACAATCGGGCTGACTACGACTGGTCGAAACGTTCGAAGGTTCGCGACACCCTCACCGCGCTGACCGAGATGAGGAGTCAGTCGGAGCCGCTCCTGCTGGGCAATCAGAAGGAGCTAATGGTCAGCGACGAGTGTTACGCTCTGGCCAGAATTCGTCCCGACGAGTCGGTCGTGTGTTGCTTTAACAACTCCGATGAGGTCCAGAAACTGACCCTCGACTTGAGTGAGTTAGTCCTCAAGCCGTCCTTGACCAACCTTTTAACCGAGGAAGTCTTGAGCAGTGACAAAGACCAGCTCGAGGTGGAGCTTGAGCCTCGGGGCTTTCTTTTTCTTAATGGCGAAAGCCGCGTCGTCCTGTGAAAGCCATCGCCACGCCGAGACGGTTACAGGCGGCGATGACCTCTTCATCTCGAACCGATCCTCCGGGTTGAACAATCGTCTTGATGCCGGCCTGAGCGGCTATCTCGATGTTATCGGGGAAAGGGAAGAAGGCGTCCGAGGCCAGCACCGCCTCGCTCAAGTCCTGGTCAGCTCGACGAACAGCCAGGTCGACCGCGTCGACTCGGTTGGGCTGGCCGCCGCCTAGGCCTAGAGTGACGAAGGCACCCTCTTGGACGGCCGCTAGAGCTATGGCATTTGACTTCAGGCAACGGGCCGCCGTCATAGCGAACTCGGCCAAGCCTCGCTTGTCTTCAGGGAAAGGCTTGGTCGTGACAGACCGAATTTCCATAGCCGTTTCCCGGTCAGGTTGCTGAGCCAGCCAAACGGCTCCCTGGCCCGACCACTGGTGGCCATAGCTGGCGGGGATGCGGGCCTGGTGGTTGGGCAGTTCCAACAGGCGGAGATTTTTCTTGGCCTCAAGAACCTCTAACGCCTCAGCAGTGAACTTGGGGGCCGCGATGGCTTCCACGAACCGTCCGGCAAAGGCCTCAGCGGTGGCTTTGTCCACCTCGGCCGAGAAGGCCACCACGGAGCCGAAAGCGCTTTTGTCATCGGCTCCCCAGGCCAATTCGAAAGCCTGAACTGAGGTGCTCGCCTCGGCCAGACCACAGGGGGCAGCATGCTTGACCACGCAGCAGCGGACTTTGTCGCTAGCTAGCGGCATCACGGCCGCCTGAAAATCCAGCAGGTTATTGTAGGACAAAGCTTTGCCGTGGAGTTGACGAAAGCGCGGCGGAAAGGTCTCGAGACGGTAGAAGGCGGCCTTTTGGTGAGGGTTCTCTCCGTAGCGTAACTCGGACTGCCGGGTCAAGGCCAGGCTGATTCTGGCGGGGAAAGGCTCCTCCTCGAAGGCGGCTGCTATCTGCGCATCGTAGCCGGCCGTGTGGGCAAAAGCCCGCTTGCGCAGATGGTTGCGAATGTCGGGAGAAAGTTCTCCTTGGCGGGCTTGCTCCAACACCGGTTGGTAGTCCTCGGGATGGACCAAAATGGCTACGTTCTGGCAGTTCTTGGCCGCTGCTCTCACCATCGTCGGGCCACCGATATCGATCTGCTCCTGCCACAGATCAGGCTCTTGACTGGCCTGGTAGGTTTGGGCGAAAGGATAAAGATTGACCACCACGAGGTCTATCGGGAGCACGCCCAGTTGAGCGGCGTCGGCGTCGTCGACCCCTCGACGATAGAGGATTCCGCCGTGGATTTTAGGATGCAGCGTTTTAAGGCGGCCTCCGAAGGCTTCTGGAAACCCGGTATAGTCAGCGATGTCGACGACCTCGACTCCCAACTCTCTCAGGCGTGCGGCCGTGCCCCCTGTGGAGAGGACCTCGGGCATCAAAGGTAGAGCTTTGAGCCCGGCCACCAGGTGGTCTAAACCAGATTTGTCCGATACGGAAATGAGAGCTCGGCTAAACATGGCCTGGGCGTTCCTTTCCCTGACTGCGATTCCTCCCCGCAGGATCTCGGTTGAGGAACAAGAACGCGCCGCCGTGCGAACTGTTTTCTTCTTCTTTCTGACGGGTTTGTTGCTGGCTGCTTGTGGGTCTTCCGGCCAGGAACAGATGGCC
>CAYRFU010000027.1:31226-33699 GCA_964423525.1 uncultured Burkholderiales bacterium | reverse complement strand
GATGCTCACTTCCCCCCAGCGAGTCGACGAGATGGCCGGTCGGGCCCGCCTGGCCGCCAGTCGATTGACCTGGCCAGCGGCGGCCGCGCAACTGTTGGAGGAATTTCAGATTTGCCTATCTTGATGTATCATTCCATCTCCCAGGGGCCGGCCCCACTTTGTCTCGCCCCGGACCTGTTCCGGCGACACCTGGATGTTTTGGAGCAGCGGGGTCTTGAAGCCGTTTCCCTGGCTGACCATCTGGCTCGGCCGGGCCCTGACCAGGTGGTGTTGACTTTCGATGACGGCTATCAAGATTTTTTCGAGACGGTCGCTCCTGAACTGGAGCAGCGCGGTTGGTCGGCCACCACTTTCTTAGCGGTGGAAACGATCGACTCCAATCGACTTCCATTCGCCGACTGGGCGCGACTGATGTCATGGCAGCAGGTGAGCCAGTTGGGCTCTTTCGAGATTGGTAGTCACGCTTTAACCCATCGTGATCTGACCACCCTTCCCGAAGACGAGGCACGACGCGAAGTTAGCCTGAGTGGTCAGCGATTAACGGAGAGGCTGGGGCGCCAGGTGGTGACCTTCGCGGCCCCCTTTGGCCGCACCAATGCGGTGGTAGAACAGGCCGTTCGCGAGCATTATCGAGGAGCTGTCACGACGGTGCTGGGGTTGGCCACTCCCGAGTCTGATCGTTTTGCCCTCCCTCGCCTGGAAATGTATTACTACCAGGACGCCAAGCGACTGGCCGATCTCTTGGATGGCAATGGCCAGGCCTACTTACGGCTGAGACAGATTCTGAGAAAGGCACGACAATGGATAGGATAGGACTGATCGGGGCCGGGGTGGTGGGCAAAATGCGAGCTCGGGTTCTAGGGTCTCGTTTGGTGGCGGTGGCCGACCCTGACCGCCAGGCTGCCCAGAGCCTCGGCGCCAACACCTACACCGACTATCGAGAGCTGTTAGAGCATCCCGGTTTGCAAGCTGTGGTAGTCGCCACCCCGGCTCATCTTCACAGAGACATGGTCGAGGCCGCGCTGAAAGCTGGGCTCCACGTTCTCTGCGAGAAGCCTCTGGCCACAAGTTCCGAAGAGTGTCGGGTTTTGGTCGAATTGGCCGAGTCTTGCGGTCTGGTGCTAGCCACCGGTTTCAACCATCGCTACTATCCGTTCAGCCATCGTTTTCGCCAGGTTCTACCTCAACTGGGCCCCATCGACCACGTGCGAGCTTTGTGTGGGCATCGTGGTCTGCCTGAATTTCGGGCCCACTGGATGTACGAGTCCCGTTACTCGGGGGGTGGGGCTATGATGGATATCGGAATCCACCTGACCGATTTGGTCCACCATTTCTTCGGACCGATCACCTCTCTTTACGGTTCGACCTCCAACCGCCTTTGGCAGGTCGAGGGTTCTGAGGACCAGGCGACTGCCACTTTTCACACCGAACGAGGGGTGACGGTCGCCTACCATGCGAACTGGGGCGAATGGAAGGGCTATCGGTTTATGTTGGAAGCTTACGGTCACAACGGTGTGGCCCGGGCCTTCTACGCACCTATGGTTAATCTGTCGGTGGCTCGAAGTCAGGGTCGCCCACCTTTCCGCTGGGATTTTCACCCCTGGGTCAATGTGCGCGAGAAACTGTTCGGCTGGGAGACGACAGCCATTCTCGCCTTTGCCGAGGAGTTTGAAGACTTTCTCGGCGCTGTTGAGGGCCGGTGGGGTCACCTGGCCGACGGGCGGGCCGGCCTTCACGCCGTCGAGGTGGCTGAGGCCGTGTATCGCAGTAGCGAGAGCGGTCGGGTCGTCGACCTTTCCCAGACCAGCCGGGAGGGGTAGCTACTTCCCTGAGGTTGCCAATTCAGGCCGAGTCAGGCTCGGTGACTGAGATGACTCAAAGGACCGACTCATAATCAAGCGTGCGTTCCACTTCCAGCCGAGATAGGCCCAACCCCATCTTAGCAGCACCATCAAGCGGTTTTGTAAGTCAGCCAGGTAGGTCAGGTGGACGGCCAGCCATCCCAGCCAGGCGGGCCAGCCACTGAGGGTGATTCCGCCGGGAAGAACTGCTACGGCCGACTTTCGACCGATGGTGGCCATCGAACCCTTGTCAAAGTAGCGGAAGGCCCTCATTCTTTTTCCGTCGATCTGACGGCAGATGTTCTGGGCTGCGTGTTTGCCCTGCTGCATGGCCACCGAGGCCACTCCGGGCAGGGGATGCCCGTCACGTCCCGGCAAACTAGCCATGTCTCCCAGGCAAAAGATGGTCGGTTGTCCGGGAACAGCCAGCGTGGGATCAACTTGCACTTTGCCGGCCCGGTCTAACGGCCCACCGGTCACTCCCGCCAGAGGGTGCCCACCAACTCCAGCGGCCCAGATGATATTGTGAGTCCGTAGCGTCCTCTTGTTCGTAACGATCAGACCGGTGCTGATGTCTTGGACTAGCTCATCGAGTCGAACTTCCACTCCCATCCGGGTGAGTTCATTATAGG
>CAYRFU010000027.1:0-31216 GCA_964423525.1 uncultured Burkholderiales bacterium | reverse complement strand
GCCTTATCCGAGCACCGTTTGGGGAAAGCCGGGAGAAGCCGGTCGCCGCCCTCGAGGAGAAGAACTCTCGCCTGCTCGGGGTTGATGGTTCTGAACTCGCGTTGGAGGACATGCTGGCGCAGTTCTGCGAGGGCCCCGGCCATCTCGACACCAGTCGGCCCTCCACCGACGACGGTCACAGTCATAAGACGGGCCCTTTCGGCTGGGTCCTGACATCGCTCGGCGGCTTCGAAGGCTAGAAGGACCTTTTCTCGGATCGTCCGGGCGTCTTCTAAGGTTTTCAAACCGGGCGCATCCTGTTCCCACTCGGGGTGCCCAAAATAGTTGGTTTTGCCCCCCAAAGCCAGGATGAGGTAGTCATACGGGAGGAGCGATGCGCCGTCGACCTCGACCGTCTTCGCCGATCGGTCGACATCGGTCAGGCTTCCCATGACGAAGCGGGTGTTGGGAGCATCGCGGACCAGGCCCCTGACAGGACTAGCGATTTCGCTTGGGTTCAGACCACCAGTAGCGACCTGGTAGAGGAGTGGCTGGAAGAGATGGTGATTGGTCCGATCGAGCAAGGTCACTTCGACGTCGGGTCGCTTCTCCAGTTCCCTCGCGGCACTCAGTCCGGCGAAGCCGGCGCCTACAATCACGACTCTACTCGTTGGTCTGGGGGCTCGTTTTCCAAAAATCTTCACGGCGGTCTTCCCTTTTTTTTAGTTTACACCTAAACAAATAGTCTGTCAATGTTTTGTGTAGGTTTTGTTTTTAAGGGAAGGACGGGTCCTTAGAGCCCGATCTTGTATTGCTCCCGTAACACTCCGGAAATTTGGCTGTGTTCGACATGGCGGTGGGCCCCCGTGACCACGGCGCGAAGCAGAAGTTGGTCTTTCGAGCCGGGCTCTACCGACTTCATCTGTCCTTCGGCCCAAGCCTTATAACCTTTCGCTTCTTCTCTGGCCACTGTCTGACGGTGGATCACCTGAGCCTGACGGAAGTTTATGCCGGCTTGAAGGTCGTTCGGATCGGTGGGGGGCTCAGGTTGAGGATGCCTTTCTCGAGCGCTAGCCTTGATGGTTGCCAACTCCTCTCCGTGTTGGCCCTCCAGGTGGACGAGGCCCCACTGCATCAAATGCCAACCGTCATTCGCCCGACCCTGGTGGGTGTCGTGGAGGTTTGTGAGGTGTTTGATGCCCGCCTCTGCTGTCGGCAACTCCGCGGCCCGCTGCAGTTGGGCTGGGAGATGGCCCTCGAGAGGAAGGTCTTCATCGTTGCTGTATCCGAAAGCCAAAGCGGTCAGGTCGGAGGCGAAGACCTGAGTGTTGCGCACGGTTGTCAGCATCTGCTGCTGGAGATAGCTTTGGGCTGCCGGCTGTGCTGGAGCAGGCCCTGTTTCTGCTACGGCGCTGGCGACGCCGATCCACTCTTGCCGCTCTTTTTCTTGAGGAGATAGACGGGCCCAGGCTTCGTTGGGAATCACTTCGGTTCGCTTTAGACCTTCGCTCCAGAAGGCTCCCCAGCTGGTGCCCGCTGTCTCCAGGGCAGCGTCTCCCTGATTCCAGGCCTCATTGGCCGCCTCGTTCGCGACCCCCCTAAGATAAGTGGTCGCGTAGTTGAGTTCAACTGGTTGGAAGGCTAGGAAGGGTTGGGTGGGATCGTAGGCTGGCGGAGCAGACTGTTGTTCACCGTCGACGAACCGGGCGTAACTAGGCCCCTGCTGCATCGTTAGCGTGGTAGGAGTGGATTGGGCTCCGATGGTGTGAAAGGCCGAGGGAATATCGCCTCTGTCCGCTGCTACTTCGGCCATCTTGACTCGGTTCTCGTTACTCTCGTAGTCTTCGGCCGCTTGGCTTTTGTCTTGCCCGGCCACTAGAGCCAGAAACGTAAGCTGTCCGGCCGCCGAAGGAAGTCCCGCGGCGCCGACAATGCTGCTGGTTTCGGTCGCCATAGTCTTCAGTCTCTCCGGGGTGATGGTCTGGGGTTGAGAGAGGTTGACCTGAATCTGATCGACGGGGATGGGGGCGGTGTCGAGTTGGGCCTGCACTTCTCTGACGTCTTTTTTGATGGCGGCGTGCGGAAGGGTGAATCGGATATTGGTCGGATTGATAGCCATGTCCTATACTTCTCTTGGGGGGGGGTCTGCTCCTACAGAGAGTAGCTGGGACCGTTGAAAGAACGAAAAAAGCCTCCGGTCTCCCGGAGGCTTTCCCTGGTGGGCTTGGGCCGCTACTTCTTGCCGGCAGCAGCGCGCTCTTCTTCGCGTTTTTTCTCGAGCATCTCTTGTTGCATCTGCTTGGGCACCGGCTCATACTTGGCGAACTCCATCGAGAACTCGCCTTTACCCTGGGTGGCCGAGCGTAGATTGGTAGCGTAGCCGAACATCTCGGCGAAAGGCACGTGGGCCTGAACGGTAGTGTAGCCGTCGTTGGTCTCGGAGTTGAGGATCATTCCGCGACGCTGGTTCAGACCCCCCGTGACGGCGCCCTGGAACTCTTCGGGGGCGGCTGCTTCCACCAGCATGATCGGCTCCAGAATGACCGGCTTGGCTTTACCCATCACTTCTCGCATAGCTGCTTTGGCGGCGGTGCGGAAGGCCATCTCAGAGGAGTCCACCGAGTGGGTGTTTCCGTCGTTGATGACCACGCGAAGGCCGACCACGGGCGCGTCGATCAGGCTACCCTTTTTAATCGACTCCTGGAACCCTTTGTTACAGGCTGGGATATACTCCTTGGGAATGACGCCGCCCACGATTTCATCAACGAACTCGTAAGGCTCGACAGCGTCGGTCGGGAGGGGCTCGACATACCCACAGATCCGAGCGTATTGACCGGAACCACCGGTCTGCTTCTTGTGGGTGTAGTCGAAATCGGCCCGTTTGGTGATGGCTTCCCGGTAGGCTACCTGGGGAGCACCCACGGTGACTTCACAATCATACTCACGGCGGATTCGCTCGATGTAGACCTCGATGTGAAGCTCACCCATGCCAGCGATCATGGTTGAGCCCGACTCCTCATCGCGCCACACTCGGAAGGTGGGGTCTTCTTTCGAGAAGCGGTTGAGAGCCTTCGAGAAGTTCTGCAGGCCGCGACGCTCCTTCGGTTCCACGGCCAAAGACATCACCGCGTTGGGCACGTGCATCGAAGTCATCGTAATACTGACACTTCCGTCGGTGAAGGTATCACCAGACGAGCAGTCGATGCCGAACAGAGCCACAATGTCCCCGGCGGTAGCCGTCTCGACATCGTGCATCTCGTTGGAGTGCATCCGCACGATACGAGGCACCTTCACCTTTTTCTTGGTGTTGATGTTGTGAATAAAGTCGCCTTTGGAGACACTTCCCTGATAGACCCGCAGGTAGGTCAACTGCCCGAAGCGACCGTCTTCCAGCTTGAAGGCAAGCCCGACGAACGGCTTGTCGTGGCTCGAGGAGAGGGTGATTTCCTTCTCCTCGTTCTCCTGATCCAGGCCGACATTGGTGCGCTCTGCCGGATGGGGGAGATAGTGGCAGATGCCCTCTAGCAGATGCTGAACACCCTTATTCTTGTAGGCTGAGCCGCAGAAGACGGCGGTGAAGTTCAATGACAGGGTGGCTTTGCGAATCACCGGAATGAGCTCCTCACCGGTGATTTTCTCACCCTCCAGGAACTTTTCGGCCAGTTCGTCATCGAAATCCGCCAAAGCTTCGATCAGCGAGTCACGATATTCTTGAGCTTCGGCCCGAATGTCGGCCGGGCACTCTTCTTTGCGGACCGTCTCGCCGCTTTCTCCGTCGAAGTAGATGGCTTCCATGGTCAGCAGGTCGACCACGCCTTGAAACTTTTCTTCGGCCCCGATCGGATAGGTCACCATGTGAGCGTTGTGGTAGAGCTTCTCGCGAAGGGCGTTGGTGACGCGGAAAGGGTTGGCTCCGGCTCGGTCCATCTTGTTGACGAAAGCCACTTTGGGCACGCCGTAGCGCTTCATCTGGCGGTCGACGGTGATCGACTGAGACTGAACGCCAGCGACGGCGCACAGCACCAGCACGGCTCCGTCCAGAACTCGTAAAGCTCGCTCGACCTCAACGGTGAAGTCCACGTGACCAGGGGTGTCGATCAGGTTGATATTGTAGTCACCCCAGGTGCAGTAAGTGGCGGCGGACTGGATGGTGATACCCTTTTCCCGCTCGAGGTCCATCGAGTCCATCTTGGCGCCCACGCCGGACTTCCCCCGGACCTCTTCGATACGGTGGATTTTGCCTGTGTAGAACAGGATCCTTTCGGAAAGCGTGGTTTTACCCGAGTCGATGTGCGCGGAAATTCCAATGTTACGCACTTTCGTGATATCTGAGATCACAGTATCACACACCATTGTCTCTTCTCCTTCACAAGGCGGTTGAGCTTAGCTCCAACCAGATCGTTACGGTCGTCATGCTATCACGGATGGGTGTCGTAGGCAGGTTACCCAAAAGGGTAATCCCTAACCCACGTCCCCAATACCGGAAACGCACGGTTGTTCCTACACCAGAATGCACTTTCAGGCGGAAAAAAACCTGAAACCATCCCGCTGCCATCCCGTTGTTCCCGGTTTTCGTCAAGAGTAATCGGCATTTTCTGTGTACATTTGGTCAGGTTTCACCGACATGTGTGCTAGTTCACAGTTTTTCTGTTCGGGGCCATCTATACTAGTGGCGGAGGCGTTATGACGGGACTGAATTGGTCAGATATCAAAGCGGGGGTCAGCCGATTTCAAAAAGGTGAGGAGCCTGCCCGCACGGCGGTTCAAAACCCGCTGGGCCAAAGCCGAGCCGCTCGCAATCTCGAGTGCCTGGCCGACTACATCGACTATTCGCTGCCGGCCTGGGACAATGCCGACGCCCCTATGCCCGACGAAGACCTTCGTCCCAATCACTTGTGTTATCGTGGTGGTGGCCTGACAACCCGCATTAGCTTCGAAGGCAATTCTCTCCACGGGTTCTTCGTCGAGGAGCACGTGACCAGCGGACCGGCCACGGTCAAAGGTGTCCGCTTCAGCCGTGACCGCGTCTACTGCTTGGAATTTAACCAGGATAGCAAGGGGGTGCGCGGACTACTAACTACGTACGATCGCAAGCGTCCCGGTTGGAATCAGGTGGAGGAAGTTGATCTAGCCTGGCTGAAAAAGTGATTCTTGGCCTCGGTTGAGGAAAACTATCACTGGTGGAACAACGTCTATCCCTGGCCCCAGGCGGGGGAAGAGTGGTCGGGTCCCTGGGGTGGAGCTAGAGCCCAGTGGCGATGGTGTGTCAAGCCCCGCGTCTTGCGATTTCTCGACTGTCCCACCATCCTTGAGATTGGGGCAGGCCAAGGACGTTGGAGCCAATTCCTATTGACCCATTGCGAGCACCTGATTCTGGTCGACCTCAGTGACCGCTGTATCCAGGCCTGCCGCCAGCGGTTCGGACCCCAGCTCACCTACCGAGTCAACGATGGCCGAAGCCTGACTGGTGTGGAGGACGCCTCGGTCGACTTCGTTTTCAGTTTCGAGTCTCTGGTCTTGGCCGAACGGGACACGCTGGCGTCCTACCTTCTTGAGACCGCCAGAGTCCTGCGCCCGGGTGGAGTAGCCTTTCTTCACCATTCGAATTTGGCTGAGTATCGCTCGTTCTATCATTTGACGGGTTGGCTGCCCCTGGCCTGGAGGCGTCGCCTGGGTATTTTGGACTACGATGAATGGCGAGCCCCCTCCGTCTCGGCTTCGGGTTTTCTCGAGTTGAGCCGGGAAGCGGGCCTCACCTGTAGTTCCCAAGAACTCATCAACTGGGGTGGGTATCGTCTTATCGACTGTTTTTCGGTGGTGCGAAAGGGGCCCGACCAGCAGGCCACCAGGGTTTACAGGAACCACGCCTTCAGTCGACGAGCAGCCGCGATTCGGCGCCTCGCACTTGGAGTCCGGCCGAAAACCTCAGTGTGACAATGGGGTCGGACTTCTAGGCTGCCGGACCTGAGCCGCGAGCGGCAGCGGTTCGCTGGCTGCGAGCCAGTCGGTCACAGACTTCTTCCGGTGAGCTTTCAGCTAGCTCGTTAACAAAACGTTCCACCAGCTCCGCCAGGCTCTGGTTGCCGGTCCAGCGAGTCAGGGTGCCCCAGGCCTTGAGGGCCCGTTCGGGTTCTTCAAGAAACTGGTCCTTGAGGCGGCGAAAAGCCTCGCGTCGTTCTTGGAGGGTTTCGCCGGCTATCGGAATCATAACCTGACTGAGAGAGGCTTCGGCCGAACCCCGGTCCCAGTGCTCGGCTAGCTCCACAAAGAGGTCGATGTTGGGTTCCACCTCGGCAGCCGGCAACAGACCTTCCCCCAACAGGTCCAGAGTTTGATTGAACTGCCCGGGCTTGGTCAAAATCATCAGGCGCGCTAGTCGCTCCAAGGAGTCCTGAGGCCCAGCCTGGGCCCGCAGCTGCTCAAACAGGGAGCTGGCCTGGTCCTTGAAAGCCAGGTGAAGTAAGAGCAGAGCCTTCAGGTCTTCGTCGTTTCTCAGATGAGGGAGGAACTCGAGAGCACAGGCTACACTGTGGAGGCGACCGGTTAAAGGGTGGAGGCGCAGCAGCTCTTCATATTGGCCGTCCTCAAGCAAGCGGCAGACCGCTTCCCGCTGGACTGGTCCATCGGAGGGGCTTCCATCGAGGGTCTGAATCCGGTGGCATAGTTGGCGGCTGCCGACCAATTTGATCCGCGTCAGGCGCACCCCGTCGGCCGGTCTTCGGGGCTTCAGGTTGCTCTGGAACCGGAGCTGGACGGTTTGGCCCTGATAAGCTTCGAGGTCCAGGGTGCATTGGCGCTCACCCGGCTGGGGATCGAACTGCCGCAGCAGTTGCCACTCCTGTTCCTGGGGACGGATAAAGAGCTGACAATTCTCATAGACGGAACTTGCCCGGACGGTGTAGTTCAGCAGCAGGGTGGGAAGTTTCAGGTCGCTGAGTTCCACCGGAGCCGAGACCAATTCGCGGTCGGGCTCCGTGCAGCTCCACAGAACCTCCTGACCTTCGTAAACTCCGTCTCGGTCCCAACCCTCACCATCAAAAAACAGGGGAAGACTTCGTTCCGGCAGCACGCCTGACAGAGAGAGTCGGTCCAAGTAGACCCCTCCACCCTTTCGATCGTGACCCGACAGGACATGAAACCTGAGCAACACCGTACGACCATCGTAGTCTGAGAGGTCGACCTCGCGACGAGTCCAGTCGCATTGGCCGTCAAACTTCAACAGTTTGGTCCACTCCCGACCCCCGTCGCTACTGATTTCCAGGTGGCAACGGTCGGTCAGCCCGAAAATCTCGAGCTTCAGCCAGAAGCTCAGCTTGCTGCGAATCTGGCCGTCCAGGCGGATAGGTTCCGAGGTCAGGGTCATTCCAAACGATTCGCGTTGCTCGGGGTTGGCTCCGTCGTTATAAACCAGGCCGCGCTCGGGGTTCTCCAGGTAGCCCCAGCTCCCCTGGCTTGCCCAGCTGACCTTGTTGAGTTGGCGGGCCAAGTCGAGGAGCGCCGTCAGTAGAGGTGCTGGCGTGTTCTGATCGAGCAGAGGTTTGAGGAGGCTTTCCTGGCGCTTGCCCTTGTCGGTTAGAAGGGCGGCCGTTTCCAACGCCATTAGGCGTCTCGATGGGTCTTGGCAGTCGCTCCTCATCAAGGCTGAACACAGCCGCATCGCCGCCGGGACGCAGTGGTTGCTCCGGAGCGCTTCTCGAAACTCGGGCAGCGGGATAGCCAGGGGCTTCTCGGCCAGGGAGAGGGCAAGCTTGGCAGCCGGCCAGCTCCCGCAAGTTTGGCCCAGGGCCCGGAAGAGGTCAGTCAGTTCGACCAGGTCTCCGGGAAGCGTTTCGAGGAAGCGAAGAACAGCCAGAGACTGAAGGCGTTCTCCCCCCGAGGCTTCCAAAAGAGCCGAGAGACTGCTGAGTTGAGCGGGGGAACCATTCTTGATCAGATTTTGGGCGATCTCATTCCAAGTCACTGGGGGCCTGCCAAATCGATTTGTTAGGTGCGCCTTGCGACTATAGCATCTTCATTCCTACACGTAAAGGCTTGATTTTCTCACCGTTCGAACGAAGCACAGATTCCCAGCCCGCCACTGACGCACAAACTTGCCAACCCCTTCTTGACTTGGCGCCGCTTCATCTCATGAAGGAGGGTGACCACAATGCGGTTCCCGGTGCAGCCGATCGGGTGCCCTAGGGCGATGGCTCCTCCGTTGACGTTGACTCTCTCCAGAGGCAGGGGATACTCCCGGTGACAGGCCAGAACCTGGGCCGCGAAAGCCTCGTTGACCTCAATTAGGTCGTAGTCGCCCAACTCTCCACGGCCGTTGGCCAGGAATTGGGCCATCACTTTGGCGGGACCCAATCCCATCCTCTCGGGCTCCAGGCCGACGGTCAGGTCGCCGGTGAGCCAGGCCATCGGGGTCAGGTCGTGCTGGCTGGCAAATTCCTCGCTGCATAAGACTGTGGCTGACGCTCCGTCGGTAATCCCGGAAGCGTTGCCGGCCGTGATGGTTCCTTGGCCTCCGTAGACCGGTCGGAGTTTAGCCAACTTCTGGGGAGTCACTCCGTCGCGAGGATGTTCGTCGAACTCGACCAGTTCCTGGCCTACCTGGACTGGCACTATTTCCTGCTCGAATAAGCCTTGCTGGCGTGCCTGTTGGCAGCGACTTTGACTGGTGACGGCGTACTCGTCCTGTTGGTCTCGGTCGATGCCAAATTCGCGGGCCAAAGCTTCAACCGTCTCACCCATCACCAGGTCTGCCAAAGGGCAGTGAAGTCCGTCTTGATACATCCCGTCCACCATGGTCTTGTGGCCGAGACGTGCCCCCCAGCGAGCGGTTGGGAGCAGGTAGGGAACATTCGACATGCTTTCAGCTCCACCCGCGACCACCACCTGGGCATCGCCAAGTTCCAGGTGACGTGCCCCCAGGGCCATGGCTGCCAGGCCCGAGGCACAGGCCTGGTTGAG
Organism: uncultured Burkholderiales bacterium; assembly: GCA_964423525.1. Classification (GTDB taxonomy): domain Bacteria; phylum Vulcanimicrobiota; class Xenobia; order Xenobiales; family JADMJV01; genus CAYRFU01. Next base: position 22,282 of record CAYRFU010000027.1, on the reverse strand, counting down.
AGTATAGGCGGGTGAACTCACGGGAATGCCGGCTCGGACAGCAATCTGGCGTCCGGGGTTGGGCCCACAGCCAGCTTGACGGGCCAAGCCGATCACCGCTAGGCCCACCTTTTCCGGCTCGACTTGAGCTCGCTCAAGAGCTCCTTTGACGGCCGTGACGCCCAGGTCGACGGCGGTCAGGTTGGACAGTTTTCCCCCGAATTTTCCGATCGGGGTACGACAAGCAGAAAGGATAGCCACGCGTTTCATAGTGGCGCCGCTTCACTGTGAGATGGCGGTGTCCTCCAGAAGGGAACGCTCCCGGGTCGTAGAAGGCCCGGCCTCGCATGCCCAGTATACCGATTCAGCAGATTATGGACTATCTGCCTCACCGCTATCCTTTCCTCTTGATCGATCGAATTCTCGAAACCGAAGGGATCGATCGAGCCGTAGGCATCAAACAACTCAGCCTGAATGAAGAGTTCTTTCAAGGCCATTTTCCGGGCCAGCCTGAGATGCCCACCTCCCTGATGCTGGAGGCTATGGCTCAAGTAGGGGCGGCCGTGATCCTGAGTCAAGACCACACCCGCGGCAAATATATCCTTTTTGGTTCTCTCGACAACGCTGAATTTGGTCGCGCAGCTCGACCCGGCGACCGGCTCGACATTGAAGCCAACATGCTCAACCTCCGCAAAGACACGGGCAAAACTCGGATCGTGTGCCGGGTCGGTGACCAAGAGCTGGCTCGTGCCGACTTCCTTTTCGCCCTCTCCGACGAAGTGGAGAGCTAAAAGAAACACCCCGGCCGGACCGGGGTGTTAGGGTGGATCGGGATGTCCTGCGGAGTTTCTACGCCTTCACTTTACCCGCGTGCCACCTCTCTGTCTGTGAGCTAGCTCACATCAGCCGTCGCTACCCCAAAATAGGTAGCGAGCCCACGCCTTGTGAGCCGAATTCTTGCCCTGTCGCATCCGCATCCAGGGCAGATGGGACGGTTTTCGAGGACGTCGGGCGAGGGCCATTCCGGCCTCATCCGGCGTCCGGTTATTTTTCTTGCGGTTGCATTCGGCGCAAGCGCATACGCAGTTTGTCCAGGAATCGACTCCGCCACGGGACCGGGGCTTGATATGGTCGACTGTGTCACCCGTCTTGCCACAATACTGGCAGGTGTGACTGTCACGAGCCAGGACGTTTTTGCGGGTTAGGGGCACTTCTTTGAAAGGCCGCTTGATGTAGTAGAGCATCCGGATGATCGAGGGGACCCCGAACTCTCTATAGATCGAGCGAATGCACCGGCCGTCGACTTCCTCGACAACCTCAGCCTTCTCTTTGTAGAGCAGTTTGACTGCTCTCTTCAGTGAGGTTACGTTTAGATACTCGTAACTAGCGTTGAGCACGAGAACCGAGCCGGTCATGTGAATCGCTTGTCAGGACAGCGCCTGACTCTGGCTTCTCTCCCTTCCGTTTCGAGTTTGAACTCAAATCAAGTCAACAACTCGCTTACGAGCGGCCAAGCCGCTCGGAGAAACACCTTCTATATAGCACGAATAGTTGCTTTGTGTCAATTTTGTGAACGTCTCACTCTTGACTTTCTTTCAGAGTGTGACCGGCCTCACTAGATTGCGCTACGACCGTCACTGAACGCCCTGCCCTCTCTGTTCTAAGCTGTCGATAGGAGGGCGTTATGTTGGAGTTTATGATTCCGGTTTACTGTCAGCAAGTCTTGGATGGCCGCGCCTCGCAGGTCACGGTTTGGGAGTTCATCGAGAGGCTGAAGCGCCTGCCCGATCGGGTCTCTTCCGAGCGGGTTCGAGCTCAGACGGCTTGGGAGAGCCTCCCTTTGACTCGCGAGGAGTTGTTGCGGGTTCAATCGGCCAAGTCGCTTTCCCGGGACGAGGTAGAGTCCTTACGCAAATGTCTTCGTCATCTCCGTCTTTACGCGACTTCCGGTGAGTCGCGCGAGGTTCGGAGGGCTTTGACCGCCTGGGAGGCCTCCGAACGCTATCACACTCTTTACCGCGAGGAGAGGGCTTACATCGACCCCATGATCGGTGACCGTTTGGCTCGGGCTGCTTCGAGTCGACCCCAGCGTGCCTAACTGGGCGGCCCGGTTTGGCCCGCTCCTCCCGCCTAAACGGGCAGGGGCCCACTCTAGTCTGGGCCGATGGCCCGGTTTAGCCTGCTCCGCCCGGCTTGAACAGGCGGTGGCCCGGTTTAGCCTGCTCCTCCCGGCTTAAATAGGCAGGGGCCCACTCTAGCTTAAGCAGGCAGGGGCCCACTCTAGCCTGGGCCGTTGGCCCGGTTTAGCCTGGGCCTCCCGGCTTAAGCAGGCGCGGCCAGCTAAGCCCACAACGCCCCACCGAGACCCCCACAACCCCCCACCAGGTCCCCCACTTTGCCCCACCGGGCTGGTTAGAAATCGTCGACTTCGACCTGAAGACCGTTGCGGCGTAGGTGTCCGGCCACCTGGTGGCACTTCTCTTTTTTGCCCTCGTAGCACACAGCCCGTCCCTGGGTGTGAGCGGTGTAGGTCACGTGGCTCGCGACCTCGTGAGAACAGCCAGTGGCCTTCTGAATCCATAGGACAACATCGTCAAACTTGTGATGGTTGTCGTTGTAGAGGATGACACGCCAGTTGCGCTCAGGCTTCTTCTTGGTTTCCGAGTCTTGAGTCTTCTCAGGCAGCAGTGTGGTCACAACACTTCCCTTCTTCCCGCTCACGCTCTTTCTTAAGCATCAGAGGCTTGGGAAACATACGTTCGAGTAGTCGTCCTGCCGGTCAGATTAAAAAATAGGAAAATCTTCAAAAAATTATCGTGAACTTTTTTCACGCTTTTTTCAACATGTAGGGGGACGGTGCGTTCGTGACCTCTATATCTTGTGGTTGAATGTTTCCGGTGTGTAAACATGGGCCCGAATCCTTTGTTGACAGGCATTCAGGCACAACCTATAATTGTGGAGCGAGGTGGGGGAAAGTGGAGGACAGTGGAAGGGAGTGGATGACACGACAACCACATACTTGTTCTCCGGGACCTATGAGCACTCGCTGGATGGAAAAGGGCGATTAACGATACCGTCCTCCTTTCGTCAGGACTTCAGTGAGGGTGCCGTTTTGCGCAAGAGCAATGACGGCTCGGTGGAGATTCTGCCCGCCGCAGCATGGAACCTTTTTCTACATGAACTTAAGAAAATTTCAAAAACCGACGTCCGAGGTCAACGGTGGGTTACCCGCCAACTGGCCGCTGCCGTATCGGTTGAGCTGGATAAGCAGGGACGAGTTTTGGTCTCTGCTGACCAGCGGAGTCATGCCGGTCTAGAGGCCGGCAAAGTGGTCGTGACCGGAGCGCTAGACCGCCTAAAGGTCTGGAGTCCCGAGAAATGGGCCACCCTCGAAGCCGAGGAAATGGAGGAGCTCGATGACTATGTCTATGAGAAGTATCAAATCTAAATTGGCCTACAGCCGGTTTCCCGTCAAAGTGATGATGCCGCCGGCGCCCCCCTGGCGTCGACGCTCTCCTTCTCCGGGGCCGGGGACAGGTGGGCGCCAGCGTCGCTCGGAGCGATTGGAGCTGGTCCCTCGACGAGTTGTTGACGGTGAACAGAACCTGAGTTGACCCGCTACCACCTACCCGTCATGGTAGGGCCGGTGCTGGAGGCGCTCCAGCTTCGGCCAGGCGACACCGTTGCCGACCTGACAGTAGGGGGAGGGGGACACTCCAGCCAGTTCTTACGACAACTGGGCGACGGTGGTCGCCTGTTAGCTCTCGACAGAGACGAAGACGCCCTGGCCGCCGCTGATGGTCGGCTGGGGAACGACCAACGGTTAGTGTTGAAACGAGCAAGTTTTGACGAGTTTGGAGACGTGATTACCGAGTTGGGCTGGAGCGGAATCGATAAGGCGCTGATGGATTTGGGGGTTTCCTCCCATCAGCTCGACACCGCCGGTCGCGGCTTTAGTTTCCGAGGCGATGGCCCCCTCGATATGCGAATGGATCGCCGCCAGGCGCTGACCGCCGCCGACATCCTGGCCGACCGTAGCGAGAAGGAACTGGCCGATATCTTCTACCTTTATGGAGAAGAGCGACGCTCTCGGGCGGTGGCCAGGGCGGTTGTTCAAAGGCGAGTGAAGACCCCTTTTGAGACAACCAGCCAATTAGCCGATATGGTCGCTGGAGTGGTAGGGCGTCGAGGGCGTATCCATCCCGCCACCAGAGTTTTTCAAGCTCTGCGGGTCGCCGTCAACGGCGAGTTGGAGCAGCTGCGTTCCGGGCTCGAGCAGGTGCTCGAGAAGCTGCTCTCGGGGGGCAGAATGGTGGTGTTGACCTATCACTCCCTCGAGGACCGGATGGTGAAACAATTTTTTAGTCGGGCCAGTGGGCGTTGTATTTGTCCACGAGAAGTGCCTGTGTGTTGCTGTGAGCCGAAACAGCTAGTGAATCGCCTGACTCGCAAGCCGGTGGTGGCGAGTCAGGATGAGATAAAGATAAATCCGCGCGCCCGGTCCGCTAAGCTCCGGGCAGTGCAAAAGCTTTGAAGGCTACAAGAGGTGTGTGATGGAGTCCGTGTTGGTGGAGAAAAAGAAAAAGTGGACGCTGGGGGAGGTCCTGCCGTGGTCGTATCCCCTGGCTGGTTTCGCGGTGGTGGCTGTGATGTTGGTGGTTTACCTTTGTCAGTTCGCCCAGATCGTTAGCGCTCAGTATTCTCTGGTGGAGATTCGTGGAGAAACCAAAGTGTTACAGCGGGAGAAGGCAGAGCTGAAACTCGCTATCCAAGAGCTGACCTCCCTCGAGCGAGTGGAGAACGTTGCCCTCAAGCAACTGGGGATGGTCACTCCTGAAAATCGTGAGATGCTGAGAATTCAGCCGCTGGCCGCCCAGATTCCCGGCCACCAGGTGGCCGTTTCTCAGGCCCTGGAGAGGTTCTAGTCTCGTGAGTGGTTGGTCAGGCACAAGTCGAAGCCGTCTGGTGATGATGTTCTGGCTGTTCGCGCTAGTGTGCGGCGGTCTAGGGGCTCGCCTGGCCAAGGTCCAGTTCGTGGACCACGCCAAGTTTCTGGCCCGGGCTGACAACCAACACCTGGGCCAGGCCCAGTTGCCTGCGCTGCGCGGCGAGATACGCGACCGAAATAATGTGGTCCTGGCTACTAGTCTGGCCCGTTGGTCGGTGGCGGTTAATCCTGAGCAGGTTCGAAGTGACGGCGAGCTGATGCAAGTGGTCGAAGAGCTCGCCCCGGTGGTGGGTTGGAAGCGGGATGCACTAGAGAACGTCCTGGTAAGGCCCGGCACCTTCGCCTGGATAGCTCGAAAAGTCTCGGATGACGTGGCCCTCGAGATCCAGAAGAAGAAGGATGAAAGAGTCGAAGGTCCCGATGGCAAAGATCGAAATCGCTTCGAAGGCGTCTATCTTATCAAAGAACCGACTCCTGGTCGTCGCTTCTATCCTAAAGGGCGCCTGGCAGCCCATCTTCTCGGGGCCACCGGCATCGATGACCAGGGTCTCGACGGGTTAGAGTCGGCCTATGATGAGTACCTCACCGGTGTGCCCGGTCTGATTCAGGCCTTTATGGATAGGGACGGCTGGGCCACTCTAAGCCAGGCAGGCGCTTTGATTCGCCCGGCTGAGACTGGCAAAAACGTCATCTTGACCATCGACGAAACGATTCAGTATGTGGCTGAACGAGAGTTAGCGCGCCAGGTTAAAGAATACAAGGCGGCTGGCGGCATCGTGGTGGTGATGGACGCGCGCACCGCCGAAATTTTGGCCCTGGCCATCAATCCCGACTTCCCGGCTAAAGATTTTGGGGGAGTGCCCGGGGATGTGCGTCGAAACCGGGCTATTACAGACCCTTATGAGCCCGGTTCAACCTTTAAAGTCTTTTGCGCCGCAGCAGCCTTGAACTCTGGGTTCAAGCCGACCGATACCTTCCGCTCGGGTGGGGTCCTCTCCATTGGGGGCTGGACCATCCATAACGCCAACGATGGGCTTTATGCAGGCGCCTCCGAGACGATTGCTGACATTATCGCCTACTCCTTTAACGTAGGCACGGCCTCGATGGCCATGAAGCTCGGCAACGAGAAGCTCGGCAAGCATCTTTATGCCTTCGGTTTTGGTGAACCCACCGGGATCGACCTGGTGGGAGAGGGAGAAGGGTTGTTGGCTTCTTATCAAGACTGGGCCGAAATCAACCTGGCCACCATCTCCTTCGGGCAGGGCGTGGCTGTGACGCCGGTGCAACTCGTCTCGGGTATGCAAGCGATTGCCAACGGTGGGGTGCGCCTCCGTCCGCGGGTGGTGAAAGCAGTCACCGATGAAGAAGGTAACGTGGTCAAGCGGTTCGAGCCGGAAGAGATTAATCGGCCGATCTCGCCTGAAGCCGCCCGTCAGATGGTGACCATTCTGGAAGGGGTCTGTGAAAAAGGGACCGGTAAACGGGCCAACATTCCCGGCTACAAAGTGGCCGGCAAGACCGGTACGGCTCAGATGGCCGAAAACGGAGTCTACAGCTCGGGCAACTATATCGCCTCGTTCCTGGGCTTTGCGCCCTCCGATGACCCGCGCATCGTCATGTTGGTCAAGATCGAAAAGCCGACGCCTTACTGGGGTGGGCTGGTGGCCGGTCCGGTTTTTCAACGAATAGGCGAGAAAGCTTTGTGGAAGTTGGGGGTCCAACCTGACCCCAACCTGATGAAAGGAAAAGGCTCTGAGAGCCAAGGTCACTAGGAGGTCAAGATGAACGAAGATTTCGATGTTGAGGAATTTGTTCGCCAGTTCGCCTGCCCCCAGCCGGCTCGGGCCAGAAAACCCGCGGCTGAAATCATGATGGCTCCCGTTCCAACCAGGGTGGGGCCCAGGGTGGATAGAACCGCTTCGGGGCGAAAACGTTGGGTTACGCTCCTCGATCGTAAACCCAGGTTAAAGAGTTTTGATAGAACCCTGCCGGGAATGTAATTCTGCGGGTTCTAGACAGGGGTTTGGCTACGAGCCACAGGTGGGAGGATGACGAAGTGAAACTGGCGGATTTAGCGGCCGCTCTGGGAGTCGAAGAGATGATCGGCGACCTCGAGCAAGATGTAGTGGGGGTCGCCTATGATTCCCGTCAAGTAGAGGCCGGGGACCTTTTCGTTTGCGTCACCGGCTTCAAGGTCGACGGTCACGACTATGCCTTTAAGGCTGTTCAGGCCGGTGCTGCGGCCCTGGTGGTCGAGAGGCGTCTCGACATCGATGTCCCTCAACTGCGAGTCGGTAACGCTCGCAAGAGCCTGGCTCAGGCTGCGGCAATGATCCACGGATGCCCGGCCAACCGGCTCTTAACGGTTGGGATTACCGGCACCAACGGTAAGACCAGCACCGCCTATCTTTGCCGGTCAGTGTTGAGAGCTGGGGGCTTCCCTGCTGGCTTGATCGGAACCATCCAGGCTCACATCGGGGACGAGGTCCGGCCTCTTAAGAACACCACTCCCGAATCGGCTGACCTCCAGGGCCTGTTAGCGGAGATGGTCGAGTGTCAGCAAGAGGCTGTGGTCATGGAGGTCTCTTCCCACGCTTTGTCTCTCGACCGGGTCCACGCACTCCCTTTCGACCTGGCCATCTTCACCAACCTGAGCCAGGACCATCTCGACTTTCACGGCACGATGGAGAACTATTTCCAGGCTAAGATGGAGCTGTTTCGAGGACTCGGTCAGGACTGGAGGCGGTCCACGCCCTGGGCTGTCATCAATCGAGACGATGCCTACTGTGAGAGGATTCTCAGTGAGATCCAGGTCCCTTACATCACCTACGGGTTTCATCCCGAAGCTCACGTGCGGGCCGAAGACTTGGAAATCGGCCCCGCCGGAGTGGCCTTCACGGTGCACAGCCCTGTCGGAGACCAGCGGGTCGAGCTGCAGTTGTCCGGAATTTTTAGCGTTTCCAACGCCCTGGCTGCTATTTCGGCCGGTTTGGCTCAGCGCATCGAGTTAGCAGACGCCGTCCGCGGTGTCGAGTCCGTGCCAGGCATCCGAGGACGCTTTGAACTGGTCCGTGAGGGTCAAGACTACACCGTCGTCGTCGATTACGCCCACACCCCGGACGGTCTCGAGAACCTTCTCTCCTCAGCCCGTGAGGTCACTCGAGGACGCCTGATTACCGTCTTCGGCTGCGGCGGAGACCGGGACGGGCAAAAGAGACCGATGATGGGAGAGGTAGCGGGACGGCTGTCCGACCTGGTTGTTGTGACCTCAGACAATCCCCGTAGTGAGGACCCCGAGACGATTCTGACTCAGATCGAGGTGGGCTTGGAGCCGGCTCAAGCTAGTTACGAAAAGGAACCCGACCGCGCTAGCGCTATCGGCCGCGCCATCGGGATGGCCCAGCCCGGAGACACAGTGGTCATCGCCGGAAAAGGTCACGAGACCTATCAGATTTTCGCCGACAGAACGGTGCCTTTCGACGATGTCGAGGTGGCCTCCCAAGCCATCCGCGTGCGGATGGGAAAGGGCGGTAAGCCAGCCCTGGCCAGTCCTGGCTTGTGGAATGAACGGCGCCGGGTGGCGGTGGCTCTGGAGCAAAGCCGATAAGGTGACCAGCTTCAGTCTCCAAGAAATAGGGGAAGCCACGGGAGCGAGTCCGGTCACCAGAGCCTCGCTCCCTCCTCTTTTCGAGGGGGTTTCGACCGACAGTCGCAAAGTCCAACCAGGACAGCTCTTTGTGCCTCTGGTGGGAGAGAATTTTGATGGTCACGATTACCTCAGCCAGGCTTTGGCGGCGGGCGCGGCCGGAGCTCTCTGGTCCCGCCAGGACTCGCCCGCCGGACCTTTGCTTCGGGTGCAAGACACTCTCACTGCCTACCAGCAGTTGGGGGCTTTCCACCGAAGGCGATTGAGGATACCGGTGATAGCAGTGACGGGGTCCACCGGCAAGACTACCACCAAGGACCTGATAGCGGCCCTACTCTCGAGTCGCTATCAAGTTCACAAGACTGAGGCCAACTACAATAATGATATCGGGGTCCCCTTGACCCTGTTGCAGTTGACCTCCCAACATCAGGTCGCCGTGCTCGAGCTAGCCATGCGAGGCCAAGGTCAGATTCGGAGATTGGCCAAACTCGTCGACGCGCGGGTCGGGTTGATCACCAACATCGGCACTTCCCATATCGAGCTTTTGGGCTCCCAGGACGCGATTTGCGACGCCAAAGGAGAACTCGTCGAGTGTCTTAAGCCTGATTCGTTAGCCGTTTTACCTCTCGACAGTCCTTACTTTGAGCGACTGAGGGCCAAGACAACAGCCCGGGTCGCTCCCTTTAGCTTGAAAGACTGCCAGGCTGACAACCTCGGGGTCGAGGGGTGGAGAGTGAAAATGAAAGGGTGTGAATTCACCTTCGGACTCCCTGGCACCCATCACCTGGAGGACCTGATGGCTGCCTTCAAAGCAGTCGAGCCGTTCGGGTTAGCTCCGGCTGATTGCGCCCAGGGGTTGGTCAACTTCCGGCCCTCTGGCCTGCGGATGGAGCAGATTCGCCTGCCTGGAGACGTCTTGATCCTCAACGACGCCTACAACGCGGCCCCCGAGTCGGTGGAAGGGGCTCTGGAAGTCTTGTGCAGCGCTGACGGCCGAAAGGTGGCTGTGTTGGGAGATATGCTCGAGATGGGAGAGCACGCCCCCGAAGGCCACCGTCGGGTCGGAAGAGCTTGCCTCAGCAGAGGAGTCGACCTTCTCATAGCGGTGGGCCCCGAGAGTCGAGCGACAGCCGAAGCCGCCCAGGGCCTGACCGAGGTGGTTTGGGTCGCTGACGCGCTGGAAGCTGGACAAGTCCTCAATCAGAGGCTTTCGCCGGGAGACCGAATCCTGTTGAAAGCTTCTCGAGGCATCGGTTTGGAGAAGGTTTTACAAGCTTTGAAAGGAGCTGTGACTTGAACGCCATGCTAGGCAAGCTAACAACCGCTGGACTGGCTGGACTGGGACTCACCGTGGCGGCGATGCCGATGTTTTTGGCTTGGATGCGTCGCCGAGGGTGGGGCCAGCAGATCCGACCTGAGGGCCCTCAAGACCACCATAGTAAGGCTGGCACTCCCACGATGGGAGGAGGAGTTTTGATTCCCGCTGCGGCTGTCGCTTCCTTGGCGATGGGTGTTTACAGTTGGGATCTGGCTGCCTTCTGGCTGATTACGCTAGGATGCTTCTTCCTGGGTTTGCTCGATGATTTGACAGCCGTAAACCGTAAGAGGAACCTGGGGCTTAAAGCCCGTCACAAGCTGGCCATTCAGGGGTCTCTCGGTTTGGCGGCGGCGGCCTATCTCGTCTATTCTGGGCATCCAGGCTTCTGGGTGCCGGGTTTGGGAATGCTGGAAGGTCCCCTTTGGGTCGCGGCTCTGACCCTGCTGGTGTTAGCCGGCACCACCAACGCTGTCAATCTGACCGACGGACTCGACGGATTGGCGGCGGGGACGGTCACCAGCGCCCTGTTGGCTTACACGGTGGTCTGCCTCCATCAAGACAAGCTGGAGTTGGCCGTGGCCTCGGTCACTCTAGCCGGAGCCTGTCTGGGTTTTCTTTGGTTTAACTGTTATCCGGCTCGGCTGTTTATGGGCGATACCGGAAGCCTCGGTCTGGGAGGCGGGCTGGCCATGCTGGCTCTTTTGACCGGCACCCCCTTTCTTCTGGTCGTGATCGGCGGGGTGTTTGTAGCCGAGGCGGTTTCCGTGATCCTTCAAGTGACCTACTTCAAAGCCACCGGAGGCAAGCGGATCTTTCGAATGAGTCCGCTCCACCATCACTTTAGTTTGGGCGGCCTCCACGAGGTTCAGGTCACGACTCGGTTCTGGCTGGTGGGGGCCCTCCTCTCTTTAGCTGGAGTTTATCTCTACTTTATCGGTTATGTTTCCGGATAGTCTCAAGTCTCTTAACGTCTCGATCATCGGGCTCGGCGTCAGCGGGGTGGCTTTGGCCCGCGTCTTGTCTCGGTTAGGATGTCGCTTGCTCCTGAGTGACAATCGAAACCGTGAACAGCTTGAACCGGTCCTAGCCCAGCTTCAGGGAATCGAGTTCGAGTTGGAGGCGGGTGGGCAGAGCGAAGCGATTTACCGAGACCGCGACCTGGTCGTGATAAGCCCTGGGGTCTCCATCCACCATCCTATCCTCAAGGCAGCCCGTGAGGCGGGGGTGGCAGTAGCCGGCGAGGTCGAGATCGCCTCTCGTCTGAGTAGCCTTCCTTTCCTGGCCGTCACGGGCACCAATGGAAAGTCGACTACCGTCACCCTGCTTGGTAAGATTCTAGGTGAACAAGGCCTGGTGGCCGGCAATATCGGGGTTCCCCTGGTGGGCCAGGTTCAAGACCCACCCTCTTCTGTCCGATGGGTCGTGGCCGAAGTCTCCAGCTTTCAGCTCGAGTCGGTTCACGAGTTTCGTCCCCGGGTGGCCGTCTTGACCAATCTCACCCCCGATCACCTTGACCGGCACCCCTCTTTCGAGGAGTATATGTCGGCCAAAGCTCGGATGTTCGCCAATCTGGGTGAAGCGGATCTGGCCGTGCTTCCCTGGGATGAGCCGTGGGGACGTCGTTTCGGGACGATGATCGAGAGCGGACAGTTCCCGGAGTGGCTTTCGGGCTTTGCCCCCCCTCACCGTCAGGGATGTCCCACCATCTGGTGGTTCTCAGGTCAACAAGAGGTGTCGGCCGGGGTTTGGTTCGACGGGCAAGCAGTGCGGGCTGGAGGGGAGCTTTTTTCCTGGGACTTTCCCTCCCTGGCCGGTCCCCACAATCTTGCCAATGCTCTGGCGGCCACAGCGGTGGCTCACTGGTTGGGCTACTCCCCAGAGCGGATCGTGACTGGCCTTAGAGGTCATGAACCCCTCCATTTTCGATTGGAGCCAGCTGGAGAAGTGGCTGGCGTCCGCTACATTAACGACTCGAAGGCCACCAACGTGGCCTCAGTCGTAGCAGCCGTGAACGCCTTTCCCAAGCCGCTCGTGCTGATCGCCGGAGGCAAAGACAAAGGCTTTGATTTCAGCGAGTTGGCTCAGGCGGTGGCCACCCGAGTCGACCAGCTCATCCTGATCGGAGAGGCCGCCGACCGGCTCCAGCAAGCGGTCGGTCAGGTCGGCTTCGATTCGATTCAGAGGGCCAAGACGTTAAAAGAGGCGGTCGGAATAGCCTACCGCTGTTCCAAACCCGGGGGTACTGTTTTGCTATCGCCAGCGTGCTCAAGTTTCGATATGTTCGCCAACGCCGAAGAGCGTGGGCGCCTGTTTAATCAATTTGTCCAAGAGTTAGGTTCGGAGGTGTCGGTATGAAACGTTTCGCCGACCGTTGGGTGCTCACAATCGCCCTCAGTCTCAGCATTCTCGGGGTGATTATGGTGTTCTCGTCATCGCTGGTGACGACCGCCTCTTCGGCCGATTTTGGAAAAGACGCCTTTTTCTTCTTGCGGCGTCAGATGTTTTACTTCGTGGTGGGACTGCTTGCCCTTTACGGAGGCCGTCGGATCGACCTCCAAACCTGGCGTCCCTGGCTTGGAATGCCAGCTGTTCTGACCAGCATCGGCATGTTGGTCCTAGTGCTCCTGGTGGGGCCTGAGATCAACGGAGCCCAGCGCTGGTTGGCGGTCGGGCCTCTTCGATTCCAGCCCTCCGAGTTTGCCAAGTTGGCCCTCATTTTTTATCTGGCTGATTTCTTCGCTCGCCGGGGTGAGAAGGTTCGATCCTTTTTGCGAATCTTGCCGGCTATGGCGATCTTTGGCGTGGTCCTGATTCTCGTCGAGAGAGAACCTGACCTCGGCTCTAGTATCGTTCTTGCCGGCCTCTTTATGGCCATGCTGTTTATGGCCGGCGGGAGACTACTCCATCTTGGCGGGATGGCCCTCAGCGGTCTGGTGGTCGTCGTCCTCAGTGTCATAGCCAAGCCCTATCGCCTAGAAAGGATCAAGTCGTTCCTCGATCCGATGGCCGACCCCGCTGGTTCTGGCTATCAATCCATTCAGTCCGAGATTGCACTGGGTTCGGGTGGTCTTTGGGGTCGCGGTCTAGGGGCCAGTCACCAGAAGTTCAAGTATCTGCCTGAGGCCCACACCGACTACGTGTTCGCGATTCTTGGAGAAGAACTCGGTCTGGTCGGTGCCCTCTCGGTCTTGATACTCTTTTTGACTTTGATGTATAAAGGGTTTCGCATCGCGGTGAACTGCCGTCAGCCCTATCTGAGGTTTTTGGCGGCGGGTCTGACCTTCCAGATTTGCTTGCAGGCCTTTCTTAACATTGGGGTGGTCAGCGGTGCGCTTCCTAGCACCGGCATCCCCCTACCTTTCATCTCCTACGGAGGAACCTCGCTCCTCTTTAGTCTGATCAGTGTCGGCATTCTGCTCAATATCTCGGAGGCCAACGCTCTTTATCGTGCCACCCGCAAGAAACCGTCCAAAAGGCGACGTCGTGCCCGTTCCGGCGCCACTTTGACCACTTCACGGGAAGAGAGCGTCGAACCGATCTCCTCGGGCGAGTGGGAGAAAAGAGCGGCTGGTAAACGGCTCGCCTCCTCTCGCGAAAGCATTCCTCGACCAGCCGTCGAGCCCAGTCTGGTTCGCGATAGCAGGGAATGGCGGGCTCGAAGGCGGCCGCGCCGAGGTCCTGATAGGGAAACAGGAACCTCTCGCTGAGGCGAGAAGGCAGGGCCGCCGCCCGCGGCCTTTTTTCTTGGCCGAGACGGCCCTTTCAGCTGGAAGGAATTTGAAAAAAAATCAAAGAACTAGCCAGTATCACTTAGGGGAATCGTTTTTTGAGCAGAATTATCTTCGCTGGTGGGGGCACCGGTGGGCATCTTTACCCAGGATTAGCCGTGGCTGAGCAGTTGCGGTCCGAGGGTAGTGAGGTGCTCTTCGTCGGTTCGCGTCGCGGCGTCGAGGCTCGAGTTGTTCCTGACCACGGTTATCCCATCCATTTCGTGTGCTCTCGCGGGCTTTCTCGTCAACCGTTGGAGTTCCTGAGGGCTCTGGCCGCAACCTTTTGCGGCATCGTCCAGAGCGTCAGTCTTCTGACCAGTTATCGTCCCGACCTAGTGGTGGGCACTGGGGGCTACGTCAGCGCTCCAGCCGTTTTGGCGGCCGCTCTTCTGAGGGTGCCGATCGTGTTGCTCGAGCAGAATGCTGTCCCTGGCAAAGCTACTCGGTTTTTATCCAAGTGGGCCGACCAGGTGTGCTTGAGTTTTCCCCAGTCTGAATCGATGCTGACGGGACGCAAAGTGACCGTGACCGGCAATCCCGTTCGCCCGGCATTATTGGGAAGAGACAAGAGGGAAGCTCGCGGCCAGCTCGGGTTGGACTGTGAGCGCCTGACCCTTCTTGTGACTGGGGCCAGTCAAGGTGCCGCCAGTCTCAATCGGGCCGTGCTGAAGTCGCTTTCTGCCTGGCAGGACCGGGACTGGACGGTTCTCCACCTGACGGGTCGGAGAGAACACGAAGCGATCAAACAGAAAGCTTTACCCCTGGTGAAGGGTCAGAAATTACACTATCGAGCCCTTGACTATCTCGACGATATCGGCGTAGCCTACACCAGTGCCGACCTGGTCGTTTCGCGAGCCGGGGCCACCACCATCGCCGAACTCACCTGCTTGGGTTTGCCGGCACTCTTGGTGCCCTACCCCTTTGCCGAGGGCCATCAAAAGAAGAACGCCGAGGCCATGAATGAGGCCGGAGCGGGAGTTGTGGTCGAGGATAGCGACATCGAGGAAAAACTTGGCCAGTGGGTTGAGCGGCTCTTTGAAGAGCCTCAGACTTTAGTGAAAATGGCTCAGGCTAGCCGACAACTCGGTCAGCCCGAAGCGGTAACTCGGATAGCTCATATCTGTGAAAGCTTAGCCAGGACCGGGAGGACGATAAAATGAGAGAAGGCCAGCATGTCCACTTCGTAGGCATCGGCGGGATCGGGATGAGCGGGATCGCTCGTGTCTTGCTAGAGACGAATTGGCGGGTTTCGGGCTCGGACCTGAAGCGCTCCAACATCACTAGCGGACTCGAGTTGCTCGGTGCTACCATCTACGAGGGCCACGAGGCGAGCCACGTAGCCGAGGCCGACATCGTCGTTCTTTCCTCGGCTATCCCGGCTGCCAACCCTGAGCTGATAGAGGCTCGTCGCCGCAATCTCCCGGTCTACGGCCGTAGCGAGATGCTAGGCTTTCTGATGCGCCAACGTTATGGGGTGGCCGTGGCTGGAACCCACGGTAAGACCACCACCACCTCTATGGTGGCTTGTGTGCTCGAATCCAATGGTCTTCGCCCCACCGTTATCATCGGTGGGGAAGTGAACGATATCGGTTCCAACGCTAAGCTTGGTTGTGGCGAGCATCTGGTGGCCGAGGCCGACGAATCCGACGCCTCTTTTCTGGATCTCGATCCCAAGGTGGCCGTGATCACCAACATCGACTCCGATGTGAACCTTTCCGCTCCTCCTTTCGCCGCCCTGAACTTCGACTACGATCTGACCATGACCAAGATTGAAGAGATGTTCGAAGGCTTCATGAACCGGGTCCCTCACGACGGAACCTTGATTCTCTGTCTGGACAACGACCGGGTTCGCAAAGTGGCACGAGGGGTCACCCGTCCTAAGCTGACCTACGCCCTCGACCATCCGGCTGACCTCACTTGCCGCGACATTAAGCTCCAGGGCTTTGGCTCCAGCTGTCAGGTGGTCTACCGAGGTCAGCCTCTTGGCACCCTGAGGCTGGGGGTTCCCGGTCGCCACAATATTCAGAACGCTCTTGCTTCGGTGGCTGTCGGCCTGTTTCTCAAGCTCGACTTCGCGGTGATTAAAGCCGCTCTAGAGCGATTCGAGGGTGTGCAGCGACGTTTTCAGATTCTGGGCCAGTTTGGCGGGGTCACCATCGTGGACGATTACGCTCACAATCCCCAGAAGATTCAGGCTGCTCTCCACGCCGCCCGGGCCGCCCGTCCCAACCGGGTGATCGGGGTCTTTCAGCCCCATCGCTACACTCGCACCAAGTTTCTGGCTAACGAGTTCGCGGTGTCGTTCGAGGATGCCGACATCGTTTTGGTCACCGATATCTACTCGGCGGGCGAAGTGCCCATCGTGGGGGCCCGGGCCGAGAATATCGTGGAGTTGATCAAGCAGCACGGTCAGCCCAAACGGGTTCTTTATACCCCGGGCAAGGCCGATATGATTCGCACCCTGGTCGAGGAGTGCCGAGAAGGCGATGTGGTGGTCACTCTTGGGGCCGGAGACATCGGAGCCTGGGGGGCGAGTCTCAGCGATTTTTTGGGAAAACCCCCGGCTGACCGGGCCGCCATCTAAGACGCCTCCTGGTCGAGTCGTGACTCGATTTCTTTCCTCAGACTTGCCTTCCCCAGGCCTTCATTCTGGAGGTGGTCAAGAATTTCTAGGACTTTCCCGCCCATTTCGAGACTCCTCAATTCTTGATGGTCCATTCTGTCGGCTAACTCGTAAGCTGTAGCCTCCACCTTGTGGACAGCCTTCGCTAGTATGGCCAATTCCTGACCCATTTTTCGGGTCGTCCTCGCGTTCGCTTTCTGATCGCTGGCCTGGTCCTTCAGGGCCACCAAGAGAAAGTGAAAATTGGTCTCCAGTAAGGCCCGCAGTTTTTCGTAACCCATGGCTTGATTGTGCCCAGGGTTCGAGGGTTGACAAGAAAGCAAACCTTCGCCTCTTCTCCTGCGGTCGTTCTACAGGGTGAAGAGTCTGGTTCACAGCTTGTCAGAAGAGTGGGAGTGGAGTTTCGAGGCTACGGGGGGGACGGCCCGACTCTGGTCAAGACCCAACGGCGTCCCGGTCGAGATAAGGATTAGAAGAACGGGGTTTGGCCGCTCGGCCCGAGATGTGCTCGAGGCGGAAGTTCGGCTGCCAGGAGCGCCGACCGGATTCTGCCTGCGTCACGAGGGCTTGACGACCGGTCTTGACCGGCTGTCGGGCCAGAACGAACTCGAGACCGGCGACGTAGATTTCGATGACGCCTTCTGGGTCGAGGCCGACAGTTCTGAAGCCCTGAATCGCTATCTGACTCCAGAGAGACGTCAGGCTTTGCTGTGCTGGCTCTACGGCCGTAGTCACTTCGAGGTCGATAACGGAGTGGTGCGCCGGCCAATGGAAGTCGAATCGGGTTACGGACCGGAAGAGGCTAAGGGCTTAGGGAGGCCTTTGCTGGGTTTGGCCGCTGCCTTTGGGGAATTACCAGATTCGGTCCGTTACAGCTCGCCAGGGACTGGCAGGGTAGCTCGTCGTAAGAGTCGCGGTCTTGGCCTCCTGTTTGGTGTCCTCGGTCCGATCTTTTTGGCCTTCCCTTTCTTGCTGGAAAAGCCCACCATCGGGCTCCTCCTTCTGATGTGGCTAGCGGGGTGGACAGCGCTTGCGGCTGGCGTCAGCGGCTGGTTGGGGTCTCGTTTGGGCCTCACTGGGCTCAGTACTGTTTTCGGGCTGCTAGTTTTTGCGGTGGCGGTCGACCTGGTCACCTTGATCCCTACAGCCAACGATATGACTCCTTTGGCGCTTGAGATCGGGGTCAGCTTTGTGGCCTTGATAGCCGCCTTAGGAGCGGGCTTTCACGTGTCTCACCTTAAGGGGCTGGCGGCAGACTAAAGACCATCGGTTCTCCTCCCTTGGGGACCGAAAGAGGGCGAATTTGAAGACCTTTGGCCTGGGCGCCGACGGGGAGGAAAAATCCCAGGTAACCGCTTCCCCCGGCTCCGGGGTTCAGCAAAGCTTGTTTGGGCAGTCGCTCCACTCCCTTCAGGAGGACTTCCTGTCCATCATCGCACCGGATGGTCCAGGTTGGGGTTTCAAACCCGATGGTGGCCGGCGCCGCCGTCGTGTTCTTGAGGCGGAACTCTAGTAAGACCGCCTGGCCACCCCGTCGATAAGTCAATCGGTCTACTCGGGAGAGATGCTGCTCTGGTAAGTTCCTCCAATCGAGGCGATGATAGGAAGAGAGGTCGGGTAGGGGCGTGACACGCTCGACGTTCACGGCCCAGCGGCCGTTACTGATCCAGTGAGAGAGCGGGCCTATGGAGGAGTGGGGCTCGGCTTCAGACCCGGCTTGGGCCCATCCCACTACAGGGATGAGAAGGAGCCAAAAGAGCAGTCTATTCATGGCGGGCACGGCTTTTCCACCGGGCCCGCCTTTCCCGCTAGGTTGGGTCGGATTTTCCTCCCTGCCTCACTTGCTGTGGGGGTCGGTGATGGTCTCTTCATCGTCGAGAATACAGACCCGGTCTCGGCCCTCGTTTTTGGCGTTGTAGAGAGCCACATCGGCCATGCCGACAGCCGCCTCGGCGCTGTGGGCAGAGTTGAGGTTAGCGACACCGATACTGATGGTCACAGACAAAGGCACAACGCCCTCAGGAGTGGGCGCATTGATCCTGGTAGCCGCTACTGCTCGACGCAATCTTTCCAGCATGATGACGGCCCCCTTCACCGGCGCCTGGCGGATCAAGATGGCGAACTCCTCGCCCCCATAGCGAGCCACCAGGTCTTCGGTTCTAACTCCTTCTTTCAGCACTCGCGCCACGCCGCGAAGGACCGCGTCGCCGGCGGGATGACCGTAGCTGTCGTTGACCGTTTTGAAATAGTCGATGTCGAGCATGGCCACACAGTTGGGGATTCGGTGGCGACGGCTGGCTGCGATCTCTTGGGTGACTCGTTCAAGAAAAGCTCGACGGTTGGTGAGGGCGGTCAGGGTGTCGGTGGTGGCTCCCAAATAAAGATCGTGGATCAGCTCCTGCACAGCCGGGTCTCGAAACTCTAGTTTGAGCACCGCTTCGCCTCCCAATCGGATGGTATCGCCATCAGAAAGGGAAGCCGCCTCCACTCGGTAGCCGTTGACGAAGCATCCGTTGGTGGAATTCATGTCGTAAAGACCGATTTCGCCCGAGGGAAACAGTTCCACACGGGCGTGGATTCGACTCACGCCGTTGCCGGTGACCACGATATGAACTTGACCTGCGGCCCGTCCCAGCAGGTTGATGCCCGGGCAGAGTCTCAAGACAGCCCCTTTGTTGGGGCCAGCCAGCACCAGTAAACAAGCCTGTTTGGGACCCGTGGAAATGGCCAAAGAGGAAATGCGGTCCAGGGTCTCCTGGGGAAGCGAGTCGGTAGACTCGGGATCTCTCATGCCCATTGGATCACTCTCCTGTTGACCCCACTACACCCATCTTCTTTGCTTCTGGTGCTGGTGGATTCTATCCTCTGGTAGAATTGAACCAGTGTCCGTCTATGCTCACTCCTATTTCTCACCACCATCATTTTTACCCCCTGAGGGGTCGCTACTGTCAGGTTTGTCCGGCTTTTCGGTCGACTCCTCTCGGTTCCCGTCGTTCGGCGGTTCTTGGATCGCTTTTTCTTCAGAAGTCTCTTCTCTACCGGATTTTTTCTCGCCCTCCTCACGTCCTCCGAACAGCGAGCCTGCGGCGTCTTTGACGCCTCTTCCGAGGTCGCTTAATGCCCTCTCGACCCGGGTGTTCCCCCAGTCTTTGTCGAAGGTTTTATCGATCCCCTCGCCTAGAGAGCTCCAGAAGCCCTGTTGCTCGGGACGTTCTTGTGGTCCATTCGGCCCTGGTTCCTCTTCCGAGTCAAAAGCCCGCAGGAGAGCGTTAACAGCGTTAACCTGGTCTGCAGCTTGTTCCGGTAAACCGGTTTCTGGTGAGAGTTCCACCACGTCCCGTGCTAGTGGGGTCGTTGGTGTTTCCGTTTCGGTAGGACTGCTGTCTTCTGAAAAAATACTGCTGAACGTGGACGCTATGCGGTTTACTATTGCTGTCATTGATTTGACCTCCTGCGATAAGGCTAAAGCGGGCGCCTGATCTAGACCTTACGGTTGGCGAGGAGGCTTGGCGAAGGGTCACTCGTCGGGACGAAAATGGCCGGCGCCTCTGGGTGTTAACCCTCGCCTTGCCAGATTCTCTCTTTGGCCCTCCGCATGGTCTCCCTGAGAGTGGCCTCAATCAGGGTGAGCTTGTAGTTCGTTTGAGGGAGGGGAGAGGCGTCTTCGATGGCTAGCTTGGAGGCTGCTTCGAAGGTCTCCGGGGTGGCCGGCTGCCCAACCAGGGCTTGCTCGACCTGAGTCATCCGCAGAGGGATGGGAGCCACCCCCCCCAGAGTCACCGCAGCTTTCTCGATAACGGTATCTTGAAGGGTAAATCTCACCGCGGCTTCCACCAGAGGCCACTCGGCACGGGCCCGGGAAATAGCCCGAAAATAGGCAGCGTGCTCGTCGGGCCAAAAGGCGTCCAAGATGACGGCCGTGAGAATCTCCCCTTTCTCCAGATGATGGTCTCGAGAAGGGTCCGAGCCATCTCCGTAAAGCTCCTCAACCGGCCGGGATTTGCGTGAGCCGTGAATTTTAACCCTCGCCTCGTAGGCCAGTAAAACCATGGCCAAGGTAGAGGGGTGAGGATGGACGCAGGGACCCAGGTCGAAGCAGACGCCAAAGCGGTGCTCTCCCTGGCGGGCCGGGCATTGGTCTCCACCCTTTTTGTAACAGCTGGTTTCAGGATGACGGAAATAGGGACAGCGAGTGCGCTGCAGCAGAGAGCCTGCCAGCGAGGCCATGGTCCGGACCTGAGGCGTGGCCAAAGACCCGGCTGCCAGGCAAAATCCCGGATAGTGGTCCCGAATCTTGGGGTCGGCCGCGATTTGAGCCAGTTTGACCCCCGCTCCCACGGTCACTTTGGTTTTGCTCCAGCGAATCTGGTCGAGCTTGGGAATTCGGCTCAGGTCGACGATCGGGCCCTTGCTGACCCGGTAACGGCGGCGGGCCTGAACATCAGTGCCGCCGAGCCGATACTCTCCTTCCCATTCCTGAGCTTGCTCTAAAGAGGTGGCAAGATGGATCATTGAAGAGCCTCCAAAAGTCTTTGCGGTAGCACCGGGAGGTGGCGAGGACGCCATCCCGTGGCGTGAAAAATGGCGTTGGCTACGGAAGCGGCCATGGGCAGGGTGCAGATCTCGCCCAGGCCTACCCCGCCTCCTCGGGCTTGCTTGAAACCGTCTTCCAGGAAGTCTATGGTGATGGGCGGGGTGTCTCCCAGGCCTGGCACTCGATAATCCTCCAGATTGGCGGTCAGAACCAGCCCCGTTGCCGGGTCGAGGAACTTCTCTTCGTAGAGGGCGTATCCCAGTCCCTGAATCACCCCGCCGTAGCATTGACTGCGCGCCAGGGCCGGAACGAACACCTTGCCCACTCCCATCACTCCCCAGACGCCGAGCGGCTTGACTTTACCGAGCCAGGTGTCAACTTCTAGCTCGGTCACGTAGGCGCCGGTCGAGGCTCCCTGTCCGATGACGATATCCATCCCCAGCCAACGGAGGACGTATTGAGCGATCTCTTCCAGGCAACGGTCCGTGCCCCGCTTCTCGTGACCTTTTTGAGCCCCGACCTCCCCGACCAGACGGTCCCAAGAGTGGAGTTCGTTGTCGATCTCAAGACCGCCCGGCACGTCTTTGATGGGCATGTTTTGCCAACGGATTTTGACGGCCGAGCGAAAGGCCTCGATCACCTTCTTACAGGCCACCCGAGTCGGTTGATAGAGAGAGTTGGCCGAGCGACTTCCGCCGGCCGTAGGGCCGGGGACCGCCGACGAGTTTCCCAACTGCACGCGAATATCGAGGGGAGAGAGACCGAGCACTTCGGCAGCCGCTTGGGCGAGCAAGGTATAGGTGCCGTTGCCCATGTCTTGGGAGGCGGTGGCCACCGTGACCCCCTCTTCGTCGATGGTCACCTGGACCTCGGCCAGGGGATCGTAGAAGTAGCTCCAGCAGGCTAGAGCGACCCCGACTCCTCGGCGGTAACGACCAGTCTGACTGGCTACCGGACCGCGGTCTCGCCAAACCGGCAAAGCTTCGACCCAGTCGAAAACCTGGCCTCGCACGGGGTCGTCGTCCCAACTTCGGCGCAGGGCTATCGGGTCTCGGCCCAGGTCGTGAGCCAGCTGATCGATGGCCCCTTCCAAGCCGAAGCAACCGATGGGGGCCCCTGGGCCCCGGAACGGTTTGCCCGGGGCCACGTGAGTGACGACATCGAAGTCGGTCAGCTTGCGCGGCAGTTTCCCTTTGGTATAGATATTCCCCATCTGGAAGGTGGTTACGGCACTGACAGCGTTGCCAGAGTCGTTGTAAGCATCGGCTTTCAGCCCGCGCCATTGGCCAGCCTGATCGGAGGCCAGGGCCAGTTCCAGGTCCACGGGGGGACGGTAGCCGCCGTTGGTCATCTCCTCGGGCCGGTCGTAACAGACCATCACCGGAGCGCCCGCTTCTTTGGCCAGGTCGATAGCGGCGAAGACCTCGGCGGTGGGACCCAGCTTGGAACCGAAGCCGCCCCCAA
>CAYRFU010000026.1:13767-33778 GCA_964423525.1 uncultured Burkholderiales bacterium | reverse complement strand
CGGGGGAAGAAGTCGTCGGTCAAGAAAGCGACCGGCTCCTTCTCTTTCTCGAGCCACTCCAAAATGGCATCCACTTTGGCTGCTGAAGTGGCGGCGGTAGGCAAGAGGCCAGCCGTTTTCAGAGAGACCCGTTGACCGGGCTGGGTGGAAGCGGACCAGCCCTGGTCCAACCAGCTACCGACCTCAGACCAACTTTCAAAAGAAGAGATCTCGATCCGATTGAGCAGCCCCAGCACCCCCGGCATGGCCGGTTCCGGCTCCAAGGCTGTCTGGTTTTTGACCTCCCAAAAATAGATATCCCGCTCCCCCTCCTGGCTAGTCTTGGGCGTCATTCGACCCAGCCCCGGGGTAGCCCAATTCATTTTGGTGCCCTGCGGTAGACGGACGGTGAAAGTCGACCAAAGGATGGGATCGGGATTCTGGACGTAAGTGGTGGCCCACCAGGCACCACCCGGGCGGGGCTTTCTGCGAGTCACCAGCCGAAATTCCACCAGCCACCCTTCTTTGAGTTCCGGAAAACTCACTTTGAGCCGCCGATAGTCCTGATATAGCTCCGAGCTACTTGCCACCGGTTGGTCTAAGATCGATTCCTTGGGCACCTCAGTCACCACTCCTTGGGGACTGATGGTCCGAAGCTCCACCACCTCGACTTGCTCGCTTTTGGCGTGATAGATCCGGTTGAGTTGGTCGTGCTCGGCGATCCCTTTCTGGTCGAGCACTTTGATCACGTCGTGCTCTCGGAAAAGGGTAGACCCGTCGGGCTCGAGCTCGAATTCGATATGGTCGATCAAGACCAACGCTTTGGCCTGAGGGTAGCGGTCCTTGCCAGGGGCGTCTCGGAACCGCTCATCGACCCGCAGTAGGGACTTTTCTGGGGCAGCCCCGGCCACCCCAACCAACAGGACGATCCCCAAAATGGCCACCAAGAGTTGGCGCATATAAAACCTCAACTTTCTTCCCCCACCCGGTGACAGGCAACCAGGTTCCCTTTCGATTTCTCCGCCAGGACTGGAATTTCTTTCCGACAGAACGGTTCTGCCTTCGGACAACGAGGTGCGAACAAGCACCCCGAGCCCTGACGGGTGACCTCTCCCTCGCTGGGGGGAGGGGAAACTTTACGGTCCAGTCGGGGAGCCGACGCCACCAGAGCCTGGGTGTAAGGATGACGAGGAGCGGAACAGATCTGCCGGGCCGTTCCCACCTCAACCAGGCGTCCCAAAAACATCACCGCCACTCGATCGCACACCTGACGAACCACGGCCAGATCGTGGGAAATAAAGAGCATCGAAAGACCCATCTGAGAGCAGAGGTCCTGGAGCAAATTCAGAATCTGGGCTTGAATCGAAACATCGAGGGCCGAAACCGGCTCATCACAGATCAAGAGCTCAGGCTCGGTGGCCAGGGCTCGGGCGATGCCGATCCGCTGACGCTGGCCCCCTGAAAACTGATGGGGATAACGGTCGGTCATCGAGGGCGAAAGTCCAACCCGTTCGAACAGCTCCTCAACTTTGCGCTGGGCCGCGGTTCGGTCACACAGACCGTGGATAAGGAGTGGCTCAGCTACAATGGAGCCCACTCTATGACGTGGATTCAGACTCGAGAAAGGATCCTGGAAAACAAACTGCACTCGGCGCCGAAACCGACTTAACTCCGACCTTTTCAAATCGAGCACCTCGGCCCCCTGGTAGCGAACCGAACCGGTTGCCGAAATCAACCTTACCACGGCTCGGGCCAGGGTGCTCTTGCCACTACCGGACTCCCCCACCAGACCTAAAGTCTCCCCCCGGGCGAGCTCGAAATCCACGCCATCGACAGCCTTGACTCGATGGGCCCGACCCCATAGCGGTCGATTTCCGAATTCCACTGTGAGACCCTCAACCTGGAGCAGAGGCTTCAAGACCCACCTCCTCAGGGAAAAGGCAGCGAGTTGACCCCGCCCCTGTTCTGACCAGGGGGGGTAGACCCCCTAGACACTCCTCTCTGGCTAGACCACAGCGAGGCTCGAAGGGGCAACCTGGACCACGCTGATCGGGGGTGGGCGGGCTCCCTTCGATAGGAGTCAGACGGTCCCCGTCGCCTTCCAGTTTGGGAACGGAAGCTAACAGGCCCTGGGTGTAGGGATGACGAGGTTGCCCGAACAGCTCGTTGGTGGGTCCCGTTTCGACCACGCAGCCACCATACATCACCACCACTCGGTCGGCGACGTTGGCCACCACCCCCATATCATGAGTGACCATCAACAACCCCATCTTCCGGCTGCTTTGGAGACCAGCAAACAACTCCAGAATTCGGGCCTGGACAGTAACATCGAGGGCCGTGGTGGGCTCATCGGCTATCAGAAGGTCCGGCTCGCAGGCAAGAGCCATGGCGATGACCACCCGCTGTCGCATCCCCCCAGACAACTGGTGAGGGTAGGCACCCAAGAGATCCTCAGGCTGGGCCAGTCCGACCTCGCCAAGCAGCTCCACCACGCGACGGCGAACCTTTTGACCCGTCCAGTCGCGATGAATCCGAAGGCCCTCGGCCACCTGGTCACCGACTCTCATCACCGGGTTGAGACTGGTCATAGGGTCTTGAAAGACCATCGCCATCCGGTCACCACGCAGAGTTCGTCTCTGCCTCTCGTCGAGTTGTTCGAGGTTTTGCCCATCAAACCAGATAGAACCGGCGTCGACCCTTCCAGGTTCTTCAAGCAACCCCATAATGGCCAGCGAGGTGACGGTCTTGCCGGAACCAGACTCCCCCACTAAAGCTACGGTCTCCCCGCGAGCCACGGAAAAACTGACCTCCGTCACGACTGCGACGGGGCCAAACTCGACCCTCAGCTGCTGGACCTCCAAAAGGCTCACGGACCACAATACTGGCAGGGGCCAGACCTCCCCTCCCGAACGGCCGACTGTGTCCTTACGTTTAGACGAGGTGGCCGCCCTGGTAGGTGGAGAACTCCACGGTCCTCCCGAGCTGGAACTCGGCGGGGTCACCAGTTGGCAACAGGCCGGACCCCAAGACCTCACTTTCTTGGAGTCAAGCCGTTTGACGGCAGCCGTCAACGCCAGTCTAGCGGGAGCGGTCTTGGCCAGCTCCTCAGAGGGTCTATCGAAGCCCGTTGTCCTGGTCAAGAAGCCTCGTGTCGCCTTTGCTTTGATCCTCAACCGGTTTCATCCCCGTCTTCGAAAGCCAGCCGGCATCCATCCCACAGCTCAAGTCGACCCCAAGGCCGTTATCGATCCGAGCGCTTCGGTCGGACCGTTTTGCCAAGTCGCGAAAGGAGTCGTCCTCGAAGGAGGGGTTGAGTTGGAAGCTTTGGTCAGCATCGGGCCTGGCAGTCGAATCGGACAGGGTAGCTTCGTTCGCGCCCAAGTCCATCTAGGCCCCGAGGTGAGAGTCGGCCAGCACTGCCTTCTCGAATCCCGTTGTAGCCTGGGCCAGGGGACGCGTCTCGACGACCGAGTCGATATCGGCGCCAACTCTCAGATCGGCCCGGCGTGCCACGTCGGGCAGGGTAGCAAAATCGACAATCTGGTCAGCCTTGGTCGGGGAGTTCACCTGGGACGAGGTTGCCTGCTGGTCTCGAAAACATTGGCAGAACAGGGCTCTCACCTGGGGGACTATGTGGTGCTGGGGGGGCAGGCCAGCGTGGGTAGACAAACCCAGCTGACTTCGATGGTTCAACTGGGAGGTCGCTCCCGCGCCAACCACCCCATAGAGGCACCGGGCCAGTATCTTGGAGACCCCCCAGTTCCCCTCAAGCAGGCTATGCGGTCACAGGCGGCTCGGGACCGAATCTTGCTCCGTCTGGGTCGGGAAAAGCTTGCCGATCAGGGGGACCAGACCCCCCAGCACGAGCCAGCCTAACACTCCGGCCACCGGTTCCCCCTGAAGGCCTGCCCACCAGCTTGGCGTCACGGCTTGGCCTTCGGCCAGAACGGGAGCGACCCAACCCGCGTGGAGCCCGATGGCGGGCCAAAGACGGCGGGGCTTTTCGACCACGAAGGCCAGCACCAACCCTGTCAGTAAGAGACCCAACCCATAGCCGAGCTTGAAAAGCGACTCGCCTGGCCGAAACAGGTGGACGATGGCAAAAACCCCGCTGACTCCTATCGAAGCGGTCCAACGCCCGATCTGCTCACGAGCCACTCCAAACAGGTATCCTCGGAAAACGAATTCCTCGACCGCCGCTAACCCCAGCGCCAGAGCGAGCGAGCGCACCACTATCCAGGACGAGACAGAGGCGAGTTGGTAACTGCCGAGACCGTAGAGCACCAGTCGCAAAATCACGGCCCCGGCCAACCCCAGGGCCAACCCCTTTCCTAACCAGCCCACCTTGTCCCAACGCAGCCATTTTGGTCCCGCCACTTGCCAGCGCCAGAGCGTCATCCCCCCTAACATCACGAACAGGAGAGCCAGATACACGGAACGCTGACCGGAACTGGCTTGACCCGGTTGAAGAAGCAAAAGAGGCCGGCCCGCCGCCAAACCTACTGAAAGCCAACAAGCGCACCAGCCGACTACAAGGTAGCCGAGAAAGGACAGGAGCCTCACGACTTCAGCAATCGTTCCAGCTCGGCGGCCATCCGGGCCGCACCTCCCGGGGGCCCCATCCGCTCTCGCCCGATTTCACCTCGTCGCTTTCGTTCGATAGAGTTTCGATAGAGTTCTCTTAATTCGGCTGCGGCATCAGCCGGCTTGACCACCCGCAAAGCTTCGCCGAGCAGGCCCTTCTGCCGGCTGCGATACCATCCCAAACCGGTCTCGCCGCCCGGCTCACAAGCGACCACCGGAACTCCCGCCCCGGCCGCTTGCTCGTTGGCCGTACCGGCCTGACCGAAAGCCACCTCAGAGCGCTCCAAGAGATCGCCCAGAATGCCGCGACAAAAAAGGATCGGAGGCCGACCTTCTCGCTCGAGAGAACCGACCACAGGCCCTTCAGTAAGGCGAAATCGGTAGCGGGGGCAGCTCTGAGCTAATCTCTCGGGATCGATGGCGGGGGCCAGGGCGACCATCGCCTGAACCGCGAATCCGGCTGCGAAAAGCTCCTCAACGACTTGAACCTGGAAGGCAAAATCCCGATAGGCTGGCTCTCGACTACCGGGAAAAAGGGTCAGGCCGGGAAGCTCGGGATCGCCGGGCAGCTCCACTCCGGCCATGACCAACTCGTCCATCATGGCGTTACCCACCCATCGCGCCGCCAGTTCGGCTCGCCGAAGCTGTTCGGCAGTCGGCTCGTCGCGAGTCAAGCATAGTTGAGTCCAGAAACGTAAAAGGCGAAGCTCCAACCAGGAATAGGCGTGATGATAAACCGACTTGGCGGTGCCGATAAAGACCACCGGCTTCAGTCCGGCTAGGCCTAAGAGGATCACGGGGAAAAGGTCACCCACCGCCACAAAGAGACGGTAGCGGTCGCGCTGTTGGCGCAGAAACCAGAGCTGACGGAGATGATGGAGCACCAGACCCTCCCTTAGATCCTGGAGCAAGCGGCCCAGAGACTCGAGAATCAAGCCTTGACTAGAAAAGCGTCGACGGGGTCCGACGACCACCACGGGTTCACGATAGGCGCTCCCGTGACCGACCACCGGGAGAGCGTGGAGGCTATATCCTTCGAGATGGGCGGCCACCCGCATAGCGATGGCGTCTTCGCCGGCTCCGTTACTGACCATCAAAAGACGGCTCATGAAGCCTCCCGGCAAGCGATCAATTCATAGTCGAGTTGGTGATTGACCAACCTGATCAAACCCAGGTAGCGGCCGTGACTCCCCCCCTGGACAATCCAGGTTGAGCCCACTTTCTCCGGCTCTCGCAAGAGATCGTGGCTATGCCCCCCCAGAATCAAATCCACCTCCAACTCGGCCGCTAGAAGGCGATCCTGCTCCAAGCCCAGATGAGACAAAAAAAGAACCGCGTCAACCCCCGAGCGCAGGCGTTTGACCAGGGGGGGTAGACAAGTGGCCGGGTCGAGAAAACGAAAGCCGGTCACCGTCTCCCAAGGCGACCCCACCGGGTATTGCACTACCGTGGCCCCTATCACCGCCACCCGGATGCCGTCCACCTCTGTCACCAGGTGGGTCTGGAACAATCCCTGAGAAGCCCCCCGAAGGTCGACCAGATTGGCCGCCAACAAAGGAAACCGTCGTTCCTCGGCTCGCCACCGCATCACCCTTCGGAGGTAATGAAACTCGCGATTTCCCATGGTCTGGGCGTGATATCCTAGGCGAGCCATCCGCATCAGATTAGGCTCGTGGCGCCGAAAGGCTGTGTTGGAGCCTTTGATAGCGTCACCAGCGTCAAGCTTGAGAGCTTGGAGAGAGCGATAGGATTCCAGCCGCTCAAGCGGCTGGCTGGCACCGTGGAGGTCGTTGGTGTAGAGGAGGGTGAGCGGTTTCACCCCTTCTGGAGCTCTTTGACCAGAAAGGGGACGAATCCGACCAACCACCCGACCGCTGCCACCAAAAGGCTGCCGGTGAATTTCAGGCCAAGCCATAGAAGGGCTCCGCCACAAAGCCAGGAGCCCAGCATCACCAAAGGCGTCAATAAGACAGAAAATCCGACGCTACTCCCCACCGATGCCCCTAAGGCCAAACCTTGTAGGCCCAGCCCCCAATTCAGAGACTTGAGGCCCACCTCGGCGGCGGTCCAGTTAAGACTGGCTAAAGAACCTAGTTCGGCGGGCAAGGGAGCGAGCTGATTAGCCCCCGTCAGAAAGCCCACTAAAGCGCCGCAGAACCCGAAGCCTACACTAGCAATGATCCGCTGAAGACGAAGATGTTTCTCTTCCTCGGAGAGATGGCTCTCCTGCTTCTTCTTCTTGAGCTCTTTTGCTTTAGGGCTGGGCGGGTTGGGAAGCCGCTTCCCTCCCGCCATTTTTGGTCGTTTTCGACTCAAGCCTAACTCTCCTTACACGGGACCGACCTGAAAGCTCAAGAAGCCCCAGATGAGGGTCCACCACATCAGGGAGGACCGCTCGTAGGTTAAGGCGCGCCGGAGGCGAAAGCTACCCTGTCCTGGCCGGAGCGCGAGATTGCTCGGTATCAGAGCGGCAACCTCGGCTTTATAGTCTCGGTATAGCTGACCGAACTGTTCCTCGAGGAACTGCTCTTCCAGCGGGATGATGCTACCATAAACAAATCCGAGGCCGCAAGCCACCACCGCCACCAGAAGCAGCCCGTTGGCGGCCGAATGGTTCCCCACGGCCGCCACGGCCACAGCCATCCCATTGAGGAGATTTCCGAGGTAAAGCGGATTGCGAGTCAACGAATAGGGGCCGGAAGTGATCAGGACGGGAGCGTCGAGATCTTGCTTTCTAGTGGGCTCCCCAGCGAAGCCGATGGCCCATAGCCGAATCGACTCGCCCGCTACGGCCATCAACATTCCGGCCATCAAAGAACCGGTCGAAGGTCGGGCCACCATCAAAACGGTCACGGCCAGCACCGCTGTCAGGCCTCCCCGCCATCGAAATATAAACTGTCTAAGCTGTTCCACAGGTCTCTATCAACATCTCCGCCAGCGCCCGGGCCGCGCCGGCAGGCCCCATCGCCTGCCGCAACCGCTGCCCAACCTGACCACGAAGGTCAGCATCAGCCCCGAATCGCCGGACGGTTTCTAACAGGTTACCCAAATCGCCGCCGACTAAAATCTCAGGAGCGATCATCTCTTGGGCCAACTGATTGGGATAGGCTGAGAAACGAAGCCGAGCCAACTTGCGGCGACGAAGCCAGTGCAAGAAAGGCCCGAGCGGCAACCGATCCACCAGGCCAAACAGGCCGCCCCCTCCGACCACAGCGGCGTCGTGAAGGGTGACGACGAAAGGTATGTTGGCGCAGGCCAACTCGGCCGTGTTGGTTCCGGGGATACATAAGGCGAGATCACACCGAGCCATCACCTCGTAGGGACGGCCCCAGGTGACTTGAAGCTCGCGCCCCGCAGGCGTCACCATTCGGTCCTCTTGAAACACGGCAGTGGTGCGCGGGAGAGGCAAGGGAATCGGATTGTGAATGGCTTCTAGGACATCGCTTTCAGTGACAAAGGGAGAAAAGGCCACCAGTATATCCCAGTCTGGCAACAGCTCTGCTACCCGCAGATAGACCGACATGGTGGCCCGCAGATGGATCTTGCGAGAGCCGGGGAAAAAAGCCAGCACTTTCCTGGAACTCTTTTCTACCTCGGGCAAGAGTCGACCCACACCGTCAACCCTCAGGTCCCCTACCCAGTGCGCCTCTTGGCCCGCCTTCTCGACATGCTCAGAGCGGGCTACAGCTAATCGAGAAAAGAACCGGCCAAACCAACTGGGCCTCATCAAATAAGCCACCGAAGGAAGTCGGAAATGGCGGGCCAAAGCCAGAGCGTGAAGCAACTCGCCCCCCAGATAGCCCACCACTCCCCGAGGCTCCTGGAGACGGGGGAGAGCCTCAAGGCCCACCAGGCCGCGCATCGTCTGCCAAGGCTCCCAGACCTGGTCGACCCCCTCGATCGCCCTGGCCACTCGAGCCTCAGCCCCGGTCGCAAAGGGACACGGCACCAGAGCCACCGTAACGCGTGTTTGAGGGTCGAGAGACTTGACTTCGGCCACCGTCGAACGCACCCAGGAGCCGACCTCACCGGGCGAATTGGCGGTCAGGATGAGATGGTTCACAACTCTCGCTCCACCCAGTCCAAAGCTTCGGTGGTCGTCATTCCTTGAGAAATCGCGTCGGCGAAGGCGGCCACCTTTTTGACAACCCCGGGTTTGCCGAGGGCCAGCCGGACTCTCTCGAGACCCTCTAGGTGACGTCGTCGCTCCGGGCCAGAAGGCAATAGCCGTTCCGCCTCTTGAACCAAACGGCCCGGCGTCACTTGATTCTGAAACAGTTCAGGCAGGACGTCCTCGTCCAACACCAGATTGGGAAGAGCAAACCGTCGAACTTTCAAAAGTCCCACCAGGGTCAGAAGCCAGGCCAGAGCGTAATCGAAGGCATTGAAGCGGTAAAACAATACCATCGGAACCCCCAGCACCGCCGCCTCCAGCGAGACGGACCCCGAGCACATCAAAACCAGTCGGGAGGCAGCCATACAGTCGCGGCTTCGGCCCGATACCACTGTCAGCCAGGGCGGGCAAGCTCCTATCAGCCTTGTGATGGTCGGTTCCACCCTGGGGCTAGCGCTTGGAAGCAAAAACCGAAGCTCCGGGTGACGCCGTTTTAGCTGGCGGGCCGCTTCTACCAGGATGGGCGTATTGAGGCGCACCTCCTGGGTGCGACTACCCGGCATCAGAGCTACGTAGACGCCCTCTTTCAGGTTCAGCCGACTTCGAGCCTGGTCGGGGCTAGGGGGCGGCCAGAACAGGTCCACCATCGGATGGCCGTAGTGGGCCACAGGTAGATTGTTCTCACAATAGGTACGGTAATTGAAGGCGAAGGTCGTGACCACTGCCGTCACCCGGTCGTGGATCTCTCTCATCCTGCGCCCTGAGGTGGACCAGGCCGAGGGGGGGAAGTAGTACAGTGTTCGCAATCCGAACGGCTTAAGGTAGCGAGTCAATCGCATATGGATAGCCGGAGAATCGATGACCACCGTCAAGTCAGGACGCTCTTGCACCAGTCGCCAGCGAAACTTTCGATAGGCGAAAAAGATGCCCACAACCTTGAAGATAGCCTCACTGGGCCCGATGGTACCCCAGGCCGAAGAGTCGCAGAGAAGCTCAACGCCGGACTCCCGCAGATGCTGTCCCCCCACCCCTAGGAGGCGTAAACCGGGGACTCGTCGTCGCAGCTCGCGGGCCAGAGCGGCTCCCTGAAGGTCGCCCGACGGCTCGGCCGCCACGATGGCGATGGTCCGGGTGCTCAGCCTCCGGCCGCCTCCGCTTTAACATTGAGCGGCCTAGCGGTCTGACGGTTTTTCATATGGGCCGGCTGGCGAATACAAACGCCCATCCGACTAGGACCCTCGAGAAAGCGCAGCAGATGGCGGGTCTCTTCGGTCTCCTCCACCGTCGCTTTGATGGCGTCGAGGGCCTGGGAAAGATTCAATCCAGACCGCAAGATCAACCGATAACAGTTCTTAAGGCCCTGGCGAGCTTCTTTAGTAACACCTCGGCGCTGCATTCCCCGGATATTCATCCCGAAGATACGAGCGGGTTGGCCATCGACCATGGCGAAGGGCGGGACATCGTGGTTCACCTTGGCCATACCCCCCAGCATCGCCAGCCGACCGATTCGAACAAACTGATGGACGCCACACATCCCGCCCAAGACGGCCTGGTCCTCGATTTCGACGTGTCCGCAGAGGCCAACAGAGTTAGAAATAATAATTTGGTTACCCAACATGCAGTTATGGGCGACGTGGCTGTAGGCCATGATGAGGTTGTCGTCGCCGATGGAGGTGACCCCCTCCTCTTCTGTGGCCCTATGAATAGTCACATACTCTCGGACGACGTTGCGGTCTCCGATCCGAGTGTAGGCCCGCTCGCCTCCATAACGGAGGTCTTGGGGCGCCACTCCGATGATAGCACCAGGGTAGATTTCGTTCTGGCTCCCGATCTCGGTCCAGCCGTCGAGCACCACCGAGGAATGGATTTTGGTGTGATCTCCGATGGTGACGTTCTCGCCGATGACAGTGAACGGCCCAACCTCGACGCCCTCGCCTAGTTGGGCCTTAGGGCTGACGACCGCTGAAGGATGGATTTTGGCCATTCAAATCAGTCCTCTCTAGCCCGCCAGAGCTATCAGTTCTTTTCCCAGAGGAGCCTTCGACTTGACCATTTTCATCCGTGCCAGAACTTGCATGGCCAGTTCTAGAGCCCTTTTGCCGTCTTCACCGGTGACCATGGGCGTCTTATGGTTAGCCACGCAGTCGGCGAAATGAGAAAGCTCAAGCCGTAAAGGCTCATCTTTCTCGACGGCTAGAAACTCGGGGGGGATGGGCCGTCCGTTGCGCGGGGGACGCATCGAAGCCAGAGTCTGGTTGATGAAGTCCAGTTTCAAAGTGCGGCCGGTATCTTCGGTGACTTTGAGGCTACGCTGCTTCTCGCCGCTAATGCGTGAGGCCAAAAGGCTGGCCGCCACCCCATTCTTGAACAGAAGATGGACTTGAGCCACATCTTCAAAGTCGGAATAGACCGAGACTCCCATAGCGTGAATTTCGACCACCGGTGACTTGACCAGATTGATCAAGATATCAAGGTCGTGGATCATCAGGTCCCAAACGACGCCAACATCGAGGTTTCGGTTGGTCGGGTAGCTGATGCGACGAGACTCTAAATAAACAGGACGTCCGCAAACCTCTCTCAGCTTGCGGACGGCAGGGTTGAAGCGCTCTAGATGCCCCACTTGAAGAATACAGTGACGCTTTTTGGAAAGGTCGACGAGACGTTTCGCCTGGATGAGGTCGACCGTGATCGGCTTCTCAACCAGAACGTGAACGTGATTGGAAAGAAAATCGACTGCCAGGGGGAAGTGGAGACTGGTCGGAACGACGATGTTGACCGCCTGAACCCGCTTCTCGAACAAAGTCTTGTAGTCACTCGAGAAAGTGGTTCCATATTGCTCAGAGCAAAGCTTTCCACGAGCCTCGTTGATGTCGATGACCCCCACCAGTTCTGTCTGGGGCAGTTCGGAATATACCCGGGCGTGGTGGACGCCCATGTTGCCGATGCCGACAACCCCCACTCTAACCGGTTCCAAGACCTATGCCTCCTTCCCACTGGCTCGCGCCAGCCGGAGCTTCGCTCCGGAGCCTCCCAACCGATTTGGAGGCTTTAGGTGACCCTGTCTCAAGTCGTGCAGACAGGGCGGCTGTTTGTCAACTGCCACCCAAGCAACCGAAACTCATCGCAAAAAGATTTCTTGGTTTATATCACAGGCGCTCCAGAGGTGCAACTGCTTGAAAAAAAATCTGCAATCAGCCTGACCGTGTCGTTCGCCAACCTGGGAGTGAGTCCTCTTTGGCTTCCCTCAACCTACTCATCGGTGTAAGTTTTCCTAAACTCGACCCATAGAGTTGCGGACACGGCCATCTGCTCCTCCACCTTAGCCTGGGCTTTGAGCTGGGCGCCTTTCTCATCCCTTTCGATCACCTCGACCGCCAACTCCAGGCGGTCTCCAGGAACAGTGGGACGACGAAATCTCAACTTGCGAATCCGGGAGAGGCAAACTCCGCCTTCTTGTTCAAACATCAACCAACTTAACTGCACCAGGCTCTCAAGCACCAAGACGCCGGGCATCACCGGGGCGCTGGGAAAATGGCCCTGAAAATGGGGCTCGTTGACGGTGACGTTCTTAAACCCCGTAATCTGAGTTTCGCTTTGATCGTGCACTCCGTCCAGCAGAAGGAAGGGGTAACGATGAGGAATCTTCTTCTGAATAGCAGTCCCGTCAAGCATAATCGGTCTCCTCAGCAATTTTCTGAGCCAAGGCCACGTGGAGGCGGTGGCCCGCCTTAACAGCGGTGACCCGAGCCAACAATGGCCTTTCCAACAAAGCCAGGTCACCGAGTAGGTCGAGGCACTTATGGCGCACCGGCTCGTTAGCGATCCTAAGGGGAGTCGAAAACCGATCCTGATAGACCACCAGGGCGTTCTCGAGGTCTCCGCCTTTGGCCAGCCCACTTTCTAACAAAGGCTGAACCTCCTCCCAGAGAGCAAAAGTTCGAGCCGGGGCAAGCTGTTCCAGAAAGCTATCCTGGTCGGGCACGAAGACGACACTCTGACATCCCAGCATCGGGTAAGGATAGTCCAGCACATATTCTAGTTCAAGCTGGTGGTGAGGCCTGGCTAGACACAGAGAGTCGCCCTGACTGACCCAAACGGGGCGTTTCAGTTCCAGCGGACGAACGGTCTCTTCTTGTTCTTGCCTGCCAGCCTCGGCCAAACTTTTGGCAAAATCGAGGGAGGAGCCGTCCAGAATAGGAATCTCTTCCCCTTCAAGCTCAAAGATCAGGTTGTCGAGGGCCAGAGCGGAGGCGGCTGCCAGCAGATGCTCGACGGTGGAAACCGTAACTTCCCCCTCTCTCAGTCGGGTAGAGCGGGTGCAATCGACTACTTGAGCGCAGCCGGCCCGCACCGAACCTTGAGGACAACGAAATACTCGACCGTGGCCAGCCGGAGCCGGCCGGGCAGTGAGCCTGGCCTGGCCTCCCGTATGAATCCCTACCCCGCTCCATTCGGCCGTGCTACCTATGGTCGCCTGGGACCGACTCACAGACCGACTAACTCTACATGGGCGGGATAGTTCGACGAGGCTTCGGGAAACGTCACCAACTCGACCGTCTTTTCTTGACCCGGACGGACGGTAAACTGATGAATGGTGGCGGCCACATCCTTCTTGCGAAAACCGGCTTCTTTAACCTCGCCATCGACCAGAAACGTCCCAGCCGCCGGCCCTGAGGTCGGATGGAAAATCAGCTCAAACTGGCGACTCTGGCGAGTGGGATTTTTGACCACGAAATTGTAGCGATAGAGCACGCCGAAATTGCCAGTATTGGGGAGGCCAGTCTCGAAGTCGATCAACCAGGGACTTTTGCCGAAGGGCACTCGCACGGGTGCGTCCCCAACCGTGAAATCCACCCACTCCTCAAACCAGGGTTGAGCGAACACCCCGTGAGGGTGAATTTTAAAGGGGTTGAAAGGACCACCAAGACGAGCCATTCCGCGGCTGTCGTTAGAGCTCGGCGCC
The DNA here is from genome assembly GCA_964423525.1 of uncultured Burkholderiales bacterium. Classification (GTDB taxonomy): domain Bacteria; phylum Vulcanimicrobiota; class Xenobia; order Xenobiales; family JADMJV01; genus CAYRFU01. The sequence continues at coordinate 20,138 of CAYRFU010000026.1, read as the reverse complement.
AGGGCCGAAAGAACCTCAACTCTCAGTGACCTCCCCTCCAAAATGTGGAGATTGACGAAACCCGAAATCAGGTCCCGTCGGTTCATCAAATGATAGGCCAGTTCGAACTTTTGACCCGGTTGGAGCGTGACCGCATAGCCAGCATTCTTGCCCAGCTGATCGAGAAACCGAATGGCCGCCATATGACCGGTATGCACTTCGTTGCGATTGGGTCCAGCGTAAGTCCAGCCGATCAAAACTTCCACCGGTTGGTCGCCGGGGTTCTCAAGATTGACCCAGAAATTCCGGTCGGCCAGGGTCTGGTTGAGGTGAGAATACATCAAGCGACAGGTCTCTTTGGCGCTAAACTCATACTCCAGCAGCACCCCGTCCTGGTCCACCCTCTCAGGTCGGTTACTGACTAACAACAGGTTGGACTCGACGGGAGGGATATCACGACAGGTCACCTCCACCGGGATCGCCCTCTGGACCGGGTAATAACTCTCTCCTCCCGAAATTTTGATGGGCAGATGGAAACGGAGCTGGTCTCCCGATGGGACTGAGGGAACGTCCGGCAGCCCTCCATCGAACTGAAGTCGGCAACCGGGGTTGACCCGGGTTTCGGCTACCAATTTTTGCAGCCCGGCCTCAGCCACCATCCTCCCGGGAGCGGGTTGACCGGTGACTTTGAGTTCGACCTTCTCAGGAGGGAAGCCAGCCCAATCTTTCACGTGGAACGGTAGCACGGCCCGCCCCTGACCCCGCTTGATGACCAGCTGGCCCTTGCCGGCCGACCGACCTTTGAGAAAAACGGTCTTACTCTCCACGCGGGTATCGATGAACCCGTTAGCTCCGCTCACCGTGACCTCACCAGTGGCCAGCCCCCCCAATTGAATGGCAACCTGTTCTCCCACGGGCAAAACGGCTTTACCGGGCTCGATCCGCAAAAGGCCAGGCCCTACCGCCTGGTGGAGCCGCTTGGCCCACTGCAGAGCCAGGCTCTTGCTACTGCTTTTGTTGGCTCGAGCCAGAGCTTGGGTAGCCGTGACCAAACGAACCTCGCCCCAGTAAACGGAGAATTCTGAGCCGTCCTTTTTAGCCACGATCTTGTCAGGCTGAGCCCCCTGAGCTAACATCGCTTCGATCCGCTTTTCGACCAAAGCCGCCGCTTCGGCCGAGTCGAGCCGAAGAATGACCTGGCCTCCAACCGTCACTTCCTGAGCCCAAGCGGTCGCGCAAAGCACCAAAAAAAAGAAGAGAAGACCCGTTCTCACAGCGACTCCAGAAGAGTTTCAAGGCCTTCTTCAATGGCCTTCCATTCCTCTATTGGGCGAGCGGGATGACCGTGCAGATGGCTCCCCGCCGCAATCTTTCTTCGGGTCAAGCCACAGCCCGGCTCCAGCACGCAGTTCTCGCCGAGCACCGAATGTCCGATGGTTCCGGACATCGCCCCCAAGCGACAATCCGCGCCGACCACGGAGGACCCGGCCAAGCCGCAATGAGGGCCCACCTGAACTCGGCTGCCGATCACGACGTTGTGGGCCACCTGAACCAGGCTCCCGAGCCGGCTATCCTGGCCGACCCTGGTTTCGGCGGTGGTGGCCCGGTCGATGCAACTGCCGCTTCCGATCTGGACTCCCGATTCCACGATCACTTTACCAACTTGAGGAATCGGGACGTGCTCCCCTTGATCTTCGACATATCCGTAGCCTCGGCTGCCGAGCACAGCTCCAGCACCGATGATGCAGCCAGCACCCACCTCACAACCGGGGAGAAGAACAGCGCCGGGGCCGATGAAAGAGCCTTCCCCGACGATCACCTCGGTTCCAATGAAGGCGCCGCTGCCGACGACCACACCAGCTCCTAGCCGAGCTCCACTTTCGATGACACTCGCGTGGCCGACTTCGACGTCAGAAGCCAGTTCTGCCTCGGGATGAATGAAACTCATTTCTTCAGATGAAGCACAACATCGGTGGTGATATCCTCACCGTCGAAATAGTGAACACTCCGAAGGTAGGGGGTTCTTAGAATCACCAGGTCCAATCCCTTTTGGCGAGCCACCTCAGCGGCGTCCTGGCGAACTTTGTCGACGGTCGACTCGAGAAACTGGTTGACTCGTTTTTCCCATTGCTCGGCGCTCTTCTGAAACTGGGCCTGAAACTGCTCGGACTTGGGGTCAACGGACTCCATCTCGAGAATCATCCGACTGGCGTCCTCCGTCCACTCGAGCTTGAAGTCGGCCACTTCGGGCTGCTCTTCTAGAGCTCGAATCGTGTCCAAAACCCCCACTCTTAGAGGCCGGTCAGCATCGCCGCACCCGGCCAAGCCGAGCAAAGCCAACAAAATCAGAAAACCGTTTCTCATTGGGCCAGCTTCAGTTGCACATCCTGGGTAATGTCGACCGCACCCCACTCGACGGTGGGATAGTATTTACTGTCGATCAAGACCAGGTCGATCGTTTTAGCCTCGCAGATCTCAGCCACCGAGTCTTTGATGGCCGAGTGGCGAGTTTCGAGAAAGTCGCGAGTCTTTTCCGACCACTGCTTATCAAGATTCTGCTGGGACTCTCGGTAACTCTCCCGGGCCACATCCTTCTGGGCAGCCGACTTGGCTTTCTGAAGACCCTCGATGAACTCTCTCTTGACATCCGTCTGGGCTTTGAGATAATCGGTGGCCATCCCTTGATACTCAGGATCGGCTTGGAGCAACTCCGCCGTATCGATGCGAGCCACCGTGATCTTCTGGCCTGTTTCGCAACCAACCAAGAATAGAGCCACCGCCGCGAGTAGTATCGCCTTTCGAATCATCACAGGTTCTCCATCTGTTTTACGGCCACCATAGCCCGGTCGGTCAGGTCTTCGCAATTGCGGTTGACCACAAACGACCCAATGACCATGGGAACCTCTTTCTTCTCGGCCACGCCAGCGACTTTCTCGTTGAGTTCAGACTTCATCTGTTCATAGAGAGTCTCGCGCTGTTTGTTCAGCTCTTCCAGGCGGGCTGTCTTCTCGTCGAGTTCGTCTTTCAGCTCGTCGTCAAGATTTTCGAGTTGCTCGTTGATTCGCTCGCGAATCTCCGCCTCAGTCTTACGAAGTTGCTCTTCGACCTCAGCCTGCTTTTTCTTCAACCGCTCTTCAGCGACGGCTGTCTCAGCCTGCATTCGTTGACGCAGCTCAGCCTTTTTGCTTTCCAGTTCAGCCCTCAAAGAGCTTTCCACTTTGGCGATCTCGGCTTGAATCTCAGGGGGCGGACCTTGCGGCTTCGGAGCGGCCTGGGGAGGGAGCTTACCGGAAGCTACCAACTCCGCTCGCTTGCTTCCCACCTTGCTAGCCACTTCGGCGTCTAGCTCTTTCTGGTAGGTGACCAGCTCTTGCTGCATCGCCTCGGTCTTTTCGGTCCGGAAAGCGGAGAACTTCTGATCGACCTCTTTGCGTCGAGCCAGCTTCTTATCGGCGATCTCGGCTGAAATCTCTTGCAACCGTGCTTCGGCCTGCTCGCGCTCGGCTTCGTCGGCGGCGTTCTGAACGGTTAGCTGAAGATTGAGCTTCTCGCTTTGATACTGCCCGCTCAATTCGTCTTCGAAAGCTGCCACTTCGCCGTCAAGCCGAGCCTTCTCAGCTTCGAGCTCGGACCCAAGACGCTTCTCGAGTTCAAGTCGCCGGGCGGCCAGGTTTCTTTCGCGAATGAGACCCAGATTTTCCATGAAGTCCTGCACCTGCTGGTCACCACTCTGGGCCAGGGGCTCAGGGGCGGTGGTGTCGGCTTGTTTGGGCACAAGACCTTCGACCGCGTCTTTGATCTGGTTCTCGTATTGGCCTTGAAGGGCTTCCATCTCGCCCGCCATCCGACGCGAGAGGCTGGAGGAAATGCTGGAGAGTTCGGCCTCGACGGCCGCTTTCTCGGCTTCCAGCTTAGCCCTGGCCTGCTGAATCGCTTCGCCCATTTCATCCTGGCCTTGTTGCATCAACTTTTGACGAGCCTGGCTTTCGACCATGGCTCGCTCTTCCTCGAGCAAGCGTACCTGGTCGTCAAGCTGCTTGAGTTTCTCATGCTGGGGGTGGGCTTTGATCAAGACGGAGTAATCCACCACCGCCAGTTGCAAATCGATCAACCCTTCCTGGGTGGACTGGGCCGGCAAAGTCAGAGTCAGACCCCCGATCAGGGCCAGACCAACCAAACATTCTTTCCAACGGGCCAACATTACTCACCGCCTTCGTTGGTCGCGTTAGCCTGGGGTCCGTCGGTGGGTGCCGACTGGGCTTTATTCACCTTCTTGAGGAATGTGTCGACCACTTCTTCGGTCATATTCCGCCCACCATACATGACGTGCTGCTTGTCGAGCACCAGCGACAGCCCTTCAGCCTGGGCCACCTCTTCGACAGAGTCGTTGACGGCCTTCAAGAGAGGGGCCATCTTCTGCTCCTGAAAGGCTTCCAACTTGAGAGCCATATTGCGCTGCACAGCCTGCATCTCGGTCGGACTGGGCTGTTGCTCAGCGGCGTCGATCTGCTTTTTCAACTCGAGAATCAGTCGATTTCGTTCCTCGGCGATCTCGAGGTCCACTTCTTGGAAGACTTTGAGACTGCGCACCACCGCCTGATCGAAATACCCAACGGGGGCTTCGGCAGTGTCGTCTTCTTCTGGCAGGGTGATCTCCTGACCCGATTCTAAAACCTTTTTGACCTCTTCGGTCATGTCCTCGACGCCATAGACCACAATCTTGTTATCGAGCACGACCAGGGCGCCCTTCTCACGGGCCACTTTAGCCACTGCGCCCGCCGCCTTTTGTTTGAGCGGGTGGAGCAATTCGTTGCTTTTCTTCTGAACATCGAGGGTGAACTGGCGCTTCATCATCGCCTTTTTTTCGTCGGTCACGCCTTCGGCCTCAGCTTCGGCCTGGCGCTTCTTGCTCTCACTGTCGATCCAGCTCTTGAGCTCATCTTGAGCCTTTTTGAACTGATCCATCTCGTAGATCTGGCGCTCATCGATAGCCGCCACCCGTTTGACCGGGCTATTCTGGCACCCCAGAGCGGACAGGGCCACCAGGGCCACCAGCAGGGCCAACCAGGGCCGCGCCATGTTTTTGGACTGACTATTCATAGGAGTCAAGCCTCCTCTTTCATCTTCTCGCCGGAACGTCGCCGTCGCCTGGATACTATTCCTCGTAACCCGGAAACTTATTCCTACTGCTCTGTTAAACCCTCGGCAAAAAGCGGTTTAGAACGACTGACCGATACCGATCTGAGTGCGGCCGCCCTCGTCTCCCACAGCGTAGTCGACTCGGATCACGCCCAAGCCCAAAGCGGGGAACGTGATTCTCAAGCCCACCCCGCCTGAGAGGAAGATCCTACCTTCGTTAAGGTCGCCAGGGGAATAGGCGTTACCCGCATCCACAAAAACGGCCCCTCGCAGAAACTTGATATTTCCGATAGGAAACCGGTACTCGGCATTGGCGACCAGGAATCGAGTTCCGAAGAAACGGTTCTGTTGATAGCCTCGCAGTGTGTCCGGGCCGCCAGCGAAGAAGAACTCCGAAATCGGAGCATCCCCTTCCAGAACGCCCAACCAACCACGCAGGGCGATGGTATGGTTATCACCGATGGGAACGTAGTGACGCCCCTCGATGGTGTACTTCTGGAAATTGAAATCCCCGCCCAGTCCGGCCACGTTGACCGAACCGTTAGCGAAAGATCCAATGTGCGGGTTGAAGATGTCGTCGCGAGTGTCGTAGAGAGCCGAAGCTCCAATCGAGTTCAGCGTTCCCTGACCGATTCCGATCGGCTCGAACAAGGAACTCGAATCGCGAGAAATCTCGATATTCTCGTGGCGGACCGTCCCGAATATTCTCAGGTCGTCAGTGAGAGGATGGCCATAGGTGACCGACCCCCCGATCCGCTCGTCGTCGTAAAAGGCGAACTCTTGCTGACCGTTGACATTGACCGGCTGACGCAGTCCGTCAACAGTGTTGCGAAACAAGGAGACACCGATGCTGTCCTGATTGTCATTGATGGCAGGGTCGAAAAGGGAAATACCCACACTCGAGATTTGAGCACCTCGCTGCCACTGAACCGAGGCGGAGCGACCCGAACCAAACAGGTTCCGGTCGGAAAACGAGACAGCACCGGTGACACCAGCTCGAACGCCGCCGGCACCACCACCCGCATAACCGATGCCGATGGTAGCCAGACCCGTTTTCTGCTCCTCTACATCGAGGACCAGAATCAGTTGCCCCGGCTCGGTGCCGGGCTGAGGACTGGGGTCAACTTTGCGGAAATAGCCCAGGTTATTGAGCCGCTCCAGGTCTCTTTGAAACTTGCGACGGTTGAGCACCTGGCCAGGCTTGGTGCGCAGGTTGCGCAACTTGGGCTGGGACTCGCTGGGTGCCAGGGGAA
>CAYRFU010000026.1:0-13757 GCA_964423525.1 uncultured Burkholderiales bacterium | reverse complement strand
AAAACCGTATCGGTTTTGGTCTTGATATTGCCTTCGACTCGAATCTCTTCCACCGTGGCCTCGAGCACCCTGAGAGTGACGGCACCGTCTTCGGGATTGATACTGGGCGCTACCGTTTCCAAGACCCACTGGTCTTCCTCGTAGAGTTCAGCAATGGCGGCCAGGTCCTCATCCAGGGTCTTCTGGTTAAAAAGCTCCCCCCGCTTGAGGCGCACCAGGCCTTCCACCTTCTCCTGGGGATAGACACTGACCCCTTCCACATTGACACTGGAGACCACAATTCCATCTTCCACCGTCAAAGTTAGAACACCGTCTTGGAAAGACAGGTCGGTCACGTGAGTCGGCGACAGAAGATAACCGAGGTCTTCGTTGTAATACTTGTTAATGTTCTGAATATCTGAGTGAACGGTGCGGGTATTGAGAATCTTGCCGGGCTTGGTGCGAATCAGGTCGAGCAACTTGGCCGTCTCGACCACCTCGTTACCCTGAATTCGAATCTCGGTCACCTCAGGATTCTCGAGCACCCGAAAGACCAACCTCAAACCTCCTGGCGCCAGAGGCGTATCCAGCCGAACATCAGTGAAGTAGCCCAGGTCAAAGATGGCTTGCATGTCGCGTCGAATGCGGGGTTCTAGCAGGGGGTCACCGATCCGAGTAGAGACCACTTGCAAGATCTCCTCGTCGGCCACCTGCTGATTGCCTTCCACCTCGATATTGACAATCTTGGGCGCCTCGGTCGAGCGCGGCTCAGTCTCAACCGTCGGGGCCGGCGGCTCCGGCGGGGCCTGGGCCGTGGCAGGTTCGGGCAACTGGTCGGCGGGCGGCTCGCCCTCCACCATCTCCGTCCTCACCAGGACCAATCCCTGGTCGAGACTGTTGAACACCACGGTGATCAAACTGCCCTCTTCAAGCCCCTCAGGCAACTCGATGCCTTCGGACACCTGGAAGGTGTACTGTTCGGGCTCCCCGGCCGTGTTTTTGCCGGCCACGACCAAAGCCTGGCCCTCCATCGAGACCACCTGGCCCGACACTCTATACTCAGCCTGGCTGACCTGTTCAACCTCGTCGGCTTGGGCCACACGGTAGTCGACAGCGTCGGCGCGAGAGGCTGATTCCATCAAAAGCTGGCTCTCGTCAGCAAGGACGGGGATCGCGGCAAAAGCGATGACCATCCATATCGATAGAGCGAGACGAACTCGCCGTAGCATAAGCTCCTCCTGTTACCGAAAACCCCCGCAAACCCTTTCCGGGACAATGTCGGGGGCCCTCAAGACCGGCAGTCGTTCGACGACCCCCATGGAGTTCCTGTGCCCCTGGAGAAGCCGTTACGAAGTCGGCTTGGAACCGAGACGTCGCCAGGGTTCCCCACTTTGCGGACGAACCGGACTGAAAGTTTGAAACCCTCAGACGTTGAAAAAGTTTCTATATGGGCTGGCTTGGCCCTGCTGCTATTCCTGCTGAGCCCAACACCAGCCTCAGCAAAGACTCTTACCAAGAGGTGGTCGAAGCAGCTGGGGGGTCCGATCACCCTGCTAACGATCTCAGAGCAGGGCATTGTCCTGGCCGGCTCTAGCTACACCTATGGCTTGACGGCCTTCAACTCGTCTCGAGGCGAGCCCCTGTGGCAGCGTCTACTGGAGGCCCCCCCGTCCACTTCCCCCGCCATTCTCAATCGACGATTCGCTTTGAAAGCCCGAAACCCCAGGCTGATGATGGCTCGCCTCGACACGGGCGAGCCGGAATGGAGGGTGGGTCCCCTTCGGCCGGCCCTGGAAGGGACCATCACGCCCCTTGTCGGGCCAGAAGTAGTCGTCACCCTTTCCCAACGGGGCTGGCTGAACCAGACCAGTTTCGACGGCAAGACCAATCGCAGCCTCCGCTTACCCCTCCAGGCCCAGGACCGATTCCAAAGCGAACCGGTGCTGCTAGAAAGCACCCTCTATGCCGGAACCGAGAGAGGCGACCTCTGGAGCATCCCCACCACGACACCCCGGCGCTTCCAACGCTTTAGGCTGAGCGAATTGATAAAAGACCCCAAGCCTTCTCCTTTTCCCAGTGCCAGCACGATTCTCTCTCGCTTGACCGGGCAAACCTCTCGACTAGCCTTCACAACCCTGGGTGGAGACCTCTTCCAGGTGAACCTCCCCCTCGGTCGAGGGGGCTGGAAACGACCTCTGGCGCCGAGCCCGGAGCTTTACAGTCCGATCGGAGAGGTGCTCAGCCACCCGATCTACAGTCAAACCTCACTGCTGGTCAGTTCCCTTCACCAAGTGGTCAGCCTGGAGCCGGACTCAGGCCAACTTCAATGGAAACGTCATTTCGACCGGGTTCAGTCCCCGGTCGGGCTCGATGCCGGCCAGAGCAGAGTGGTGGTTGTGGCGGATGGACATCTCCATCTGCTCGACCCCGAAAGCGGCCAAACCCTGGCCAGCGCCCCTCTAACCGGCCAGACCACCAGTGGACCGGTGGTGGGTCAAGAAATGGTGATCGTGGGCAGCGACGACGGCCAGGTCACAGCTTTTGAGATCGGGCCAGACGAGAGATGAAGTCGGCCGACATCTTCATCCCTGCATAAAAATTCTCGAGCTCGAACTTCTCGTTATAGGAATGGATAGCGTCATCGGGGCTACCGAGTCCCATCAATAGGGTCTTGGCCCCCAAAATCGTCTCAAAGCGACTGACGATAGGGATGGCGCCCCCGTGACGACAGAACAAAGGGGGCTGCCCGAAAGCCGCTTCGATAGCTTGCTCGGCCAGGGCTAAATAGTGAGCGCCCTCCCCTTCCCTGGCCAAGAGATAGGGCGGTCCCTGGTCTCCCGGCAAAAAAGTCAACTCGGCCCAGGGTGGACAATTTCTCTCAAACCAGCCCCGCAAAAGCTCCATCACCGCCTCCGGTTCCTGGTTGGCCACCAGACGCGCACTGAACTTGGCCCCGGCCTCAGCTGGCACAATGGTCTTCGAACCCTCCCCCTGGTAGCCGCCGTATATCCCGTTACACTCGAGGGTGGGTCGAAACCAACGCCTGAGATTGGTGCTCTGACCCTCTTCTCCCACCGACCTCTCGGCTCCGATCCAATCCAGGTAAGCCTTCTCATCGAAAGGCAGACGTTCAAGATTCTCAAGCTCCCACTCTTCCGGCTCCAAGACGTTGTCGTAAAATCCCTCGATGGTGACCCGATTCCGCTCATCGTGAAGTTTAGCACACAGCCTGTAGAGGGCCCGAATGGCGTTCTCAGTGGTGCCCCCATAGACGCCGGAATGAATATCTCGGGCGGCCACCTTGAGGCGCACTTCGAAGATCACAATTCCTCGCAGACTGTAGTGAACCGTGGGATACCCTTTGACTGCCGTCGAGGTATCAGAAACGACCACCAGATCGACCCTCAAACGATCGCGACACTGACGTAACAGCGCGGGCAGATTGGGACTACCGACCTCCTCCTCGCCCTCGACCAAGACGGTAACCTTGGCTGGAATCCCGCCGTTCTTGTGGAGCGCTTCCAGGGCCACCAAGTGAGCCATGATTTGACCTTTATTATCGCTGGCCCCTCGTCCGTAAAGTCGATTCTCTCGAACCTCAGGCTCAAAGGGATGGGACTGCCACAAGCCTGTGTCTTCAGCGGGCTGAACGTCGTAGTGGCCGTAAATCAGAAGATGAGGGCCATCGTCCCGCCCCGGGGTGGTAGCCAGCACGGCTGGATGGCCGGGAGTTTCAATAATCTCGGGCTCCAGGCCAGACTCTCGGCATTGTTCAACAATCAACCGAGCCGCTTCCCGAATGTCGGCCTGATAACGGGAGTCGGTGGAAACACTGGGGACTTTAACCAGCCGACAAAGCTTGTCAAGAGACTCGTTCTGATGGGTATCTAGATAATCGACGTAACTCACCCCGGCCGTTTCTGGGGCGGGCCCAGAAACCCCGCCCACCTGCCAAATTGAAGCAAATCTCGAAAAAGTCTTGACCTCCGTTAAAATCTCTGTATAGACTTGGCAACAATCACACTTCAAGTAAGGGGTAGGATGTTCCAGTATCATTACGATCGCCACCCCGGGAGACGCATCTGGTTCGGTTCCTTAGAGGACTCGGTCAACGGGCTCGAGATTCGGGGGCGCGTCAAGATGAAGCCTCGCATGCTCAAGCTCTCGGCCGATCACTGGATCCGCGTGGACGCGGAAGAGATTGTCTATCTAGAAGAGCAAGAACGGGGGCGCACCACCTGGCACACCCTGAGAGGTTCCTTCGAAGACCTCGACACCCCCACCCTGAAGGAAGCTCTCCACAAGGCTAACCGCACCGGAGTCTTTGTTCAAATCTCTCCGGTTCATGCCATCGCTCCCACCCGAATTCTCGGTATCCGCCTCCAACGCAAAGGCAACCATATCATCGAACTGGAAGGCCCCCTGGGCGAACCGATGCACCTTCCAATGCAGCCTCGTCGCCTTTCTGTCTTGGAAGAATGCCTCGACGCTATCAATCTGGGTGGTGGCTTTTTGATCACGGGCCCCGAGGACTTCTGAAGGGTTCGAGTAGCCTGGCCCGAAAGCGGGGCCGCCATGAAACTCCTCGAACAGAAGAAAGGCCTGGTGGTGGGGGTCGCCAACACCCACTCCATCGCCTGGTCCATCGCCCAACAAGCCCGTGAGCAAGGCGCCGAGCTCGCCTTCACCTACCTTAACGAAGCCCTCGAAAAGCGTGTCCGTCCGCTGGCCGAGCAGGTCGATTCGTCGCTGGTCTTACCCTGTGACGTCAACCAAGACGACCAGGTCGAGGCCGTCTTCAAGACCATCAAAGACCAGTGGGGCCAACTAGATTTTCTGGTTCACGCCGTGGCCTTTGCTGAGCGCCAGGACCTTAAAGGCCGTTTCGCCGACACCTCCCGGGCAGGATTTCGCACCGCCCTGGAGGTGAGCGCCTACTCGCTGGTGGCCCTGGCACGCCAAGCCGCTCCTCTGATGGTAGAGGGGGGCAGCATTATCACTCTCACCTATTACGGGTCTCAAAAAGTCATCCCCAACTACAACGTCATGGGCGTAGCCAAAGCCGCGTTGGAAGCCTCGGTTCGCTACCTATCGGCTGACCTCGGGCCGGACAACATTCGGGTCAACGCTCTCTCGGCCGGCCCCGTCAAGACCCTTTCCGCCAAAGGCATCAGCGGCTTTAACGATATGCTCAACCACGCTGCCAGCCAGGCCCCGCTGCAACGCAACGTGGACCCGGCCGAGGTGGGCAAAACCGCTGTCTTCCTACTCTCGGAGCTATCCTCTGGTATTACCGGAGAAACACTCTATGTGGATGCCGGCTACAACGTTAAAGGGATGTAGTCGCTACAAAGAGCCCGAAGCTTTTACTTTGAGGACGGTCGTTTCGTCTTTCTCGACATAGTAAAGCTTGTTGCCCACAGCTATCCAGCATGCGGGTTCACCGCTTTTTGAGCTGGCCGTGGCCAGGGCTATGCCGTTGCCCTGAGCGACACTGGCCACCGGGCCGGCTATAAAATTCATGGCCAACAGGGCACACAACAGCACTAGACTCCAGCGCGTCACGCTATCTTTCATTGGTTCCTCCAGTCTACGAACTTACGAGCAAGCTTGTTCGGCGGTAGGAGGATCGGAACCTGGCTCCTAAACAACCCCCTGTGCGCCTGATCGCAATACTTTTGATAGTGGCAGGGCTCAGGGTCGCCTGGGCCGAGCCAAATCACCCCAACTGGCCCCCCGACAGCTACTCGGTCTATTACGGCGAGCTTGACCAGGAAGCTCTAGCCAAATTGGCTCGCTTCGACCTGGTTATCGTTCATCCAGGCGATGACCGGGAGAACCTCTCGCGCCAGAAGGTTACTCAACTCAAAGCCAACCCGATCGTGATCGGCTATGTCTCGATCGGCGAGGATCCCGAAGTGCCGGCGGGCCCCCCCCAGCCAGGTCAGCAACTCTCTGGACCCAGCTTTTTCCTGAAATCCAACGGCTGGAAGGAGGGCCACAACAACTACCCAAGTCGGTATCTCGACCAGAAGCGCTACCGTTTCAGTCAGGACGGCTTCCTTCAGTTCGACATTGACGGTAAACCGATGGTGGAAGACGGCCAGGACGGAATCCCGGACGAGAACGGCGTTTGGGGTAGCTATTACGTGCGGGCCGACGACCCCCAGTGGCACCAAATCGTCTTCTCCAAACTCGATTATCTCCAAGAGCTAGGTGTGGACGGGTTTTTCCTAGACACGGTCGACACCGCCTCCCCCTGGGGCTCATACGGATACACGGCCGAGGGGATGGTCGACCTGGTAAAAGCCATCCGCGAGCGATACCCGGACCATTTCATCCTGGCCAACCGGGGCCTCTTTCTTTTAGAGGGCCGCTCCGACTACGGCCAAGCCATCGACGGCTTGATGTTCGAGAGCTTCCTGACCCACTGGAACTACGCCGCCGGCCGGGGCGAGCGCTCCCCCTGGTTGCGCTGGCACGTCCAGGCTCTCGACGACACCGTAGCCAAGGCCAGCCAGGGTAACTTTCATCTATTTTTTCTAGATTATCTGGATCCGGACCAGGAGGACCTCGACCTCCTTTTGGCCGACCAGAGAGACCTGCTCGACCAGGTTCCGGAAGCCAGCGTGGCCTTTTCGGAACCGTCGCTCAGGACAATTTATGACGACTTTCTACCCGCTGCCGTCAAGCCCCCTGACGCCCGCCTGAGCGAAGTGAAGTTTCGTTCCCTCCCCGGTGGGCGCTATGAGGTCATAGCTCAGATCGAGGGCGGAGAATTGAGCGACCAGCTGCAATTTGATTTTCGCATCTCGACCCGCGCTCTCAGCGACACTCGTTGGCCCCAACTTGACCAGGCTCTGATTCGCCTCAAAAACCAGGACGGCAATCGCTACGTTTTCGAAGGGTGGGGCTTGAACAAGGCCGCAACTTATCACACTTACGCCCGCCTAGTCTCGCTCGATGGAGCCTCGAACACAGTTCGAGATACGGTCAGCACACCCCTAGACCACCTCCCCGCTCAAGTCGAGGCCCCCGCAGTGCGAGCTCTCGACAGCTCCGCTCTCATCAGTTGGCAAGCGGACAGCCTGGTGGCCAATCGCTATCGAATCACGGTGATGTCAGACCCCTGGACAGTGCTGTCCAGCCTCGACGTCACGGGCTCAAGCGCTCATGTTCAAGGTCTCCAGAACGGACAAGAATACCTTTTGACCGTGTCAGCCGTGACGGCAGACAACCGAGTCGGCGCCCCTTCGCTCCCCCTTCATGTGATATCGGCTGACTGCACCCCGCCGGCCCCTCCTAGCGGCCTTAAAGTGACCGCTCAGAATCAACGCTTGGCAGTCCGTTGGGAAAAGAATGGAGCGGCCACCTATAAGGTCTACATTGTTCCCGAAGAGAAGCCTCTTCGAATTCCCCTACGCACTCAAAGCAGTCAAGCGGAAACTCCGGTGGCGCCCGGTCGCTACCGGGTCTTCGTGACGGCCGTCGACGGCAGCGGCAACGAGAGCCGACCAGCCGAGCAGGTTCGCGTTGAGGTAAACTGATTGGTTCGCCCGCTTCTGCTCTTGCTGATGACCGGACTGGTGGTAGCCGAGGCTTTGCCCGAGGCCCAAAAACTCGAGCAAAGTGGACATTTCACCCAGGCCTTCGAAGCTTATCAGAGGCTCCAAGATCTTCATCCCCTGGAAGCCGGCCTGGGCCAGGCCCGGATCCTTCACAAACTGGGACGAATCCAGGCAGCCGGGACCCTTCTCGACGAGACCCTGCGCCGCTATCCGAAAAACCCCGACGGCTTAGCCCTCAAGGCAGAGCTCTTGGCCAAGCTGGGTCGACCCGAAGAGGCTCTGAAAGCCCTCGAAATGGCCCTCACCCAGCGACCTCAAGACCCCTATTTCTACCTCGCCAAAGGGTATCTTCATAGCGACCTCGGCCGATACCGGCAAGCTGTGCTGGCCCACAGCCGATCGTTAGAACTGCTACCCGACCACGCCCTGACTTACGCTGGACGGGCCTACGCTCTCAGCGAGTTAGAACTCTACCAGGAGGCCCTTCGCGATTGCTCCCAGGCCCTCAAACTCGACCCCTCCCTGGCGGCCGCCTATCACACCCGGGCCCATCTTTTTCTAGCAACCGACAAAGCCGAACAGGCTTTGGCTGATTTTGATCGAGCTCTTGAACTCAACCCTACCAATCCCTTTACCTATATTGGTCGAGCCGAAGCCTATCAGACAGTGGGTCAACTCAAGCGAGCCCTGGAGGACTACGACCAGGCTCTTGAGCTTGACCCCGGCCGACCTCTGGTCTACTCAGCCCGTGGCTACCTTCTCACCCGCCTAGGTCGCCTCACCCGCGCCCTCTATGACCACAACAAAGCGGTGGAACTTAGCCCGCTCTCCCAGTCGATCCGCTCGGCTCGCGGGGACCTCTTCAGCGAGCTGGGTCGCCTGGATGAGGCGCTAGACGACTACAGCCAGGCTTTGGCCCTGGGCCCACCTTCCACCGACCTCTTACTGGCTCGAGCCGATATACTCGCCCGCCTAGGACGCCATCGAGACGGGTTGGTCGACCTGGAGACAGCCTTAAAGCTCGACCCCGAAAACGCCGAACTATTCCGTCAGCGGGCCCATCTCTACACCGCCCTGGGCGACTCTTCCAGAGCCCGTCAAGATCTCTCAACAGCTCTTGAACTGAGCCGCCGAGTGGAGCAGGCGGAAGCGATCCAGACCGAACTTCAAGAGCTATAGAAAATCGTCACGAAACCTATACATTCTGTTCACAAAGTTTACTTGCTGGCATAAACCGCCAGGGCTCAACCGGCATTGTCTGCGATGTTATGAACATTCGAGGTTTTATCCCCAGCTTCCAATACCGCAACAACCACCGGCCGACTCATCGGCCCGTCAACACCTTCCGACACCGGCCTGCGCGCCGCGTTTTTCACCCTCCGGCGCGTCAACAAAACTTTGTCAACCGGGCGCTCACTTCCGCCTTCCAGGCATTTGGCCAGGCCTTTCCACAAGGCGAGAACGCGGTCAGCCGACTGGCCAGCGACCCGAACAGTTCGACTCTGGTCAGCCTGCTCGGCGGCACGGATCTCTTGCCCGCGGTCCAGAGCTTGGAAGAGAACGGACCGATCACGGTTTTGGCTCCCACTAACGCGGCCTTTGACCGGCTCGCTCAGGAGCAGCCCGACCTGTTCGGCAAGTTGACCGACCCGGCCAACCAGGAGACCCTGCAGGCTGTGCTCCTCTATCATGCTAGCGCGGAGCCCTTCGGATTCGGTCAGGGAGCCACCTTCGACTCCCTGCTTGAGAACGACCACACTCGCTTTGCCGGGAACCCTTTTCAGGGCGGCCTACTCAATGGAGACCAGCGGGTGCGCACAGGCGTGTCTTCCCTCTCTGCTAACGGAAGCGTCGTTATCCCGATCAACCAAGTGCTGATCCCCCCGGACTTCGACCCTTCTGTGTTGGTCTAGCCCAACTGAACCACCGATCCTAAAAAACCAAAAAACCAAAAAACCCCGCGCCTGCAGGGTTTTGGCCGTGGTGGGCGGAGAGGGACTCGAACCCCCGACCCCCTGGGTGTAAACCAGATGCTCTAGCCAACTGAGCTATCCGCCCAAAAAAAAGTGACCCGGACGGGATTTGAACCCGCGATCTTCGGCTTGAAAGGCCGACGTCCTAAACCGCTAGACCACCGGGCCACGAATTTTATGAACTTTTTAATGAATGGGCCCACCTGGATTTGAACCAGGGACCGACCGGTTATGAGCCGGGCGCTCTAACCGCTGAGCTATAGGCCCAAGTCACCCCATTATAGAGACATGATCCGAGCCGGTCAAGCCTGAGAATGAGCTTCCTGATTTTTCAAGATCCGCTTGCTCAGATCGCGGATGGAGCGAACCATGAGATCCTCGATCCCAAAGGCCTCGAGTAGGTCGTCAGACCACTCCACATCGGTTTCGGTCACCACACTACGGATGTCGTCATACCGCTGGCGGAAATCTCTTAGGACAGAAACTTTGGAGGCCAGATCGAGTTCAGCATCAAGGTCGAGGTGCAAGAGCATGAGCTTCTCAACCCGGCCGCGGGGAACCATAGGCACAATAGCGATGGTCCGACGATCTCGAGAACCCCGTCCCAGATAGAGACTACAGGTCCGGACCGCCCACTCTTTGTTCCCCATTAAACGACAACCCGAATCGGCTCGAGAAGGAACCCCCTCGGCCAACCCGGTCTTCTGGAGAACCTTTAAAGTCGAATTGGACAAAGGCTCGCCCAGCGGACCCAGGCCTTCAACCCGGTAACAGGTGGAGCCCAAAACAGCTTTGACCGCTGGCGTTAAAGCCCGTAGCAAGACAGCGTCCTGATAGGGGACGGCGTTCAAAGAAAGTCCGACCTCTTTGATCGACTCAAAGAGCGGGCCGTCAAAATTCTCTTCGAGGCGAGAAATTCCGACTGTGATGGTCTTGGCCTGGTGTTTGATAGCGTCGATAGGCCGGCTCAACTCGTGAATGGCCTTGGACAGAACTGTCACTAAAGTCGCCGCCAGGCCGCCTGGGGTGCCCCTGGCCTGGAATTCTTCGCTGAACTGACGCAAGGAGCGGACGCCACTGAGGTAACCGAGCAGTGAAGTCAACTCAGCCGCCACCTGGACCGACAGGCTACTGTTGAAGCGTCCCTGGACTAGATCCTGTTGAAATTGACGCGACTGAACCATGATCCTACGAAGGGTCCGGGCCCCCACGCCCTGATCATCCTGAGTCAAAAACTCGACGGCAGCGGCCCGAGCCTGACGAAGGCGTTCGGCCCCCTCGTCGATAGCCAGAGCACAGTAGTAGCCCCACAGGTGGCCCACCATCACGTTCAGCAAGAGTGAGGCGTTCGCCGACGCTTTGGGCACATAGACAACGCCTGCCGCGTAGGCCTCGAAGGCGTCGAAGCCCTCTGAACAGACCACGATCGGAATCGACTTGTGAGACCTAAAAATGGCGACTTCCTTGACCGCATCTTTGAGGGCCACCAGGGTGAGCCCGGCGGCACAGACCAGGGTCAAAGGTTCACTCGACAGATCGATATGCTTCTTGTCTTCAATGTGGTCGGTGGCTATCGACTTGTAGCAAAGTTCGGCCAACTTGATTCGGATCTCATCGGCCGCCGAGCGGGTCGCTCCGCTGCCCACGACCGCCCAGTCGCGCCGGGTGGGAGCATAGCGGCGAGCCAGCTCGCGAACGGTTTCTTGACGCTCGAGCACAGAACGCATCACCTCGGGAAGGCGGTTCAGCTCGGAAAGCTCGTGATAAGCCTCTTCCTGGGAGATTAATCCCATCTCCAGGGCCAAATGATAGGTCAGAACGTAGCCAGCCACAACCTGACTGTAGAACGCTTTGGTAGAAGCTACCGACATCTCGATGTCGCGCCCGTCACTGGTGTAGAGAACGCCCTCCACCTTATAGACCAGGTCAGAATTGCGGCGGTTCACGATCCCGACCACGGAGGCTCCGCGTTCGCGGGCCATGTCCACAGTCCGATTCGTGTCGGTGGTCGTCCCCGACTGGGAGATGGCCACCACCAGAGCATCTTCCATCGATTCGGTCATCAGGTAGCCAGATAGCTCAGTGGCCTTCAAAGCCTGGATAGACAGTCGTCCTCCAAAAACGCGAGCCATCATATTGGCCACGGCCTGACCAGCCACAGCCGCAGTTCCTTGACCAATCCAGTAGACGCGGCGAATCTCCCCGCTGGTCAAACGTTTGAGGATCTGGGCCGGCATCACCGACTCGTCCAGGTGCATCTGGACTTTAAAATCTGACTCTTGCTTTTCTAGAGAAAACTTCCCTCGGACGGTCTGCGCCACCGAGATCGGAGATTCCGAAATCTCCTTGTGGAGGTAGTGGGTGAAATGCTTGCGGTCGATGTCTCGAGTGGTGATCTCAGCCGTCTTAAGGTCGGAATCGCTCAACTCCAGACGATGACCATCAAACGACCAGGCTTCAATATTCTCTAAACGGCCTTGCCCCAAGAGATCTAAGACGAGAATCTGCCCGGCCGTCTCAGGCTGGCCGGGCACCCTCTCTTTTGTCCCTTCGAGACGGACGAATCTTGACGTTTGCTGAACCACTCCGTAGAGCTCCGAAGCAAAGACGTAACCCCCCTCGGTGAGCCCAACAAAAAGAGACTGGCCGGAACCCCTCAAAGCGAGGTAAGTCTTGCCGGGTTCGGCCGTGGTCTGCATCACCACGGCTATCGAACCTTCGCAGTCGCTCACAGCTTGGCAGAACGCTTCTCTCATATCCCGGGTTTCGCGGAAGTAGTGGTCCACCATGACAGGGATGATTTTGCTGTCCGTGCTGACCTTTTCTGAGATCAGCCGGTTGCATTCTGTGGCCATCTTGGCCGAGAGTTCCTGATAGTTGTCGACATCGCCATTAAGGCAAACAGTGACTCGATGGGGGGCCGCCTCCATCTTGGCCACACCGTTGTGGCTGAAAGTGACCTCGTTGACGGGATGGCAGTTCGGCTCGGAGATAATCCCGTTGGAAGCCCAACGGGTGTGGCTAAACATATCGGTGGAAGCCGATTTGAACTCAATAGCCCGCCACAAAATCGGGTCTTCGGCGATGTCGTGATAGAGGGCGTCGACGTTATCTCCGAGAGCTCCAACCTCTTGAGCCACTTTGTAGGTAAAGACCAATCGTGAGCCGTCTTCGAGAATCGCCCCGTTGGTGAAGTCCTTAACCAAACGCCGCTCTTTCCAGGTTTCCTTCAGACCATCTCGGACGAGACGGTCGACCAGAGCCTTGAAATCGGGCCCGTCTAGATTCACCGTCAGCGACAAACCGAGTGAATCTCGCCCTCGGACTTCCATGCGGCCGATGTTCTCCAGGGTAACTGCCAGTTTCCAAGCCTCAAAAAGGTGACACCGCTCGATCTTGCGCTGGTGGGCCAAAAGCCTCTCCATGTTCGCCACGCAGGAGAGAGCATCCATCTCTAGGCCCCAGGCCAGGTCTCGGCACCGGACCCAGAGAGCGTTCCAACTCTCGACCTCCTCGGCCGACAGACTATCTTGCTTGCCAAGCAAAGAACGTCGAGAGACCTCAAGCCAGTCCTGAAGTCGCTGAGCCGCCTGGCGGAGTAAATCCCGCAACGAAATCTCGCCATAAACCTGGGCCAGGGCGCTGAACTCTCGCAAAGCGCGAGCTGAGTCTTCCAGCTGAGCGAGAACCGCCTCACACTGAGCCGGCTCGGTCGCTTTGGGATCGATTTTGGTCAGCTCCTGAAGAGCGTCTTTGAGCAAAACCCGGTCAAACCTCAGGTCTGTGCCCGGATGATATACAATTCCAGCAATGCCACACATAGCCGCCCCCTGTTCTCCTCAAACTGGGATTGGCCCTTTCGAAAACCGTGGAGGGTAAGCCAAAGCGAAAGGGAAAACGGCCGCCATGTCACTAGCGATCGGAATCACCGGCCTGAACCAATCAGGCAAGTCGACCTTCTTTTCGGCCTTAACCGCCCTGGGAGATCAGGAGGCCCGTTCTAAACGAGGAGGGGCGCCACGAGCCCAGGCAGCCGTCCCCGACCGCCGGGTCTCGAAACTCTCTGAGATTTTCCAACCCAAGAAAACCACTCCAACTCAGATCGATTTTCTCGACATGCCCGGGGGAGGCAGCGGCGGCCTGGGGGCCGGAGATCCGCACAACCGCAACGCCGGCGCGGCCCGGCGCCGAGGCGAGGGCAAAGATGGTATCGGTCACAGGGCTGGCCACTTAAGAT
>CAYRFU010000025.1:0-34186 GCA_964423525.1 uncultured Burkholderiales bacterium | reverse complement strand
GCCTCGTCGACGAGCGAGGAGGTAGGGATGCGAACCCTGACCCGATTTTTCCGCGGCGACCGCTGGCGGCGCCGCCCAGAACGCCGTTCCCGCAAAGGAACGACCATGGTGGAGATCCACCATCTGAACTTGATCTACGCCAACGGAGTGCAGGCGCTCCACGAGGTGGACCTGATGATCCAGCGCCAGGAATTCGTCTTTCTGGTTGGCTCGACAGGGTCTGGCAAATCGAGCCTGCTCAAGCTGATGTATAAGGAACTCGAGCCTTCGACTGGGGCGGTGGTGGTTGACGAGACCGACCTGTCCGAGGTGGCCCGCCGCGATATACCTCATCTTCGCCGGAAGATCGGGGTGGTCTTTCAGGACTTTCGTCTCCTCCCTAACAAAACGGCCTTTGAGAACGTCGCCTACGCCCTCGAGATCACCGGCACTCCTCAGCGCGAAATTCCCGTTCGGGTGCGACGTGCCCTCGAGCTCGTCGACCTTCACAACAAGGAAGACCGACTACCGGGGCAGATGTCGGGAGGAGAACAGCAGCGAGTGGCCATCGCCCGGGCTCTTATCAACGACCCGGTTTTGCTCCTGGCCGATGAGCCCACCGGCAACCTGGACCCCGACTCAACCTGGGATATCATGCGAATTTTGTCCCGAGTCAACGCTAACGGCACCACCATTGTGGTGGCCACCCACAACCAGAACATCGTCGACACGATGCGCAAACGGGTGCTCGTCATGAGGCGAGGTCATCTGACTCACGACCTGGAGCGGGGCGCCTACTTTCAGGCTGAGCAGAAAGGATTATCGGCAAGCTAATGATCGCATTTTTTCTCAGGGAAGTGGTCACCAACATCCGGCGCAGTCCTCTGATGTGCATGGCCTCCATCACCACCGTGATGATCCTAACCCTGATCCTGGGTTACTTCACCGTTTTGATGGTCAACCTGGAAGCTCTGGCCGATACCCTCATCGCCGAGATTCAGGTAGTCGCCTATCTCGACGAAGACTGCGACCGGCTCTCCCTGGCCCGCCAACTCAAACGAGTTCATCACGTCGAGAACGCTCATTTTGTCTCCAAAGAAACGGCCTTCAAGCAGCTGGTCGAAAGGATGAACGGGCGCATCGAACTGGATGATGTCTCGCGCAACCCGTTACCAGACGCCTTTGAAATCCGAGTCGATCACGCCGACCAGCTCCAAGAGGTGGCCGCCAAAGTCGAGGTTTTGCCGGGGGTAGCCAAAGTCAAATACGGAGAGGAAGTCGCCCACCGAATGCTAGCCTTTAACAAGCTAGTCAGGTCGGTGGGTGTCGTCGTTCTCTCGATGCTCTTTTTCTCCACCCTTTTGATCATCAGCAACACCATTCGACTCACGGTCTTCGCCCGGCGTCGAGACATCGAAATTATGCAGATGGTGGGAGCGGCTGAGTGGTTTATCCGCTGGCCCTTCATTCTGGAAGGGGTGTTCCAAGGAGTCGTCGGTGCCACTCTGTCGGCCATCCTGGTCGCCTGCACCTACCAACTGGTGGTGCCCCAATTAGCCGTGACAGTCCCGTTTCTTCCGGTTCTCGGACCAACCTTGGTGTTACCCTCGCTTTTGCCTGGCTTGATTTTGTTGGGCGGGTTGGTGGGGGCGATGGGAAGCCTGGTTTCGGTCAACCGGTTTCTGAAGGTGTAGGCGATGAAGAAGCTTTGGTTGGTTCTCCTGATTTTCTTGACGCTCCCTCTCACAGCCCAGGAGGAAATCGAGCGCACCCGACAGGGCATCAAGAACGCCCGGTCTCGACTGAGCACGAGTCGAGAGGCGCTAGAAGCCGCCAATCGCAAAGAAGAGGCGATGGCCAAAAAGCTGGCCGCCACCCGCCAGAAGCTGGAGGCCGCTCGCACCATTCTCCGCGATGTCAAGGCTCGCTTAGAGAGAGCCGAAGTGCGCCTGGAAAAGATCCGACGCAAAGTGCTGCTTACCCGCATCCGCCTCCGACGCAGCCAACGGGTCCTGGAAAATCGTCTCCGCCAGATGTATATCGAGGGCGAAGTCAGCTACTTGGCCGTTCTTCTCCAATCGGATGATTTTACCGATTTTTTGAACCAGGCCGAATTCGTCGAGCGAATCCTAGAAACCGACCACGAACTGATCGGGGAGGTTCGGGCGCGCAAGTCTGAACTCGAGATTCAAAAACAGGCTGCTCGTCGTACCGTGGAAGAGATGAAACAGCTTCGCCGCGAGCACGAAGCCAAAGTGGCCGTCTGGCTTCAGCTCAAGAAAGAACAGAACGCCGTCTTCGCCGAGTATCGGGCCCATCGTCAAAAGCTTGCCAAGCAGGTGCGCGAGCTAGAACACTCAAGCCAGGCCCTCGAGAACAAGCTGAGACGTCTGCTGGCGGCCCAAAACGCGCCTTCCTACGCTATTCCGGGCAGCGCCGGCCGGCTAATTTACCCGGTCAGCGGACCTATCACCTCACCCTTCGGCTATCGCTTTCACCCCATCCGACGGACCACCCGCCTCCACACTGGAGTCGATTTCGGAGTCGCCTCCGGCACCCCTATCCGAGCCGCCGACAACGGTGTGGTCATTCATTCGGGCTGGTATGGAGGCTATGGGTATTGCGTGATTCTCAACCACGGTTCCGGCTATTCCACCCTCTACGCCCACTGTTCGAGCCTCTACGTCTCGGTCGGACAGACGGTCAGTCAGGGCCAAAGTGTGGCCGCGGTGGGAAGCACCGGAATGTCGACCGGCCCTCACCTTCACTGGGAACTCCGGCGCAACGGAGTCCCGATCAACCCCCTCTCCGGCATCTAGCAAAGGCTTCTCGGCAGAGGGTGCGAAAATAGAAGGATAAGGTAGTCCGGAACTCTGGCGGACTGAACCGGTTTAAACAACCGCAACTCTGTTCTGAGGTGAAAGTTTGAGACACAATCGATTGCTGGCGGGGCTACTGCTACTGGCATTGACCCTGGTAGCCGCCGCCGACCTCGCCGAGAGCCAGGCCTCGGTAGCCCTCGTTCGCAACATGATGACGCTGGTCCGCAGTGAATTCATCGACGAGATCCCCCCCTCCCAACTAGTCAACGGAGCTCTCGACGGCATCGAGAGCGCTCTCAAAGAAAAGAAGCTTCCCCACGAGCCTTTGAAAAAAGTGGCCCCCGGTCTGAGCCGAGAAGACGCCCTCCAACAGTTGGCGGCTCGGTTTCACACCATCACCGAGGCCCATCCCAAACTGCTGGAAGACAACTGGCTGGCCTACGAGGCGATCAAAGGGATGTTGAAGACTCTCGACGACGACTACACCGTCTTCCTCGACCCTGACGAGTATCAACGCCTGAAAGAGTCGATGTCAGGCGGCAACTTCGGGGGTCTCGGGGTCTACATCGAGCTCGACAAGGAGAACGAAAACCGCCTCACTGTAGTCGAGCCGATCGAAGACACGCCTGCCGCCGAAGCGGGCCTGAAACCGCGTGACGTCATCCTCAAAATCGATGGAGAATCAACCTTCGGCTTCACCATCGAGAAAGCTCAAACCAGGCTACGAGGGGAAGTCGGTTCCCCCGTGGTGCTCACTATCCGTCGTGTCAATCAGGCTCAACCGTTTGATGTCGAGGTCAAGAGAGACAAGATTCACGTCAACAGCGTTCGAAGCAAGCTTCTCGCCCACCAGGGTCGGAAGATCGGCTATGTTCGCTTGCGAATGTTCGGCGAGAGAACCAGTGAAGAACTTGAGGAAGCGATGCGGGAACTCGAGCGAGAGGGGGCTGAGGCTTTCTTGATGGACCTACGGAACAACGGCGGGGGCTATATTGTTTCAGCCGTCGATGTCTGCTCCAAATTCCTCTCCACCGGCAGCCGGGTCGTGTCGGTGAAAGAACGAGGCGCGGGAGACACCATCTACCGGTCCCGACCCAACGTCCGCAAGGACTTCCCCCTGGTTGTCCTGGTCAACGAATTCTCTGCCAGCGCCTCAGAAATCACAGCCGCAGCGATGCAAGACCTCAAACGGGGCAAGCTAGTGGGCGTCAAGACCTTCGGCAAAGGCAGCGTTCAAAAGATCTTTCCTCTACCCGATGGCTCGGCCCTCAAGGTCACCACCGCCCACTATCACACCCCGAAAGGGAAGGATATCAACAAACTCGGCGTGGACCCCGACATCGAAGTCAAGATGAAAGGGAAGAGGCTAGCCTCGCCCGAGGACGATCAGCTCAAGACGGCCGCCGATGAGGCTGTGCGACAGCTCCAATCCGACCTAGCTGCGGAGCAGCGCCCCACCGCCCGCTCGGCCGTCCGCATCGACTCGGTCGAGGAAGAGTTAGCCTACCTCCGTTCGTTAGGCGAAGACTTCCAGATCGTGGAACGCCGCATTTTCGAAGAGAAGAGTCAGCTGGTTGAGGAAGTGAAAGTCCGTTTCTCAGACACCGGAGAAACCCGCACGGTCCGCTTCGACATTTCCGACTACCTTGGAAGATAGAGCCCCCCGTCGCTCGCGACTAGCCTTAACCGTCGTCACCATCGGTGTGGTGGTGGCGATGAGCCTATTCGCCGTGGCTCTGAAGGTCTACCTGCCCGACCCCTGGAGGGTGGAAGACACGGTTCGCGAGGCGATCGCCCTGCTCCAGGCGGAATACGTCAAAACCCTCGACTCCCGTGAACTCTTGAACGCAGCCCTGGAAGGATATCGATCCTATCTCGAGGAGGCCAAGAAATCCACCGAGGGCCTCGAGCAACTGCCCTCAGACCTCTCTGAAGAGAAACTCTACAAAGCTTTTGACCAAGCTCGTGAGCTAGCGCTGACGCGGGTGGAAGTCGGCCGAGGCGAGGAACTGGAATACGCCGGCCTGTCGGCTCTGGTAGCCGTTCTGGGAGACCCCTACTGTTCCATCATGACTCCCGAGGAGTACCGTCGTTTCCAGGAGCATATGGCCGGTGGAAACTTCGGAGGGATCGGGGTCTATATCGAGCTCGACGACCAGGATCGGCTAACCGTGCTGGAACCGATCGAGGGGACTCCGGCTTTCCAGGCGGGGCTTCAAGCGGGCGACCGGATTGTGGCGATCGACGGCAAACCCACCGCCGGCTTTAGCCTAGACGAAGCCGCCCAAGCTATCCGAGGACCCGAGGGAAGTCTGGTTCGCCTGACCCTCGAAAGGGAAGAAAAAGAGCCTTTTGAAGTCGAGGTAAAAAGAGCCCAGATACACGTTCCTAGTGTCACCAGTGAGCTTCTCGACAGCGGCCTGGGCTACGTGAAGGTCCAGATGTTTGGAGAAACCACGGGGGAGGAGTTCGATGAGTCGTTGCAAGAGCTCCAAGAACAGCAGGTCAAAGGCTTGATTCTGGATCTGCGCAACAACGGCGGAGGATATATCCGAGCCGCTCACGATGTCGTCAGCCGGTTCCTACCGCGGGGCGAGGAGGTGGTCTCGGTGGTCAATGCGCGCACCGGTCGCGAAGAGCCGAGCTATTCGAGCGGTTCAGACCAGCTCTCCCTCCCCACCGTCGTCTTGCTCAACCGTTACTCAGCCAGCGCCTCCGAGATCACAGCAGGAGCCCTCAAAGATCATCGCCGAGCCACCCTGGTGGGAGAAAAATCGTTCGGCAAGGCCAGCGTGCAGCAGCTCCATCAATTTGACGATGGAGGGGCGATGAAGTATACCGTGGCTCACTATCTCACTCCTAGCGGCAAGGATATTCATCGCAAAGGGATCGAGGCCGATCTGCAGGTCGAGTTCGACCCCCACGCCTCCGAGGATGTAGTGCTTGAGGCTGCCGAAGCCTTTCTCAAGAAAGAACTCGCCACCCGCTGATGAACCCGCTGCTGCGCGAGAAGCTGCGCCAACTTCCAGACTCTCCCGGAGTCTACTTGCACAAAGACCGCCAGGGCCGCGTGCTTTATGTGGGCAAAGCCAGCTCCCTCAAAAGCCGAGTTCGTTCCTACTTCCAATCCAAGACCGACCTCTCTCCCAAGCTTCGCTGGATGGTCAGCCGGATCGTCGACGTCGAGACCATTCTCGTCAACTCCGTTCTCGAGGCTTTGATCCTGGAATGCAACCTGATCAAGAAATACCGGCCATACTTCAATGTCAAGTATCGTGACGACAAGCGTTATCCCTTGCTTGAAGTCACCACCGGGGAAACCTACCCCACACTCAAGGTGGTGCGGCGGACCCGCAGCCAGAAGCATCGCTACTTCGGACCCTATCCCGACGCAGGCGCCCTGAGACGAACCATCAAAATCCTTCAAAAAGTGTTCCGTTTGCGCACTTGCAAAATCGACATGAACAAAGTGGCCGAGAGACCGTGTTTAGATTACTACATCGAGCTGTGCACGGCGCCTTGCACCCGCTACGTAAAAGTGGAAGACTATCGGGCTCAGGTCGAGCAGGCGATCCAGTTCCTCGAGGGCCACTCCGACCAGCTGATCGACCGTCTCAAGACTGAAATGAAAGAGCAGGCCCGCCAGCTTGAGTTTGAGCGCTGCGCTCGCCTCCGAGACAAAGTCGCCGACCTGGAACGAATCGCCCAAAAACAGAGGGTTGTTAGTCGCAACCGAAGCGACTTCGAAGACTACGTGGGGCTGGCTACTCAACGTGACCTGGTGGTGGCTCACCTGCTCCAGGTGCGGGAAGGCAAACTGACGGGACAGTCTTCCTTCTTTCTCGACTCTCACGGCGGAGCCGAGCCTTCAGAACAGATCTCAGCCTTCCTCAAACAGTATTACGGGGCCAATATCACCATTCCCAAGAGAGTGCTGGTCTCGGTTTGGCCCGAGGATGCGGAGGTGGTCAGCCAGTGGTTGGAACAGAGGGCCGAGCGTAGAGTGGAGCTGAGAGAGCCCCAACGAGGCGACAAGAAGCAACTGATGGAGCTGTGTCTCAAAAACGCGGCCCAAGCCCTCGAACTCGAATCCGTCAACCCCTCCCGATTTGAAGCTCGCCGAGAAGGACTCGATCAACTTCGCGAGGCCCTCAAACTCGAGGAACCGCCCTGGCGTTTGGAATGCGTCGACATCAGCAACACTCACGGCAAACAGTCGGTCGGCTCCCTGGTCGTCTTTGACCACGGCGTCCCGCGCAAAGACCACTATCGCCGCTTTCGAATCCGCAGCGGAGACACCCCCGATGATTACCGCATGATGCGCGAAGTTCTGGGACGACGGTTTCGAGAAACGGCTAGCTCTCGCAAATTCGAAAGCTTGCCCGACCTGCTGGTCGTCGACGGCGGCAAAGGGCAGCTAGGGGTGGCCGTTAAGGTCCTAGACGAACTCGGATTAACAAAACGGGTTCCTGTGGTTGGCCTGGCCAAAGAAAACGAGTGGATCTTCACCCCGGGCCGTTCCGACCCGGTCGTTCTCAGACCTGGCTCCAAGGGTCTTTCCCTCATCACACACTTACGCGACGAAGCCCATCGTTTCGCCGTCACTTATCACCGCCAGTTGCGCCAGAGAAAACTGCGACAATCGGCTCTGGATGAAGCTCCAGGCATCGGAAAGGGGCGCAAGAAGGCCCTGCTGACTCATTTTGGCTCACTTCAAAAACTGATGGAAGCTTCTCAAGATGAGTTAGCCAGCGTGGAGGGCATCGGACCCAAGCTAGCTCGCCAGCTTCACGGCTACCTCCATTCTTGAGCCTCCAAAGACTCGTAATCAGCTGGCCGGTTTCCACGGAGGGGGGAGAGGGCCCTCGGAGAATAGCCGGCTATCGAGATTTTGCTGGTAGAAGACGTCGATCTCCAGGCAGCCGTCATCGAGGGCTATCTTGAGTCGTGTTTTCCTCAGGCCAAGGTGACTCTGGTGACCACCCAGGCGGCCGCCCTGGAGGCGATCGCCCAAACCGAATTCGACGTTATCCTACTCGACCTTGGCCTGCCTGATACGCAGGGGCTCGATACGGTGATCCGGATCAATCAGGCGGCCTTAACTGTCCCTATTGTGATCTTGACCTCACAAGAAGACGAAGGGCTGGGCTCTCTTTGTATTCAGGCTGGGGCTCAAGACTTTCTGCTCAAGCAAGAACTGGCTGTCGACGACCTCCATCGCGCCATCGACTTCGCGGTTGCCCGCAAAAGCGAGTCCACTTTGCTCGACCTGAGTCGGGTCTTTGATCAGTTGCGAACTATCCACACCGGTGCTGCCAACGTGCTGGCCGAAAAATTTGGCAAGATCTACCAGCGCCTACTTTCCGAGCCCCGCTTTCTGCTGACCCCCGACCACAAAAAGCTGGGCTGGGCTTTAGGTCAGGCTGGGGCCACGCCTGAGAGCGTGATAGCCCTCCACGCAGACTCTCTACAGAGAGTCTGCCGAGGGGCCAGCGACCGTGATCGTGCGCGTTACGCACTCAACAGCAACATCGTAGTCTTGTCCACAGTCTCCTATCTTTGTAGCTACTATCAGCAGCATCAGAAATAGACCAAACTGTTAACATTCCGGGCCGCTTTTCCAGGAGATCTCCAACCTCATTCGTTTATCCTATGGTCAGGAAAGAGAGTTCCCTCCTAGGCGACCTAATCGACAAGAGCTCTCTGGTCGAGTGGTTTGTGGTGGGCTGCGAGACCAACTCCAACCAGTGCCTGTCTCACGCGACAGGCCTATTTTTTTAGCTCGATCGAGGGCAGGACCACCCTCTCCATTCCTTCGATTCGAACCATCGGTGCCGACTCTCGAGTGGAGTCACGCTAGTCAGACGATCTTGTTCCCCAGAAAGTTCAGGAGATCTAAAAAAAAGCGGGAGACTCTTCTCCCGCCAGCATCATCCCTGTCCCTCAAAGGCCCGCCCAAACGCGACCTCTGGTTGCCCCATTCGGGCGTTGCGTTCCATCCTACGACCTAACTCTACCTTAACGACCTTGCGCAAAGCCTGCATAAGACCCCCTGGAGGTTAAAATTTTGTAAATCTCCTTGAACTTCGTGAGGACTTCTTTCGTCTTACCGGCATGGAACTCTTACACTTCTATCAGTATCGTGTCCGTCAATTTCGCCGCACCCTGTTTCGTCGCTGGGGCTGGTGGAAAGCCGGACTCCTCTCCCTCCTTGCCTACTATAGTGTCGGACACTCGTTAGCGCGACTGGACGGCCTAACTCATTATCCCACGACCCTGGCACGCGTGAGCCTTTTTCATCCTGAATGGGTGGTGATCGTCGGCTCTCTCATCCTGTTGCTTCCAGGTTGGCTGAGCTTTCACGAGAAAAGGCTCCAGGCCACCGCCGAGCGATGCTACGCTCTCGGCCCTTCGGACCCCTGGCTACTGCTTTGGGCTCAGGCCTGCGAGCAAGAGATTGAGCAATGCTATGACGCCCGTCTTCGAGGCGGCCTCGGCTGGCTTGGCCTGCTCACTTGTCTACTCGCGTTGTGGGCCTGGCTCGGTTATCGCGACCTTCTCGGGTTTGGCTGTGTTGGCTATCTTGGCTAACGAGTCAGTTGGGACTGGGGCTCGGAAAAATGGGAAACTCGAAGGTGGCGTTCCCTTCGCGAAGGCCGTCCTGGATCGTCTCAAGCGCCTCGATAACTAGCCGGGCTCGCTTGAGCACATCGCTCTCTTCCAAAAAGCGTTGTTTGATGTTCGGCTCCGAAGGCACGTGGTGGGCCAAGACGTCGAGCAAGAGACCAGCCGGGAGTTCGGGGTGGCGAGTGATGAACTCTCCCGGGAAGTTCGAGAAGCTCTTAAGGAGACGGTTGAGAGACCCGAAAGCTTCTTGGAGAAGGGCCCCCGAGCGAACCTGAGTCAACTCGTCCAGATCATCCGGAAGGAGTTTGACTTTAGCGACTCGGTAAGGAAGTTCGGTCGAAACTTCCTCTTTGACCAGCACTCGACAAAGCCCGAAAAGCTGGATATTGAAGCGCCCACGAGGAAGTCGCTCCACCCGAGTCAGCTTACCCATACAGGCCACCTTGTGTATGGGGGGATCTCCAAAATACTCCCTGTCCCAACCCTCCTGAAGCAAGACCATTCCGATCATCTTCTCGCCCCGGTAGGCGTCGATCAGCATCCGCCGGTAGCGCGGCTCAAAAATGTGCAAAGGCAGCTTGGTCCCCGGAAAGAACACGACGTTCGGCAAAGGGAACAGCGGGAGTATGCCCGAGAAACTTTCTAGTGTTGGATTTGACGACAGAAAATTCACATCCTCTTGGGAGTCCCCGCTCGATCTTCTCGAAGGGCTCCACCAGAGCCTTCCAGCCATCAAACCGGTAATAAACGAAAACGGCGCCCCCGAGGAGCGCCGCTTCCAGGGAAAGGGTCGCCTAGAAGTCGACCAGGACTTCTACCAGTAGCTGGCTTCCGTTATAGGAGGCGTTGGGAGCAGCCCGATTGTCGAGGTCGTGGAAGCGGTAGTCGACCGACAGCCTGGTGTTCTCAGCCATGTTCCAGTCGATCCCAACATTGGGAATCGTTTGACTGAAGGCGGTGTTGAGCAAGCCGGAGCGACCGCTAAAGTCGAGATGGTAGATCCCACCTCGAAGGTCGAACTCTTCGTTGATCGGATATTCCGCCGAGAATCGGAAGATATCTTCCACCAAATCGATGGTGTCGACAGCCGGCCCGCCACGGTCGATGGCGTAACGATAATATTCAAAGTCAGTCTGGAGACCGTTGTCCCAGCGGTGGCCGACGCCCACGCCCAGGTTGTCAATGCTACCAGTCTGGCCCCCCCCAGCCTGAAGAATCGGAAAGAGGGGCTCAATGTTCCCGACCGATTGAATCTGGCCCGGGGTACTGGCGTTCTTCTGGTCCAGGTGCTGATAGGTGAGATAGACTCGGGTGTTCTCCTCGTTAAAACGGTAGGAACCGAAGAACTTAAAGCCTTCGCGGTTGTTCGGGTAGTTCAGGTAGTCGTGAAGCTGATAGTAGTTCGAGTAGTAGGTTCCGTAGGGAAGAAAGACCGGGATACCGGTGGGGACTGGATAGCCCGCGATAAAAGGGTCGTAGTTGGGGTCGATGGACATATACTCAAGCCCCAGCTCCAGCCCTTCGATAGGAGCGGCCGAGACGCCCACTTTGAAGAGGTCACCACTAGACGAGGTGTTGAAAAAGAGGCCTGAGGTGTCAGGGTTGTAATCGCTTCCGGCATACTCCGCCAGAATCCGAACGTCCGCCTCTTCGTAAATCTGATAGTCGAACTCAATACCCCAGGTGTTTTGAGCTTGGGGGCCCACCAGGGTCCGAGCCGTGTTGTTTCGGTTGTCAAGCCACGAGTTGGGGGCAACGGGGGGAGCCCCCGGGCCGGTGAAAGGAACGGCCGGGAGCGGAATCAGAGGAGCAGCGGCTCCCTGCAGCACCCCGTCGTTGACTCGCTCGTTCTGGGTGCGGGCGTAGGTGACAGCGGCGAAACCTTTGCCTTCTTCGAATTCATAGCGGATAGTTCCACCGTGAGTGTGGTTACCGTAGGTGGTCAGTTCTGGCAGAATGCTGTAGAAAGCTTCATACTTCCAGCCGCTGTCGGGCCCACCGATGGTTCCGTAAGCGTTGGCGCCCTGGAACGGCAACCATTGGGGCCTATGGATGTTCGGGTTGCGAGCTCCGTTGATCACGAAGTCGGCAGCGTAGCGGTTGAAGTAACTACCGATGGTCACCCGACTTTCGGTGGGTTTGTGAAGAACCCAGAAGTTGTCTAGAACCATCCGCGTGAAAGGCTGGTTATTGGAAGCTTGAGCACCGGGAGCGACGCTGTTGCCGCTGGCCGTCCAGGGGTTGGTGGTGTAGGGAGCCGAGGGGCCCCAATAAGCGTCGATAGCGCCCACTCCCTGGGAGCTGAAAGCCACAAACTCGGCTCCCGCCAAAAGGTCGTCGGTCAGGTCGGCGTTGAGACCCAAGACGGCGGCCGAGGAGAGACCTGTGCCTTCGACCAGCAATCGACCCGTGGACCAGTCGATACCGGGGTTGCCGATGGTCCCGATCTGGGGGTTCGCCCCCCGGGTATTGTTAGAGACACCGACGAAGTGGAGCCTTCCGTAGAAGCGGATCCGCTCCAACTCTGAGACCCGCAAGTCGATGCGTCCCACCGACTCCTCGAGATTGGTGACTCGCACACCGAAGGCTTCAAGCTCATCCCGGTAAGCGTTGACAAGCTTTCTCAGTTCCTCGAGCTCGGCTTTGGTGGCGAAAGTGGCGTGTGCTTGCTCCATCTTGGCAAGCATACGAGCTAGAATCATGGCCACTTCGTAGCGTGAAGAGGCCCGGTCACCCTTAAAAGTGCCATCGGGGTAACCTTCGACCAATCCTTTGGCAGCCAGGGCGGCCACGGCGTCCGAGGCCCAGTGATTATCAGGCACATCCGGAAAGAGTGGAGCGGCCCAAGCCGACATATGCAGAAGGATCGTCAGCGCGACGACATGAATCAAAAGCCTTTTATTCAAAACCCTATCCCCCTCGGTTGAAAATTATTCCAACGGAGTAAATCTCGAGGGCCTTCTCCTGTCAATCTGAACTTCCTCCGACCAAACAGAATTTCGACGAGAAGGACCCGATCCTTGGAGCTAGAAGCCCGGCCGCCATGAGTGATTCCCGTATTTTTGACCTGGCCGTCCTGGGCGGTGGACCAGGGGGCTATGTAGCCGCCATCCGCGCTGCCCAACTGGGCCTGGAGGTGGCCGTGGTAGAGAAGGACCCCAAGTTGGGGGGAACCTGTCTTCACCGCGGCTGTATCCCCACCAAAGCTCTGCTCCACTACTCCGACTTCTATCACCAGACCACCCACTGTGAACGTTTTGGGGTGGTTGTCGAGAAGGTTCGGCTCGAAATGGACAAACTCCATCAGAGTAAGAACAAAGTCGTCAAGCAGATGGCGGCCGGTCTCGATGGCCTGATGAAGAAAAATGCTATCACCGTGGTCTCCGGCCGAGGCAAACTGACCGCTCCCACCACCATCGAGGTTGACACAGGCCAGACCGTTCAGGCCAAAGCGGTGATTTTGGCCACCGGATCGATACCCGTCCGACTCCCCCTGGCCGAGGTCGATGGCGAGAAGGTTTTCACCAGCGATGAGATTCTTCATTACGGGCGGGTTCCCAAGAGCCTGATCGTCTTGGGAGCCGGAGCGGTCGGACTGGAGTTTGCCTGCATCTACAACGACCTGGGGGCCAAAGTCGAGGTGGTCGAGATGCTTGACCGGCCCCTTCCTCTGGAAGATGAGGATGTTTCCAAAGAGCTGGCCAAAGCCTATAAAAAGAAAGGGATCGCCATTCATACGTCCACCCGGGTGGAAAAGGTCGAAGTCACCAAGAAGGGGGTCAAACTGGAGGCCTCGGGAGCAGGGCCCCAAGAGCTTGAGGCAGAGATCCTCTTGATGGCTGTGGGGCGATCTCCGGTGCTTCAAAACCTGGGCCTGGAAGAACTCGGGGTCGAACGCGATGGACGGTTCCTCAAAGTCGATTCCCACTACAGAACTTCGGCACCTAACCTTTATGCTATCGGCGACATCGTGCCAGGACCTCAACTGGCTCACGTGGCCTCGGCCGAGGGAATTGTGGCTGCCGAGACGGTGGCTGGCGTCGAGACGCGCCCCCTCGATTATCAGAAAATCCCTTCAGCAACCTACTGCAAGCCAGAAGTTGCCAGCGTCGGCCTGACCGAAAAACAGGCGAGAGAAGCGGGCCACTCGGTGCGGGTAGGCTCCTTCCCCTGGGCCGCCCTGGGCAAAGCCAGCATCATCGGCGAGACGGAGGGGCTCGTCAAAGTGGTAGCTGAGGAAGAATATGGCGAGATTCTTGGAGTCCACATTATCGGACCCCACGCCACTGACCTGATCGCCGAGGCTTGCGTGGCCGTCGCCTGCGAGGCGACCGTCGAAGAACTCTTCAGGACGGTGCACGCCCACCCGACCCTATCCGAGGCCCTCCCCGAAGCCGCTCACGGTGTCTTTGGCCATCCTATCCACCTTCCCCCGCGCAGGAAACGGAAATGAACCTGGACCGACTCGAGGCATACTACTATCTGACCCTCAACCGACGGGTGGAGGAAAAGTTAGTGGCACTCTACCGCCAGAACAAAGTGGTAGGGGGAGTCTATCGAAGCCTCGGGCAAGAGGCGATTTCGGTGGGCTCGGCCCTGGCTTTGGAAGAACAAGATGTGGTGGCTCCTCTCATTCGAAACCTGGGCGTCTACCTGGTGCGCGGCTATCAGCCCCGGGATGTCTTCACTCAGTATATGGCCAAAGCCACTTCCCCCACTGGAGGGCGCGACTGCAACACGCATTTTGGCTCCGTGGAGAGAGGGGTGATCGCTCCCATCTCCATGCTGGGAGCGATGATCCCCGTCATGACAGGGATGGCCTGGGCCGCTCGCCAGCAAGGTCGAGACAGTGTGGCTCTCACCTACATCGGTGACGGGGGCACCTCGACGGGAGATTTTCACGAGGGTCTCAATCTGGCCTCCGTTTTGAAGGCTCCTTTGGTTCTGATCGGGGAGCATAACCAGTATGCCTATTCCACTCCGACCCATCGTCAGATGGCCATTCAAGACCTGGTCGAGAGAGTGGGGGCCTACAAGATACCGGCCGAGATCGTCGACGGCAACGATGTCGAGGCCGTATTCGCCGCCACCTGTCGGGCTTTTGACCACGCCAGGAACGGAGGTGGCCCCTTCTTTCTGGAGTGCAAGACCATGAGGATGACGGGCCACGCCGCCCACGATGACGCTCGTTATGTCGAGCCTGCCCTGTTGGAGGAGTGGGCTCAAAAGGACCCTATCGAGCGGTTTCGGTCGCGGCTTTTAGCTGGTGAAGTCGGTGAAGAAGTGTTGCGAGAGATCGACCATAAAATCGAAAAGCTGATCGCGGCCGACGCCGACTTTGCCGAGCAATCGGAAAGTCCCTCGCCAGCAACCGCTCTAGGGGGGGTCTTCGCATGATGACCTCGATGCTTGAAGCCGTTCGACAAGGCCTGGCCGACGCCATGGCTGACGATGAGAGAGTGGTGCTGCTCGGTCAGGACATCGGCCCTTTTGGAGGCGCTTTCAAAGTCACCGACGGCCTCTATGAGAAATACGGTGACCAGCGCGTGGTGGACACCCCGATCAGTGAATCGGCTATGATAGGCGCCGGTATCGGTGCGGCCCTGCAGGGGCTTCGGCCGGTCATCGAGATGCAGTTCATCGATTTCATCGCTTGCGGCTACAACATGCTCACCAATTTCGCCGCCAAGAGTCGCTATCGACTTGGACAGGGAGTTTCGATCGTAGTGCGCGGGCCGTGTGGGGCGGGAGTCAGCGGGAGCGCCTTCCATTCCCAGTGTGTAGAAGCCCAATTCATGTCGGTTCCAGGCATCAAGATCGCCTTCCCCTCAACCCCTGGGGACGCCTACGGAATGCTTCGCAGCGCCATCGAGGATCCTGATCCGGTGCTCTTTCTGGAACACAAATTTCTCTATCGAAGGATCAAAGGAGCGATCCAACGGAACCAGCGCGTCCCGTTAGGCCAAGCCAAGGTCAGCAGACCCGGACACGATCTCACCGTAATCACTTATGGAGCGACCGTCCACAACGCTCTGGCGGCAGCCGACCAGCTTTCTCAAGACGGGGTCGAGGTCGAAGTCGTCGATCTCCGCACCCTGATCCCTCTGGACGAGGCGACCGTGATAAAAAGTGTAGCCAAGACCAGTAAGGTGATCGTTTATCACGAGACCTGCCAAACGATGGGGCCGGGCGCCGAAGTGGCGGCCCGCATCGCCGAGCAGGGATTCGAATACCTGGACGGACCGGTGGTGCGAGTAGCCGCCCCCGACTCGCCCGTCCCCTTCGCCCCCAGTCTGGAGAGAGTCTGGCTTCCCGATACCGAGGACCTTCTCCAGGCGGCGCGGAAACTGCTCGAATACTAAGGAGAACTCATGAGCACCAACGTTGTTATGCCTCAAATGGGCGAAAGCATCGCCGAAGGAACCATCACGACCTGGTTCAAGAAGATCGGTGAAAAAGTCGAGAAAGACGAGCCTTTATTTGAAATCTCGACGGACAAAGTCGATGCCGAGATCCCTTCCCCGGCCTCGGGCTTTTTGACCGAGATCCGTCATCAGGAAACGGAAACGGTCGAGGTCGATACGGTGGTGGCCGTGATCAGCAGCGAGGCGAGCGCCACCCCCAGCCAACCCGCTCCCGCCCCGGTGGAGGAGGTCTCTTCCCAGCCGAACTTAACGCTGGTGACTGCCCCATCATCGAGCGACGAGGAACTCCCCAGCAAAGAAGAACTTCGCAAGACCCGCTCCTCCCCTCTGGTTCGCAAGATTGCGGCCAAACACGGGATCGACATCTCTCAAGTGGAGGGGACCGGTCTTTCCGGGAGGGTCACCAAAGACGACATCCTGGCCTTCATCGAGAAGGGACGACCGGCCCCGCTCCAACCGGTCCCGGCCCAGCCGACCGCCCGCAACGTCACTCCCGACCGCTATATCTACAAGCCGACCGCCCAGGACCGGGTCGAGCCGTTCTCTCCCATGCGCAGTCAGATCTCCGACCACATGGTGATCTCGCGAGAGACCTCCGTCCACGTCACCACTGTCTTCGAGGTGGACATGACCAGAGTGGCCAAGCTCCGTCAGACTTACAAAGCGACCTACGCCCAGAAAGGGGTCAAGCTGACTTACACTCCTTTCATTATGAAGGCCGTGGTGGACGGGCTGCGCCAATATCCGGTTCTCAATTCCTCGGTGGTGGACAACTCGGTGGTCTACCGCCCCGAGATTCATCTAGGAATGGCGGTGGCCCTCGACTGGGGACTACTGGTTCCGGTCGTCAAGAATGCCGAAGAGAAATCCCTGTTGGGACTGTCCCGAACCGTCAACGATCTGGCTGACCGGGCCCGCTCCAAAAAGCTCTCTCCCGAGGAAGTCCAGGGAGGGACCTTCACCATCACCAATCCCGGCGTCTTCGGAAGCCTTTTCGGAACCCCGATCATCAATCAGCCCCAGGTCGCTATCCTGGGAGTGGGAACGATCGCGAAGCGGCCGGTTGTGACCGAGGACGACGCCATCGCTATCCGTCACATGATGTATCTAGCCCTCTCTCTCGACCACCGAGTCATCGATGGGGCTACGGCAGATAGATTTATGAGCACGGTCAAAGCTAGTCTCCAAGACTTTGCTGAGGGCGCCCTCTGAGACGGTGTTGCTTGAAACGATTGGGCCTGGTCGACTACGGCCAGGCTCAAGAACTTCAGAAGCGCCTGGTTCAACAAAGAAAACGGGACAAAATCGAGGACCAACTGTTGCTGGTGGAACACCCTCCCGTCATCACCCTGGGGAAGTCCGATGACCGTCAACTGCTACGGGTGCCAGAAAGTCACCTCGGCTCAATCGAGCTGGTCGACTCGGGAAGGGGAGGCAAGATCACCTACCATGGACCCGGTCAACTCGTCGCCTATCCGATTCTGGCTCTCCATCCAGAGGAAAGGGATTTACACCGCCACCTGCGGCGACTCGAAGAGGTGGTCATCGGTCTCGCTCAAGATTTTGGCTTGGCCCCAACTCGTGTTCCGGGGCGCACAGGCGTCTGGGTGGGTCGGGAGAAATTGGCTGCGGTCGGAGTGCGGGCCAGTTCCTGGGTGACCAGTCACGGCGTCGCTGTCAACGTCGCCGACCGGCTGGAGGGGTTCGACCTGATCGTACCGTGCGGGCTAACCGATGCCGGGGTCACCTGCCTGGAACGTCTGTTGGGGCAAGAGCCCGAGCGCCAAGAGGTAGAGCGCCTCTTCTGTAAACATTTTGAAACGGTGTTCAAGCGCCGTCTAGTTGGGTAAAACAATAGCTGGGGAATGGAGGCTATCATTTCCAAGAAGAACTACATACCTCTGACCGTCTTCTCAGGCACCGAGGGTGTGCCGACCGAGGAGTTGTCGACGCCTCGCGATCCAGACTGGCACGCCCATCCACGCCGGCCGGAATGGCTCAGAGTCAAGCTGCAGACCAGCGAGTCCTTCGCTACCATTCGCCGGATGATGAAGGATCTGAAGCTCAACACCGTCTGCCAGGAGGCTCGCTGCCCGAACATCTATGAATGCTGGAGTGAGGGCACCGCCACTTTCATGGTGATGGGTGATACCTGTACGCGGGCTTGCGGTTTCTGCAACGTCAAGACGGGTCGACCCGAAGCCCTAGACGGGGCCGAACCTGCTCACGTGGCTGAAGCCGTAGCCTCGATGAATCTTGAGCACGCCGTGATCACTTCAGTCGATCGTGACGACCTTCCCGATGGTGGAGCGGGCCACTTCGCGGCCACCATCATTGAAGTCAAGAAGCAAAATCCGAGCACGAAGGTCGAGGTTTTGATCCCTGACTTCCGAGGTGACGAAAAAGCTCTCATGACCATCCTGGAAGCCGAGCCTGACGTTCTAAATCACAACACCGAAACAGTGCCGCGTCTCTACCGCCGCGTCCGGAATCGGGCTAAATACGAGTGGACTATGGAGCTTCTGGCGCGAGCCTCAACCTATCGCGACCAACAGGCCCCTACTATGCTCACCAAATCTGGTATTATGCTGGGCTTAGGTGAAAGCTTGGGAGAAGTCCGCCAGACCATCAAAGATATCCGGGCTCAAGGAACCGACATCTTAACGGTCGGACAGTATATGCGCCCAACGGTGCGACACCTACCGGTGGAGCGCTTTTGGCGACCGGAGGAGTTCGAGCAAATTCGAGTGGAGGCGCTGGCTCTGGGCTATCGATTCGTTGAATCAGGCCCTTTGGTCCGCTCTTCCTACCACGCTGGCCGTCATCGGGTGGCAGCCGAATCGGCCGGCAAAGGCGCCTAGTCCAAGATCCTAGCAGGGTCGGAAGAGCTCTACCGGTTCGTCGATCCCGTCCACTTCGATGAGCCCCAGGCTTTCTAGCGCGACACCTCGACAGGCCTGAGCGCTTTCGGGGTCGAGCAAAACGGGACTGTCCAGAGTGTCGCTCATCGATTGAATCTTGTGGGCTCGTCGCACCGGGTCGCCGATCACTGTGTATTGAATCTGGGTTTCAGCCGAACCCAATCGTCCGATCGCCATGGGACCGGTGCAGACCGCAGCTCCGACCGAGAAGGTATCATCAGAAACGTTCCATAGGCGGCGAAGCTCAATCACCGCTTCCTGAAGGCCAACGGCAGCTCGAGTGGCTGCTCCGGGTGGATCCTGAACCCGATTGGGATAACCGAACACGATCAGTTGGGCATCGCCTTGATAAGTCAGGGCTCTTCCTCCGTAGCGCTTGTAGATAGCGACCGTGGCCGTGTGATACTGATTGAGGAGCTCGAGCATCTCCACGGGTGTGCGAGTCTCAGAAAGCGTCGTATATCCTCGAATATCGCTAACGATGATGGTAGCCTCCACCGTCTCCGCCTCGAGGGTGTCCCCGGTGGCCGAGACCAGCATCTCGGCGGCCGCTTCGGGAGCTGCGAATTCGGCAAAGACTCGACGCGCGACCGCTAGTCGAAAAACGACCAGAAAGGCGAAAGTCAAGACAATTTGGAGCCAGGGGCTGGCCAACGGCAGCCACCAGCCTGAAGAAAAGAGGACACCGCAAAGCCCACTGTAGAGAGTGGCCACCAGGATCGCCCGGAGCAGCGTCCCCCAACCTGGTGAAGCGAACCCCAAAGCCAAAGCGAGCAAGAGGGCCAGCCCCGCCAGCAGCAATTCCGGCTCTTCGAGGCGACGAAGAAATCTCTGGTCAACCAGAGCCTGGAAGGTCTGGGCGTGAACTTCCATCCCTTTCATCTCGCCGACAGGGGTGACCACCACGTCCGTTTCACTTTGAGTGTTCTCGCCGATGACAAAGAATCGCCCTTCGGCCTCCACCTCTGGGAGCTGGTAGTAGCTGACCACGTCGGGACCGCGGTCGCTGCGGGCCGTTTGGGCCGGGCTGAACGGAATCTCCAGAGTAAAGGCCAGGATTCGGTTCCGCACATCGACCGATGCGGAGCAAGGAATCCGCTTGTCTCGAATCTTAAGCTCTGCGGGGACTTCGCCCGACTCCTGGCTTTTGATATTGGGAAGAAAGCTGCCCAGAGGCAGTCCGTCGATGCTATACTCGACCTCGTCCGGCTGGACCCCAAGATAATGAAGATAGAGATAGAGCCCCGGGGAGGGCCACGGCCTCTCAGGCCATTGGCTGTTGTCCACAGCCAAAGCCAGCAGCACGTCGCGAATTTTGCCGTCCTCATCGTTAAATTTGTTGAGCAAGCCGACCTTGGCGTGTTCGTCTAAGCCCTCTGCCACCGGGGGAGGCAACAGAAGGCTGTATTTCTTGGGCTCCCCGGTGGTGGGGTCGGTTCCCATGATGAAGCCCTGACTGGCCTGCCCTCCGATGACGGTGTAACCCAAACTGGAGGCAAAGGCCAAATAATCATCGCCTTCCCGAGACTCCTCCAGCAAGAGGTCGAGAAAAACGGCTTCCGCTCCATTTCCGAAGAGGAAATTCAGAAGCTCCCCGTGTGCGTCCCCGCGGGGCCAGGGCCAGGGTCCGAGATGTTCGATGCTAGCCTCGTCGATGGAAGCTAAAACCACAGGCAAAGAGAACTCACGGATCGTCAGACGTTGGCGTAAATCGTAGGCCGCTAGTTCTAGAGGATCATCATAGATCGGTCGCCACAAGACACACAGAAATCCCAACAAGGCCGCCAGGGCGGGGTAGATCAGTCGTCGCGGCAAGAGAGAATCTCCTCAGCCGCGTAGACTTTGACCTGGCTGGTCTTACCTTTCAGACTCACAGCCGGTAGCTGACGCGCTTTGAGCTTCTGGTGACAAAGAGCGTGGGTCGGTTCGGAGATGAGCACATCGACGCCCTGCTTCTTGGCCGCGCCCATCAGGCGGGCGGCCACGTTGGTGGTGTCTCCGATGGCCGCCAGGGCTTTGGCCCCTGGAGCCCCAACCAGGCCGACCGCAGCTGGACCGGTGCAGACACCGCAGTGGATGCTCTCCTCAGGGTAGTGTCGACGCAGCACCTCGATCAGTTCGAGCCCTGCTTTGGTGGCTCGAAAAGCGTGCTGGTCATCGAGACGCTCTACCCCGAAACCAACCATCTGGGCATCGCCCTGATAATCTAGGACCCAGCCTTGATTATCCCTGACCACAACCTGGGTGGTCAGAGCGTTGTAGCGGTTGCGAGCCCGGATCGACTCTTCAGGGTCGGTCTTCTCCAGCTCCTTGATCGACTTGGGGAGATTCGTGAAGAGGATCGTAACTGTGCGCTCGGTCCCTCCCAAAGCGACTTCCCCTTGAGCTGCAGTCCGGGCTCGCTCTTGCCCAAGCATTCGAGACAGCAAAGTCTCAGCGAACTTCTTCTGAAAGAAAGAAACCAGGGCCATCGAGATCAGACTTCCTCCCACGACCGGCGCCACAGGAAGCCAGAGGCCCTCCACAAAGGCGTGGACAGCCAGTCTCCAGTAGACGGCCACGATGCCTAACCAGATGACCCCCACGAACCAGGTATTGGAGGTAAAGAAGGCCAGACCGGCCGCAGCTGTTACCAGCACCGTCACGAGAAGGAGTTCCCAGGCGAACGGGAGCTTCTCGAGGACCCAGCCCGACAGAAGCGTGTCGAGAGCCGCGAAC
The DNA here is from genome assembly GCA_964423525.1 of uncultured Burkholderiales bacterium. GTDB lineage: Bacteria > Vulcanimicrobiota > Xenobia > Xenobiales > JADMJV01 > CAYRFU01. Next base: position 12,694 of record CAYRFU010000025.1, on the reverse strand, counting down.
TCCAACTGAAACGGCTCAAGCTCACCCTCCGGAGTCTTAAAGTCGTGGCGGGCGGCCATGGTCGCCTCCGCCACCAGCACAGCTCTTCCCTCTAGAGCTGCAAGAATTTCAGGCTCAACCAGATTGGCCAGAGGGGTCGGGCTCAAACCCATATAGCGAACGGCTCCCTGGACCTCGCGCTGATGGAGGGGAAAGTCGACAGCGAGCACCCGAGGCAAGACCTCGTAGCCTATCGAGACGGTCTGATCTTCGATACGGAGATCAGCCAGATTCACCCCTTTGAGCTTGGCGTAGAGTTCCAAGGCTGGGGAGAGCCCATCGGAGTTGGCCAGCTCGATGGTGCGAACGACTCCATCCAGGTCTCTTCTCAGGGGCAGATTGCCCGTCGAGAAAGACCCCTGAGGTAATGAATCGAGTTCGAGCTTGGGGTCGATCCAGAGCGCCTTCGGGTCTTGCTCCGCTATCAGCTCCAGCACCCGAGCCTCCTTCTCGAGCCAGGCTTGTTGACCATCTTGCCAACGCTCTGAGCTGGTGTCACGGCCTAGCAGCCGGATCTCCATCGAGGGTCGCCGATTCCCGCGTATAAGTCGCAACTGATGCAGCCGAGCATCATAGGTCATCAACTCGACGCGCTCTAGGAGAAGGTACGAAAGAAGAACTCCTGCTACCGTGGCCAGCAGCAGGAGTTTTGAGCGCCTACTCAGAGGCTGCCTCGCTGGGAGCCTCCTCAGTCGCCTCTTCGGCTGGAGGCTCTTCGACAGGAGGGGCTGCAGCCTGGAACCAGGTCTGGGAAGCCTTCCCCACCGGCTCGTCGTCTCCGTTCAGGCCGATAACACGCCAGAAATACTTGCCTTCAGCGAGCGGTTTGGCGTTGGAAGGATAAACCAGGTTCGTCTCGCGTGTGCGACCGCTCCACACCAGCTCATTCATCTCTTCATCTTTGCCCACCAGGATGACGTATTTCTCAGCGTCGTCCAAGCCTTTCCAGGCGAAGCGAAGGTCGCTGGAGGCGATGGCGCTGCTCGAGTTCGCCTGGTGGTCGGGAGCCAATTTGCTGGGAAAGTCCGGCTCCTTCTTCTCGTTGCGACGAGACATACCCATCCGGATCAATCCGCCGGCAGGTCCACCCACTCGGCTTGCGGCGTAATTTGCGGCCGCCTGTTCCGGGTTATTGACCAGGCCGACACCCATGCTTGCGTAGTAACCAGCGCCACCAAGCGAGGCTCCCGGCACATAGGCAGTAATGAAGCGGGCCCACCGGAGAGCTTCATTGAAGTCTTCCCACTCTTGAGACTCCAGGATCTCTTCTCGCAAATCCTCGGGCTCGCCTTGCTTGACCACCTCAACCGCTTTGAGCTTGAGTAGCACTTTGGTGCCGGGCAAGACCGATTGCGGCTCTCCACCGTCAGCAGGGGTCACTTCGACTTCCCCCTCGAGGACGGAGACTTCGGTTCCGTCTCCTGTCTCGGTGACCACAAACTCGGTGCCTTTGATGCCCATGACACCGCTCGAGGTCCGGATCTGCAGGGGTTTCTTCTGTTTGCCCATCTTGGCCCAGATACCACCAGAGCTCACCGAAATCACATTAACGTCGTTATCGGCTGTGATCTGAACGGCGCTATTCTTGTTGATCCCGATCTGTCCCCCAGTGAAGAACTCGATCGAGCCGAAGGTGGTGGCGTCGGTCTTGAGCTTGTCGTCGACCTGGTCCTTCATGTCGATGAAGGCGGGATACCACTTAGAGCCCCCCCGCTGATATTCGAGCGTCCCGTTCTCACTAATCTTAGTGATACGGGCCACAAACTCATCGGCCCAGACCGGCGTAACACCGACAACAGCCAGAGTCAAAAGCGCCAAAACCGCCTTTTGACAGAATCCACTCATGGAAACCTCCGTCGTTGAATTTCCGGGGTTTTCCCCCTGCGAGCAGGAGATTCCGGTCCTGTTAGGCCGGCTCCTCCTGCTAAGCCTGACCTGAGGTGACTTTGGGTCCGGCGTCCAAGATCGCCTGACTAGACCCTTCCTCAAACTGCTTGAAGTTTTGCTGGAACAAATCGCACAGCTTGGAGGCTGTGGTGTCGTAGGCGCTCTTATCGCTCCAGGTATGGCGAGGGATCAACAGCTCGTCGGGAACCCCAGGACAGGTCGTCGGCACTGCCACTCTGAAGATCGGGTCTTCGACCGTCTCGGCCTTCTCCAAGCTGCCGTCATGAATGGCGTCGATGATAGCGCGGGTGTAGGCCAGCTTGAAGCGTTGACCGGTGCCGTAGGCACCACCCGACCATCCCGTGTTGACGAGCCAGGCTCGGGCCCCGTGCTGACGCATCTTGTCGGCCAAAAGCTCGGCGTAGACGCTGGGATGCCAGACCATAAAAGCCGCTCCGAAACAAGCTGAAAAGGTGGCTTGGGGCTCATCAATGCCCTGCTCGGTTCCGGCCACTTTGGCAGTGTAACCGCTGATGAAATGATACATGGCGGCTTCCGGCGTCAGCTGGCTGACAGGCGGCAAGACTCCGAAGGCATCACAGGTCAACAGAATGACATGGTTAGGGTGACCGCCGATGCAGGGCATCTTCACGTTGGGAATATACTCGACGGGATAGGACACTCGAGTGTTCTGGGTCAGGCTGACGTCATCGTAATCGACCTCTCGAGTGACTTCATCGTAAACGACGTTCTCAAGGACTGAGCCGAACCGGATGGCGTGATAGATCTCAGGCTCGGATTCTTCTCTCAACCCGATACACTTAGCGTAACAGCCGCCTTCGATGTTGAACACGCCTTTGTCGGTCCAGCAGTGTTCGTCATCTCCGATGAGAAACCGATTGGGGTCGGCTGAGAGGGTGGTCTTGCCTGTGCCCGATAGACCAAAAAAGAGGCTGACGTTTCCGTTTTTCCCCTCGTTGGCCGAGCAGTGCATCGGAAGGACTTTCTCCTTGGGCATCAGGTAGTTCATCACGGTGAAAATGCCTTTTTTCATTTCTCCCGCATACTCCGTGCCCAAAATGACAATCCGCTTTTCCTCAAAGTTGAGAACCACGCTTGCGTCGGAGGTCATGCCTTTGGTGTATCGATTGGCCGGAAAGGCGCCCGAGTTGAAAACGACATAGTCGGGCTCACCGAACTGCTCCAGCTCTTCTCGACTGGGGCGGATCAGCATGTTGTGCATGAAAAGAGCGTGATAAGGGCGGGTGCAGACAATGCGAACCTTGAGACGATAATCGAGGTCCCATCCGGCAAAGCCATCGACCACATAGAGCTGCTTGCGCGTGTTGAGATAGTCGACCGCGCGCTCGAAGTTGATGCGATAGGTCTCGACATCAAGCTTGATGTTGATGTCTCCCCACCAAATGTCGCCAGAACTGTCTGAGTTATCGACAATCCGCTTGTCTTTAGGAGAACGACCGGTCTTGCGACCAGAATCGACAGCCAAGGCACCGTTCGAAACGATGGATGAACCCCGCTCCCCCCGGATAGCCCGCTCGTAAAGTTCGGAAGGTGCCAGATTTCGATGAATAGTCTGGACGTGAATGCCAAATTTTTCTAACGTGAAGCTCATAAATAGTCCCTCCAAGAGCAGTGAGGCCGCTATTTCTCGCAGGAACGGCAAGAACCTCTCTTTCGAAGCCTCAAGTCCGGCCGACCCTTCAGAAGCTTAAAGTCTTGGTGATGATTCTGCTTCTGCCGGTGAAAGAGAGCTCGAGCAACAAAGCTTACTCGACGATAAAGCTGCAGGCTCGATGGCCATTGTTACTGCCTTGTAACAAATCGGCCATCTGAGGTGGCTGCTGGACAGTCAGGAAGACCCCGGTTCTCGGATCGAACATGATTTCGTCCAACGTATTGGTGCCATCGGAGGGGACAAGATGGGTCTCATCCGGCCCCTGGCTTGAGGTTGAGACGGCAAAGCTGGCTGGACCGTGGGTCATTTTGAGAGCCTGGGTAATCATGCTTTCCTCCACAACCGACCGACTGCTCGGTCCTAATTCTCAACGGAGACTATCAGAGGCTTCTGAAAAGAGACTGAAAGTGCACGGCTACTCTTGTTTGCCCTCAGCCTGGTTCTTTAGTAGGAAGTCATAGGTATAGATTCCGGTTGAATGGCCATCGTTCCAGACAAACGAGAGAGCGTAACGACCGACCGGGGAAAATTCCAAAATTCGAGCCTCGGCGGTCTCGGGCACCGGTCCTGAGATCACCCTAAGGCTGAGACCGGGCTTATCCATCTTATCCCGCTCGCTGCGGCAGGTCGCACACGGACAGCGCTTGCGGAGTTCGTTCATAGAATGATAGGTGGTCGACCCATCGGACCAGTCGATCACCAGCAAGCCGCGGTCCTGGTCGGTTTCGACTTTAGTAGGCTGTCGCACGAGCGGGCCGTTCTTCGGCTCTCAAAGGGTTCCTCCAGGAGCCGGCTAGCCCGGGTCGAACAAGCCGGCGTGCAAGCGAGTTTAGACAGCCTCCCGATCGCTTCGACCCCCTCACTGTTTGGGGCAGACAGAAAGCCCGGATTGGTCAATCTGGTAGCCCACAAGGACGGAGTCATCGCCTATTGGCGCCGAGGCCCTCAAGTCGAATCCACTCTGGAAACGTTTGAGCCTTTTCTTTGGATCACGGAGCCCGACATCTTAGCTGGGCTTGAGAAGAGCCGAAAACCACCTGAGTATCGCCTCGTCAAACTGGAGGGGCAAGGCTTCTTCGGCTATTTGGTGCGAGCTTCCACCTGGAACTACATCAAGCGGATAAGCTCCCACATCGCCAAAGCGACAGGGCTGTCCGCCAGCCACCCTCGCTCGCCTCAACTTTTTATCTCAGACCAAACGCAACAATATCTCATGAGTTCGGGGCGAACGATGTTCTCGGGTATGGCCTTCGAGGACCTTCGTCGGATGCAAGTCATCGTCTACCCCAACGAGGAGTCAGAAGACGAACGACCCGACCCATCCCAGGACACCATCACCCAGATCGGCCTAAAGGACTCAAGCGGTTGGAGTGAACTCCTGAAAGGGAAAGAGGCAACCCTGCTCGAGCGCTTTGTAGAACTGGTCCGAGAACGCGACCCCGACGTCCTGGAAGGTCACGACCTGTTTAAGTTTCATCTTCCGTTTCTTTACTCCCGAGCCAAGGCTCTTGGGGTTGAGCTACGGCTCGGTCGAGGTGAGGAGAAAGTTCACTATCGACGAAGCCGAATGTTTATCGCTGAGAAGACTCTAGACTACAACCGCTGGTATTGTCACGGAAGGGATCTGATCGACAGCTGGATTTTAGCCCAGCTCTTTGACGTGAGCGGTCGAGATATGCTGAGCTTTCTCAGAGACGATGTGGCCGAGCATCTCGGCAAACAGCTCCCCGTCGAGAAAGATGAAGGACCCGATGAAGTAACTCTACGCGAACTGAAAGAGCTAGACGCTATCCACAGGACCCTCAGCTACCCCTACTTTCTCCAATCGCAAATCTTCCCATACCGCTACGAGCACGTCGTTCTACGAGGCAACGCCACACGCATCAACTCTCTTTTTCTCCGCGAATATCTTCGCCAGGGCGCGGCCGTGCCTCAAAAGCCCGAAGTCGAGGAGTTCGCGGGAGGATTGACGGCCCAAGAACGTCAGGGCGTGGTCAAAGACGTCTTTCACTGTGACGTAGCCTCTCTCTATCCTTCGATCATCCTGGCCTATGACATCCAACCTGAAGGAGACCACCTGGACGTCTTTCGAGGCCTATTGGCCAATCTGAAGCAGTTTCGCCTCAGCGCCAAAGAGCAGCAGCGACAAGCCTCGAGTGAAGCGGCCAAGATTTTTTTTGGTGGCCTCCAGACCACCTTCAAAATTCTCATCAACTCCTTCTACGGCTATCTAGGATTCGCTCAGGGAAATTTCGCCGACTTCACCTGCGCAGCCCAGGTGACGGCTACGGGTCGTCGACTCCTGACCCAGATGATCGAGTTCTTGAAGAGTCGAGAGGCCACCGTCCTGGAGGTAGACACGGACGGAATCTACTTCACCACGCCCGACGGCCAGGGAGAGTCTCTTGTCAGCCAACTCAACCAGGAGCTTCCAGAGGGCGTCGAGGTGGAACTCGACGGACGCTATCCGGCGATGTATTGCCATAAAATGAAAAACTATGCTCTCCTGACAGAAGAGGGCGGATTGATCGTCAAAGGTTCTGGACTACGCTCACGCTCCCTCGAGCCTTATTTGCGCTCCTTTCTCCAGCAGCTTATCGAGATGGCTCTCAAGACTGGTCCCGACCAACTCGAATCCCTCTATCAAGCCTGGACGGAACGTCTGGAGAAAGGACAGATTCCGATCGAACAGCTGGCCAAGCGAGAGACCCTGGTGGAGTCCCCGGCCAGCTACCGTCGCAAAGTCGAAGCCGGTAAGCGCAATCGGGCCGCCGTTTACGAGCTAGCCCTCCAAAGCCAACGCAAGTTGGTAGCCGGAGATAGCCTGCGCTACTACATCACGGGGGAAAAGGCGGGTGTGACGGCCTACAATCACGCTTGTCGGCTCAGGCACTTCCAACCCGAGAATCCCGATTTCAACCTGGCCTACTACAAGAAAAAGCTTCGCGACACCTATCGACGGTTCGCGCCCTCACTGAACTCGTAAAAGAGAACCTCTGTCTGGCTCAAAACGGCGAACCTGCCGCCCGCACCCGTTCGGCACCGAAAAGGTCCGTCGGGGTGGTCGATAGCCAGAGGGGTCAAGTTTTGGCCTGGGACAAAGCTCATCAGGTGTCCGGTTTCAACGGGTTGCCCCTTCAAAATTGTGACCAAAAACTGATCCTGGTCAGGAAAAGCGTTCCAACGAAAAACGCGAGCGGCAGGAGGGAGAGAGGCCTCGACGACCTGCTGACCATCGAAGTAGCGAAGGTGCTCTTGCCCGTCTTCGGTCCGTTCGAGCCAGAGAGCGCAATTCGGCGAGAGAGCGGGGGGCCCGAAACGGGCTCCATCGGCCAAGAATTGGCCTTGACGCTCCTTGAAACGATAGGAATACAGACTGGCCGTGCGACCTTTGGTCACCATAAACAGGCACCAGTCATGATCAGGGGAAAGCGCAACTCCCCGGACTTCACCGCGGGCCTTGACATCCTTTAGTAAAGTCCGGAAGAGAATCCGATCGGTGACAAGAAAACGATCACCCTCGATCTGAAAGCGATAAAGCCCTTCGCTCTCGACGCTGGCATCGTAACCAACAGCCCAATAGCTTCCGTCCCTAGCCGAAAGCTTAAAAGGTGCTTTAAAGTGAAAGTCGGGAGGGTCGAGAGAGAGAGCTCGGGTCTTAGAGTGGTCCAACCCGAGCCTGCTGACCTTCTGGCCGTAGTCCCAAAGCAGGACAGCCTCGCCGCCCTGGTTCGCAAACCCATCCAGCCAGCCTTCTTGAAGACGAACATCGGTCGCCACTGTGCCGTCCAAGCCCAGCTTCACCAGACGACTACCGCCGTCGGGCAAGTCGTCTACCAGGAAAAGCGCCTCACCCTGAGGCCCAAACTCAATCAATGAAGGCTCCTTGAGTTGCAGTCCTCCCAGAGTCTGGCGGCCCAAAAGGTTGGGCTCGGCTCCAACCGCCAACGGCAAGAGCAAGGTCAGAACGAGAGCCAGCCACCTCATAGGCCCAGCCAACTCCTTCCGTACACGAGAACGACCACACTCGCCAGAAAGGTCAGAAAAAGAAAAACCGGTAGCAAGACTCGAGCGGGTCCCCGTCCCATCCAACGGTCGAGATTGCCCGACACCGAGAGGAAGAGATAGCCGCTGGCTAAGAGATTCAGGGCCGTAAAGTAGGGAAAATGAGTCTTGAAATCCAGAAAGGCTAGCTCCGGATGAGCGAGCATCGGATGGTCGAGGATCGGTGTTTTCCAAAGAGCCAGAAAGCCCACTAGGGGAAGCACAAGCCCGAGCATATAGGCCCAACCCAGGTCTCTTTGCTGATTGCGGGGATAGTGACGAAATAGCTTGGTCACAAGAAGCGGACAGAGCACCGCCACGAGCAAAAACAAGAGGGCGGCCGCTTCTCCCCGAGGTTGGATCTCGAGATCGAGCATGCCCACCCCAGCCTGGCGGAAGCTAACCTCCATCACACCCTTCATCAGAGCTTCGTATTCCCTTCTCATGAACTCACTCAAGACCGCCTCAACTCGCCTCAAAGTCGAATAAAAAACCCAGACCAGATAAAGAAAACCCAGTAGCCCGGGAGTGAGGAGCATGAGAGCTAGCCTGGTCGTCCCGAAATCGGCCATTCGTGAACGAGGCAAAAGAGTGGCCACCGGGAGTCGACGGGTCTCAAGGTCGGTGCGGATCTCGACCACCCCATCGGGCTGAGGCATCTCATCAGGGTCAAGCCAAAAACTGACCCGGCAATCGTTTCCTTTAAAGGTCCCGGGGGTAAGGAGCAAATTGGGATTACTGCTCTCAACCGTGCCCAGAAGCTCCCCTTCCCCAGCATTAAACAGGATCAACTTTCCGGTGTGACCGAGCCTTCCATAACGGTTCTTGGCGTAGCCCGTGTAGTCTACGCGGTAGCCCAGCTGAGGCGTACCAGGAGCTTTCTTCTGACTGGAAGTGTCCTCTTGGACGATCGACAGTTCACTAACCAGCTCCCTCAGGCCGCTAGTCAGGTCTTCCACCGGTCCGGCCAGTGCTTGCTCTCCTACAGTGGCGCTACTTTGACGAGCTTCCCTGAGACGCACCGCCATCTTGGTTCGAAAGTGGTGCTCCCGAAAAGCGACCACCAACTCCCGGCGACCAAACTGTTCAGCCGCCTCATAAAGGAAGTCCGCCTCGGCAAAAACAGGTTTGCAGGCCTCCAACCACTCTTCCAAGAGAGCTTGAAACACCTCCAGGTCCTGGTCGCTCTCGTAACGACAAAACGCTACCACAGGGGCGGGCTGCTCGAAATCCGGTCCAATCCCAAGGCGTTTGGCAAAATCCCGGTAGAGAGTATCGTTCTCCCCGCTGACGAACACGTCCAGATAGGCCTCTACGAAGGGATGAGCCGAATGCTCTTTCAAGGTGTCAAGGTTGGAATTGAGCAACTGGTGACACTCTCCGACGGTGGCCTCCGCCGTCCACAGTTCAGCCCCCTCCTCACTCAAAACCCCAAGCTGCTGACTAACGCTGGCACCCACATTAGCAAAGAAGCGCAACAAGAAACCGAGGGAATCCCGGAGCAAAGGAGCCCTCTTGTCCGCTTCCTCCGGCTGGCACTCGCATAGCCGGTCGAGAAGCCGCTTGAGGTTGCCGGGAATGTAGTCAGGAACGGTGAGCGAGTGAACGCCGGAGGTGTCCGATTCCGTGGGGGGCATCGGTAAAGCAGTTCCTCGCCTTCAGAACCCTGTCCTGCCTTAGCCCGATAGCCCCAAAACTCGAGCTTTCATGATTTTTTTCCAAGAGGGGGTTGACAGGTGCACATTCGAGCACTATACTGACAAGCGTAAGAGGTGCACAAAAATGCACCTGCCCAAATGAGCACCACTATGAACAGACAACCTTTAACAGATCGACAGCAAGAGATTCTCGACTACCTGGTCGAGGCTATCCACACCACCGGATATCCCCCTACTCTGCGTGAACTCTCTTCCCATTTTGGCATAGCATCGACCCAGGGCATCAGGCGTCACATCGATGCGCTGGAGAAAAAGGGATATCTTACCAGAGATTCCCGAGCTCGCTCGATTCAGTTGGCCGATGATCTCCTTCACGGCAACCTCTCTGACCGAGTGGCGGTGGTTCCCCTGGTGGGTGAAGTGGCCGCAGGCCAGCCTATCCTGGCTTCCGAGAACGTCGAAGACCAGATCCCTATCTGCTCCGATTGGCTTGGGGTTCACCAGGAACATTTCCTACTGAGGGTCCGTGGCGAGAGTATGGCTGAGGCCATTCAGCCAGGCGACCTTGTGTTGGTAGAAAGACAGTCCACAGCCCAAGTAGGCGAAGTCGTGGTCGCGATGGTGGAAGACGAGGCCACCGTTAAGAGATTTTTTCCCGAGAAAGGCCGTGTCGTTTTGCGCTCCGACAACCCCGCTTTCGACGATATCATCGTCACCGAGAACCTGACCCTACTGGGCCGTGTCTCGGCCCTGGTTCGCAAATACCGTTAACGAGATTGTAGAGGAGAGAACCCATGTTAGCTGAGAGACTTTTCGAAAAAACAACTGATACCACGAAGCCGCTTTACGCTAAAGTGAAAAAGAGGCCTCGTGCCAAAAAAGAGAGAGGGGCGATGACGCCACACGCCCGTTTGGTAAAAGAAGCTTTGAACCTGTTTCCAGACAGCGAAATTCTCGGTCACTTTCCAGCTTAACTCTCTGACCAACCGATCAACCTGAACACTGTTTTCTGAAGGAGGAAACCATGGCCCACTCTGCTGCCCTTTATTCCAGCGTTGAATTTTATTCAAGACCAAGACGTCAAGAGCGTCCCGTTCTTCGTCCTGTCAGGAATCCCCGCCGCACCTCTCCATCGGCCCCATGGTTGAAATACCTCCGCCGAGGCATCAAGCTTGCTCACTCCGCCTTTCCCAAGGTGAGACAGTTCGTAATGAACGGATTGGAGGTGATGGTCTTCGGAACTTCAATGGCCGCGGCCATGAGCTGCCTTTGGCTTTTAGCGGGATAACCCCGTCTCCAAAGAGCTCCGGCCAGCCGACCAAATCCCTTTCTTAGTCGGAAGGGTCAGCGAAAAATTCGCTTTCCAAACACCCAAGCCAAGCCAACATCACCCAGTCGTAAAGCAACCAGGATTTCACGTTCAGGAAACACCGGTCCTGAGAGTCGCTTTCCGCTCGGGTGGTTTTTTTTCTGACCAACAGACTGTTACAAAAAGTTACATCGCCCTGACGCTTTCTTAGTTCGAGTCGAGACTTCAAGCCTATTGTAGATAGGTGCCAACCTATCAACAAGCCCCCCTCCGACCCGAAGCGACGCCCCGTAGGGTCTGTCCTGAAGAGCTCCTAGAAAAGGAGCTCGACGAGTCGGCCTTGGTGGCAGGCCACCTGGGTTCGATCCTCCACCACCTCGACCAAGCCCAACCGGAAGAGTGCCTGGAAGTCCTGGAGGCTCACCTGCACCGAATTGAACTTCAGGCTCGCCGACACGACGAAATCCGAATCTCCCCTCAGGAGTGGACCCAGGAGTTGGCCCTCGCGGACCACCTGATGCTCACCGGTTACCAACTGTGGCAAGAAGGCCTGGAAGCTCTCCTGTCTTATCATGGAGACCATGACCTGGAGGATGAAGCCCTCAATCTTCTGCTCCAGGGGAATCGAAATTTCATCCTAGTCGAGCGGCTTGCCAGGATGATGAAGGGGGAGCCGTGCCCGGTCTAGAGATCAACCTTTCGCGAGTGGGCCAATCCAACCGCCTCTTGGCGGCCACACGGCCCAAGCCCGACGAGACCTCGAGTCCCTTCAAAATCGACCTGGGGATGCGTTTCGAGTCGGCTTTACGCGATTTTCGCCACCAACCGACCCAGGGCGACAGCCCGGCCGCAGGAGCCGGACTGGTCGGCCAGTTAGCCGGCGACGCCCATCAGGCCCGCGGGGCGTCGGTGCAGACAGGTGTGGCTGACCTGGATTGGAACAACCTCACCACCGAGCAACGGCTTTGTTTGATTATGCGAGACACCATCGAGGACCGGTCTAAAGTGCCGGCGCTGATCGCCTCCCTCGGGCCTGAACGAGCGCGAGCGACCTACCGAGAAATCTGCGGGGCCGACCTCGATCAGGACATCAAGCTCTTTCTAGGCGGCCAGCTTAGAGAGAGCTGTCTCGGAGCTCTGGGACTCAAGGCGGGTCACTCAGGCACCGGCCCCGTGTAGAGAATCTTACGAGGCTTACTGCCCTCTGGCGGTCCAACCCAGCCTTTCTTTTCAAGGGCCATCAAAATCCGGCGGGCCCGTGCGTAACCCACTTTGAGTTCGGTTTGGAGCATAGAAGCCGAGGCCGCCTTCCGCTGAAGAACGACTTTGAGGGCCTCATTGACCAGGGCGTCATCACTGTCGTCATCATCATCGGAACCGGAATCCGGTTCGCTGTCGCTGACCTCCAGCTCAATCAGGTTCTCAGGGGCTCCTTGAGCCTTCCAAAATTCGACCACCCGAGCGATCTCCTCATTGCTGACAAAACTGCCCTGGATTCGCTTAGGATCCGAGGCGTCCACGGGGAGAAACAGCATATCTCCTTTACCGAGCAGATGTTCGGCCCCGCTTGAGTCAAGAATGACTCGAGAGTCGACCTGAGAAGAGACAGCGAAAGCTGCCCGAGAGGGAATGTTGACTTTGATCAATCCCGTGATCACGTCGGCAGACGGTCGCTGAGTGGCCAGGACCAGGTGAATTCCGGCGGCTCGAGCCTTCTGGGCAATTCGACAGATCGATGTCTCGACTGTCTTACTAGCCACCATCATGAGGTCGGCTAGCTCGTCAATGATAACAACAAACCAGGGAAGAGGGTCTACCGAAGCCTCGTTATACTCTATCAGGTTTCTCACCCGCGACGAGGCAAAGAGGCGATAGCGCTCCTCCATCAATTCGACCACTTGATGAAGGGCCAGGGCGGCCCTCTTCGGGTCCACGATGATCTCACTCTCTTCTTGGCCGGCAAAGCCGACCAGATGCGGCACACCCTCATAAACGGAGAGTTCAACTTGTTTGGGGTCAACCATCATCAGCTGAAGCTGGCGCGGAGTGAAGCGATAAAGA
>CAYRFU010000024.1:27533-34575 GCA_964423525.1 uncultured Burkholderiales bacterium | reverse complement strand
GTTTTGAGTTGGGTAGAGTGGACCAAATCGAGGCCCGCCGGTCCGGGGGCCCGGAAGCGGCCTGGCTCCGAAGAAACGAGCTGACGGATGTCGAGAGCCGACCCCTCCTCGAAGGGGCGCCCCTCCTGGTTCGGATTGTGGCTGAAGACTGTCATCCCCGAGGGGGTGACCATGGCAAACCGACGGAACTCGGTCTCGTTCATCTGAACCTGCTCCCGAAGAGCGGCCAACTCAAGATCGATGGTCGCTACCCCGAAAAACTCTCCGCCGCGGCGGATCGGAACCGAGTAGGTAGCCATCATCACCCCCCCCGCGCCTTCGTCGAAATAAGGATCGGTCCAAACCACCTCTCCCGTCTGGGCAGGTTCAGACCACCACTCCCAAGAGCCGTCGGTGTAATCGTAACCACTGCCGTTCTCGAGGGCCCCGATATCTAACCGTTCTGGCCCATTCTCCCCTCGATAAACATAAGGCGAAAAAAGGGCTCGCCCCTGAAACCCTCCCGGCTTGATAGCGACAGCCGAACCGTAAACCAGCCGGTTACTGGCCAGATTGGCCTCGAGCATCCTGTAGAGTTGCTCCTCGTCGAGTCGTTCCTCCAGGCCGACCAGCCGGGCCGTGGCGACCGCCAGCTGAGCGGTTTGAGCGAAACGAGCTTCGAACTGATAGACCCTCTCCCGGGTGGCCACGGCGATGCGCTCCTCAGCCACCCGACTGACCTTGCTGGCCAACAGGTAGCCCTCAACCCCTAATAGGATCACTGTAACAACAGTGACCGGCAGTAGCACGGTTAGCAAGTAGCGGACTCGGAGCGTCACCACGCCACCGCTTCAACAGGCAGAAAAGGATGCCTTCGCTAATCGGCGTGGGCTGATCGGATACCGGCTGTCCTAGAACTCGATGGAGGCCTGGCTTCGGTAGCGTTCAGGCACGATCCGGTCGGGCAGTTGACCCGCTTGGGCCAGGTTCACAATGCTTTCCATAAAGAGAAGGTTGACCTGGTGAAAGCGTTCGCAGGTGGGACGAATCTCCTCGGGAGGCACCTGGAAGCAGCGGTTGATCTCCATGGTGTAGGAGATGATGCCGTTGATATGCTGGATATCGACGGAGTTGCCGGTAACCGGATAAAGGTCGGCGGAGGACTTAACCTCCATCGTTCCCCCAGAAGCCTGATTGAGTTCCTCACCCAGTCGCTGATAGAGTTCAAGCTCCGGCACGGCCGTCTTGGTGTAGCCAAAGGGGTGAATGATAGCCTCGCCGAAACTGTGGTAGTCGAGAGCACCTCGGATATTGGCGCGACCCAGTTTCAACTGTTGATTAGCCTCCACCTCGGCCTCGCTGGCTGCGTGAGGGCCACGATGAATAAAGCTAGACGGGTGGTCGATGTGATATTCAAAGTCGTCTTTGGTGACGGCGGGAGTGTCACCGCTGGGGCGGTAGATTTGCTCACCCAGAGGGCTGCCGTCACCGTAGTTACGGCTCGGGTCAACACCGTAATCCTCAACCATGACCCCATCGACCACCTTGCTGATTGGGCGGCGATTCTTTCGCCACATGTTGTCTTCTGTCAAGCTGTGCTCGTAACCGTCTGGATTGACCAGGGGGACAAACCAGAACTCACCTTTCTCCAGGAGTTGAACGGCTTGGGGGTCTCCCTCCTGAGCCGACTCGAGGAGCTTCCTGGCAGAATGGAGAGGAACCTCGACAGTGGTCCACTCGCGAGCGTGGTGGCAACCCGTAATGACGGTGCCTGGTTTGTGGGAGGTATCCTCGTGAGAATTGGAACTCACCTTAAGAGCCCAAATCTCGCGCCCCTCGTGGGTGCGACCTAACGAGACCAGTTTACACTGGTCTAGGAACTGCTCCTGGAGCGATTCAAGCTCGGCGGTAACCTGGGCGTAGTCCTTGTAGAAAGCGGCGTCGGGATTGGGCTTACCCCGAAGATGCCACTTGTTTTCTTCAATGCGCCGAGCTCGGTTCTGGTCGGGTGCGCCTTCCGGCTTCATACCGTAAAAAGTCGCGATCTCGTCGCTCGAAACGAAGCCGTCCCCATCAGTATCCATCTTGGCCGCTAGCTCATGACGCTCGGGCGCAATCGGAACGGTTCGGCCTTGCTGAAACAAGCGATAGCTTTGACCAGTCGAGGTCTGCATGGTCCAAACCTAAAGGAAGACCCTGAAAAGGTGCTAAACAGGCTTGCTCCGGTGGGACTCTTCCACCAGCGCGAGGGCGCGAGAACGATGGAGAAAAATGTCGGCCAGCTGACTCAGGTCACTCCCCTCGAAGACAGTCTGAGTGGCCTGACCGATCAGGTGCTCATCTGACTGGCCCGAATCGAGCCTGCGGAGGCGCTCGACCTCGCCCTTGAGGAGGTCCTGCTCGGGCTTCTCAAGTCTTCCCAAAGCACCCATGAGTTTGACTCGACTGGCTGCGGTGCGGTGACGGGCTGTTTCCAGGAACTTGTCGGCGTGGGGAGGCCAGGCCTTTCGGAGACGTTCCATCAAGTGGGCGGCCCGCAAGCCGCCGTCGGGATGACTATCGCCCTGGCGAGAATCGAAGAGCACCATCATCATCTCGGTAGGGTCCGAGTTCAGTCGAAGGGCCACCTTGAGAGCGTGTTCATCGGCTTCCAATTCGTTCCCGTGGGACCATTGGCTCCAGGGCCCAAGCAGGCCTTTGGCCACGGGGTTGTCGCCCCCTAAGAGACTGTGAAGGGTGAGCAGGGAAAGCTGACCTAGCAGGTGACCGGCTACCAGGTGGCCCTGCTCGTGGGCCGCCGCCAGACGGGCTCCGTGCAGATCGCTGGCCAAACTCTCGTGAAGCATGGTTGTTTCAAAGCCGGCCATGGCCAGGCCCTGGTCAGGGTTAGAAAACACCAACAGATCGGCCTGGTGACAACCCGCTCGGCTCACTTGACCCCAAATCGTCTCAAGCTTCTTTTGAGCCTTCGGGTCCGTGCTTTGCTGAAGCTCGCCACGAGCCTCCGAGTCGGCAGCTTGCCCGGCCTCGACAAGAACCCTGTCGTCAAGATGGTCAAGAGCGGCCAAGGCGAGCACGAAAGCGGCCTGGGGAGCGCTCGCTCCTGACACCAGCGCTGAGGTTCGGGCTGCTTGTTCGACAAGTTGCTGTTGGCCCGAGTGCGAGGTTTGCCGACCAGCCACCGCGCTCGGGTCCCACACATCACGAGGTAGCCCCGACTCGCCGACACCGGCCCGCTGAAGCTGACATCGTAGGCCTTTCAGGTAGGCTTGGGTGTAGGGTTGTGGGTCGATCCGCACCAGGTAGGTTTCGCCGCACTCCCGCCGCCCCCCCCTTTTGGTTCTGATCCACGAAAAGGTGGGAGACCAAAACGTGCCAGAGGACTTGGACCGAGAGGGACCTTGGGACTTCTCGGACCGTTTCACTCAAGCGATGGGAGGACAGGGCTGGCTCCCTTTGACGCTCGGGACTCCCGACGACTACGAGTCTCCCTCCACCCGGAGACTCTTGGTAACGAATGCCGTGCTGGCACTAACGGCTTCGCTTCGGTGGATCAGATCTTTGTCGAATCGGGCCTTTTTCAAAAGTCCCGAGGTGAGATTTTAGGAACCCTGGCTCACGAGATTGGCCATTGCCAAAACCGGGACTTCGTCGAAGCGACAGCCGCCGCCATGATGGGAGAACTCCTACCCGGCTTCAATCCTCAACCGTTCTTGAAGTTGGCTAGAGAGTCCGAGTTCCGAGCCGACCGAAGGATGGTCGAACTTCTCGTCGCCCTCGGCGAAGACCCGTCACCGGCTATCGAGGCCAGCCGCGCCCACGAAGGGGGCGCAACCCATCCCGATGGCAACCTCAGAGCGACGGCGATGACCACCTACTGGCAAAGCCTGGTCTCAACCACCTAAGTCCTGAAATCTCAAGATTCGGCCGGCGCTGGCGTTCTCAAGACCACTCCCTGAACGCTCGAACGGTGCGGCATCCCATTCGAGCCGCAGGCTCCGGCGGGCTTGGGGCTGCTCCCGCGGCCCGACCAGACCCGTGGAGGTGACCACAACCACGTGGTAGGGGGCCCCTCGGTGAGTGGTGTCGACCGTCACCCTAAAGCTCCCTGGCTCCAAATCCTCAGAGTAGGTGAAGGTGGTCTGGTCCCAGATCGCTTCCGATGGGGGAAAATCGAGATCCTTGTTCAACTTGGCTCGCGCATCCTCAAGACCAGCCCGGGCCAACTGTTCTGCGACCACGCTTAAAGCCGTGAATTTGGCGAGCTGATAGCGGCGACTGCGAGCCGCCAGCGTCGCCAGTCCTACCACCAAGAGCAGCCCCAGAAGCAAAAGGGCAGCCACCAAAACACTGCCTCGGTTCAAAGGAGCACCACCGGCAAGGAACGCACCAGCCTCTCTTGGCCGCGAAAGACCGCTCGCAGCACGATCCTGCAGTTCCCAGCCGCGGAACCAAGACTGCCGTCGGGCAAAACAATCTGGTGGCGGAATACGGCCGATTGTCCGTCCCGACTCTGAGACTCGAGCATTCCGTTGCCTGATCCCGGGTCGACGGTCCAGCGATAGAAGAGGTCGGCGATCGGGTCTCCCTCACTGTCGAAAGCTGCGGCCGTGAAGGTCGCGCTGTCGCCCACATTCAGCGTCACCCCTCCATTGGGAGTGATAACCAGGTTGCCCCATTCCCGAACCGGCTCAGCGATCAGCGATGAGGCTCGGAAGGTCCCGCCTGCCCAAAGGACCTTCACCCCTACCCGCTTAGCGCTTGAAGCGAGACTCTTCGGGTCCACCAAGGTCGACTCAAAAGTCGAACACGGACTATAAAGCTGGTGGTTAAACACTTCCACCTGGGTTTGGAAACCCGGATAGTCGGGCGAGTTGGTAATAGTGCCATCTAGGCTACCCAGTGCGTCAAAGTTGTCGCCCTGGCTAGCCCAGCTTCGAAGTTCGGCGAAGCGGTTGTGGGCGACCGTAGCGGCGACGGCTTCCTGCTCGGCCTCAACGGTGAGTCTCAGGGAGCGATGAAGCAGGGAAGTCATGACCAGCATGGCGGCCACCAAGAGAAACAGGGCGACCACGGACTCGGCCAACGAAACACCGGAATTCGAACTCATCGAGACCAACGCGGGAAGAGCTGTTGACCGGGAAGGTCGGTGAGTCGCTTCAAGTCGGTGCCGTCTCGATTTACGATATAAAGACCTCCGCCGATTTGGTCATAGAAGACGATCCGATCTCCGTCTGGAGAAAAATCGGCTTGGGAGGGTGAAACCGGACCCATCGGCACGACCACCGTGGTCGCCGGGGGTGTGGAAGCGGTGGCCGCTGCCAGGTCGGGGATCTGAGCAGTCCTCATCTCTTCTTGACCCGGCCCCATATACTGGTGGTAGACGATGGTCGGGTCGGTTGGGTAGTTAGGGTTGAAAACAAAGTCGTCCTGCTTGAGGGTAGAGGGGAAGAGAGCGTGGGGCTCGCTCCCGTCCGGTCGCACAGCCCAGATGACCGGGGGATCTCCAGGCGTTTCCCGGCCCGCGAAAGCTATCCATTCCCCATCAGGAGAAACGGCAGGGTCCTCGATATAGTCGCCTGACCATATCACGGTCTCGGTCCGAGTTTCCAGGTCCAGAACCTTCAGAGTTTTAGGGATTGAGTAGGCTATCCAGGTGTTGTCGGGGGCGAACCGGGGTTGCGATTCCGGCTCCGGTGTGGTGGTCAGTCGACGCACGTCACTTCCGTCAATGTTCATCAAGTATAGGTCCTGCCAGCCCTGGGGATTTCGGTCAGAATAGAATACCACCAGGCTCCCGTCGGAACTCATATCAGGCGCGCTATTGGTGTGGGCCTGGTCGCTATCGGTCAGGTTCTTGAGGTGGGTGCCGTCGGGTCGAATGGACCAGATGTGACCATCCCAGCGGAAGAGGATCTTGCCTCCCTCCGAAAGCTCGACGTCGATCACCTGGGCGGCTCCACCGGCTGTTGTGGACTGACCTTGCTTATCGTAGACGGTAGCTACGAGGCGATACTGATCACCCCGCTGAGCCCCCGGCGGGGGTCTCCAGGCCCATTCGCAGCTCCATCTTTGAGCCGAACTATCAAAGACCATCGCCCCGCGCCCCGGGGAGGAGAAGAAGCCTGCCCCCGGAGCTGAGGAACTGATCCTCGAAGCTTCCCAGAAGCAGTAGAGCTTCTCGGCCGAATCGGAGTCGGTCGCCTCGACCGACAAGGTCAGGTGGTTGTCGGGAGCCACCAGAAAGTCGACGTTCACCGGCAGAAGGTCGGCGGGATTGTTGGGTAAAGCGCCGACTTGTTCAATCTGGGGTGCCAAGCCAGGGTGGGGAACGAGCCCGGGAGGAGGGGCTCCCTCTGAACTCGTCAGGAGCGGGTCGACAGTGACGCCAGTTGCGGCGCGCAACCCCGCCTGCACCGTAACTCTGCCATCGGTGGTGACAGAGACCGTATAGGGGTCGCGAATTCGCTCTACCTGAGTGTAGGGTGGCGCCACCAACACTGTAGGAGTGCCGGTCGGAGCAGCCGCACCACTGTAACTGAGCGCGGCACAGACCACCAGATGGTAGGCACCATCGAAACGGGGCAGATCGTTGGAAAGAACCTGGCCTCCTGGAGTAAAGACCAGAATGGGGTCAGGTCGGTTCCACCAGGCGTCCAAGTCTACTGGATGCTCTCCCCCGGTTGGGCCCCCGGTGACCCTTCCGATCCGCGGGCTGGCGGCCGAGTCTATCAGCTCGGCCGGATTCACAGGCCAGCTTCCAAAGTAGAGCAAAGACTCGAGTTCCTCGCGCTCCAACTGGACCGAGCGGAAAACTTCCGGCTGGTCACTCCCTCGCGCCAGATAATAGCCCGCGGCGTGGGCGGTCGCGCCCCCGCCGCTCGGGAGTGCCAGACCGACCGGTTCCTGACGGGCTCTGGCCATCTCCCGGGCCATGGCGAGCTCGCTGGCAAGAAGTTGAGCGGCCCCTCTGACCTCGGCGGTTTGACGAGGCTGTCGAAAACTCACGGCTGAGAGGCCGACGAGCAGCACCAGCAAAGCCAGCACCATCAACAGTTCGACA
>CAYRFU010000024.1:2939-27523 GCA_964423525.1 uncultured Burkholderiales bacterium | reverse complement strand
GAACCCACCTCGCCTCACGGGATAAGCACCTCGTTACCGGCCAGAACCCGGTGCCTTACTAAAACCGTCTCGGTCGCGACCGAGGCCGTGATCTCGAGTCCTCCTGAGGGCTCCCAGCGACACGCGAACCCCTGTATAGGTGAGGTCATAAGGAGGCTACTACTGGATCCGTCTTCGAAGGCTACGGTGCGGGTCAGGCCGCTGCCGGGCGAGTTTTCGTACAGCACGTCTAACAGGCCGTCGGCGGGATACGGGTCCCAAATCAGAGAGGGGGGCGTCGGTAAAGGCCGAGGCAGTCGAATCGTATCGGTCTCTGCGTCCAACCTACGAAGCCTCAACTGGGTGGCTGTCCCAAAGGATCCAGGCGCCGGCTCCGTCACCTCAACAGCCTGAGCGACCTCTCGAGCTATGGCCTGAAGACTGGAGAGAACCTCAGCCGCCTCGTCGCGATAGCGGACCTGGTTGCTAATCCCTGCATAGGACTGCACCAGAGTTGCAAAACTTCCCATCACGAGAAAAAATAGACCTACCACTACAAGAACTTCCAGTAGGGTCAGAGCGGACTTCACTTTTTATTATTTCGGATCGCCTAGCTGATTCCCTGGCGTTTCAGGAAATCCGCACCCTCGTTAGGAGGGGTTCGCGAGACCGGATAAAACGGAGCGCTATGCCGAAACGAATCGCCATAGCCTGCCAAGGCGGGGGAAGTCACACAGCCTTCACCGCCGGAGTCCTGAGCCATTGGACCAGCCACTGGCCCGAGAAGCTAGAGTTAGTCGCCCTGAGCGGCACTTCGGGAGGGGCGCTCTGTGCCGCCCTGACCTGGTCAGCCGCTGTGGAAGGCAAACTCACGCAAGCGGAAGAGCGGCTTAAGGCTTTTTGGGAAGACAACTCCGCCCGCTCACCGTTCGACGCCGGGCTCAATCTAGCCCTGGTGTGGGCCGCCACCCTGAGGGGTCTGGTTCCCACCCCGGAAATCTCGCCTTACGCTGTTCCAGCCTACGGAGAGGCCCAATTCCGCAGACTGTTGGAAAAGCATCTCGACTTTCCCAAGCTCAATCGTCTTAGGACGAAAAAGCACTCCCCCATCCTCCAGGTGGCGGCCGTCGAGGTGATGGAGGGTGACTTTACCATCTTCGACTCCTCCGAGAAGCCGATGCAAGTTGAAATGCTGTTAGCTTCTGCCGCTATCCCGAATCTGTTTCGAGCCGTTCAGATCGGAGACAAGTTTTATTGGGACGGCCTTTTCTCTCACAACCCTCCCCTATTGAGCCTGGTCTCCTGTGGTGTCGATGAAATCTGGATCATCGGGGTCAATCCCCGGCGGGCCTTTGGGTTACCCAGAACACCCGAGGAAATCGAAGACCGCCGCAATGAGCTGGCTGGGAATCTGTCGCTCGAGCAAGAGATCCAAAGCATCAACACCATCAACCTTCTGCTCGACACCGGCGAGCTTTGTAGCGAGCGGTGTCGCAAAGTCAAGCTTCGCCGGATGGGGCTCGATTTCGACCTGAACTACTCCTCCAAACTCGACCGAAGCCCCCGCTTTCTCGAGTCCCTCATCAAAGAGGGTGAGAAGCAGGGAAAACTGTTCCTGGACGAGCTAACCGCCTGCCTCAAGTAGCCTACTGCTTGAGCAAACGCACGGTCTGCTCCCACTCTCCCTGACGGTATTTCTCAGCCAGTTGCAGAGGGGTGCGCCGACGTTGGTCTAGCAAAGTCTTATCCGCGCCGTTCTCGAGCAGAATTTCGACGACGTCGGAGTGGCCGTTGAAAGCGGCTTTGTGGAGGGCGGTCATACCGTTGCCGGATTTGGTGTTGAGTTCAGCTTCACCCTCGACCAGTAGACCCACCACTTCGGCGTGGCCATTGGCCGCTGCCAGGATGAGAGGGGTGTTGTAGCTGCTGCCCTGCGCGTCGACCAGCGCCCCCTTGCTGAGAAGATACTGGACCACTTCGACATGGCCCCTAAAGGCAGCGTGGTGGAGGGCTGTGTAGCCTCTCTCGTCGGCAAGCTCAAGGCTTTCACCATTGGCCAATTCGAGTTGCACAGTATGGAGATGACCAGCTGCGGCCGCTTTGTGTAGGGTAGGAGTGGTCGAAGGTTTGCGAGGGGGGCCTTCATAAGGAATAAGGATGTTTTCCCGCCACGGGGCATCTCGCTCGGGGAGCTGACCCCAGACGGGTGACAGCACGATGAAACAAAACAAAAGAACCGCAATCCTCATGCTTTTACTATACCCCAGGTTCCGAGCAGTTACGAGCATTCTGGAGCGGCCCTTCGTTCAGTCCGTTTGGTCTGCCGAGGATTCCTCGAGCTGGTCGAGAATCAAAGGGAAGGAGGCTTTCGATGTTCAGCCGACTCTTGCTCGTGGTTCTTCTCTTGAGTTTAGCGGTGGGGGCAGACACCGTCCGACTACAGGGCGTCAGTGTCCCGGTGCAAAAGGTCGAAGGACGCCAGGTGATCGCCAGACCTGATGCCACTCAGGCCTTTCCTAATTTGCCGGAAGACATCGAGTATGTCGAGCTTGAGCGATTGGTCTCACACCCCAGTGCACGCATCACCCGCCGTGATGGTAAAGTCACGGCAATTCGGTTCTACAGCAACCAGATGGGCGAGATGTGGGACTCGCAGAAAAAAGATACGCTCAAGCGGCCCGAGAACGAGCAGGCGTCCTCACCCAGCGGTTCCAGTCGTCCCGAAGAGCTTGAAAACGAAGACAAGCCCAAGCGCTCATTGATCTCCCCTGGGAAAGCCGATAGAGTTAGGTTTACGCCGAAAAGCTCCAGAGGTCATAACCGAGTCGAGATGTTGCGCGACACGGTAGACCGACGCAGGGATTACTAGACCGCGGCCGTCGTCAGTAGGGCCTGCCCTGTCTGGACGAACTATCGGCCCGTCTGAAGTAGCCGTAGCAAGGGGTCGAGGACCCGGTCGAGCTTGGTCTTCATCAACTCGTGACCCAAGCCCTCCAGCTCAACCATCCGACAACCAGGCCAGATAGAGGCTAGGCGTCTGGCGCCGGCCAGGGGAAGCAGCGGGTCGTTCTGACCGTGGAGGACCAAGGTCGGCCCCACTCCCTGCTCGGGTGGTCGCGAGCCGACCCGATAGAAATCGGAAACGGCGCGCAGCTGTCTCACCGGACCTCGGCCGTAGGGCCAACCCCTCTGAACCGAGGCCGCCACCCGAAGCCGAAGTTCAGCCAAATCGCTCTCGTTGACCTTCCCAGCCAGCTTCTCCCTCAAAGTCAAAACTTCGTAAGTCAGGGTGTCCGGGGGTTGTTGAAGATCAATGCTAAGCAGCTTCACCATCGTCTGAAGGTCCCCCAACCCGTCTTGGGTCGAGCCAGCCGAGGTCATCAGAAAAGTGAGACTTCCGACCGACACCTGGCCCCAGGGCAAGCTTTGGAGAATCAACGAGCCCAGGGAGAGGCCAACCCAGTGCAGCGGCGGGGCCAAACTTTGAGCTACCTCGGAAAGGGCCAGAGCGAGGTCGGCCACACTGTAGCCTCGCTCGAGGCGCTCTGAGGCACCGCTGTCCGGCAGGTCGATAGCAGCCACACCGTAGCCCTCCCGAGTTAAGGTTCGCAAGAACTTCCGGGGCCAATCGCAGCGATTCAAAGTGAAACCTGGAACCAGAACAACTGTGGGGGACCCCTGACCCCAACGCGTCACAGCCACCTGGCCGAGCTGGGTGGGAAAAATCTCTTCCTCGAACTTGGGCACTAGCTAGCCAGTTTAGCGATAGTGGCCTCCGGATCGTAGTGGTCGCTCTTGTTCCAGGGAAGCTTAGCCAGATGTACCGTCACGGGGCAGTTGTCGGTGACTCCCGCATACATCAGGCCGCACCCAATAAACATCGGGATAGCGGCAAAACTCGAGTCGACCCAAAGAGCCAGCGAACTCCCCAGAAAGGCGATCGCACCGGCCAGAATCCTCATTTGACGGTCGAGCGGAAGGGTGCTCTTCTGGCCCTTTTCAACGGGCTTGCCAGCACCCTCCCAGGCCTGCATCCCACCTTCTAGCAGAAAGAGATGGTCGAATCCTCGCCCCGAAAGAAGGTCGGCGGCCCTTTTGGCCCGGGCTCCCGAGCGACAGACCAGGACAACCGGGCCGCTCAGACTGGCCAGTCGGTCGAGATAAGGCTCCAGGTCGTCGACGTTCAGATTCAAAGACCCGTCGATGTGACTCGTCTCAAATTCCCCGGGGGTTCGGACATCGAGAATCCTCAGTTGGGGAAGCTCCTGTCGATGCTGTTCTAGTCCATTAGGATCGAGTGTCTTCATCATAGCCCCAGTTTAGCCGAGAGGAACCCAGGCGTCAATATCATATTTAAATAATTAAATATCAACCCGTCTGCCAGCTCTCTAGGAGGGGAGTCTCGCCTGCTCTCCCGGGCACCCCGTAACATTCTGAGGAAAAAAATGAGAATCGGGTGACCTCGACGAGCTAAACTCAGCTTACCCAATGCTCACCGTCAGTTCGTCTCAAACTTCAAGTTATTCGACCGTGCCCTTCAGACAGGTTTCCGCCCAGGCGGATTCCTCCCGGCCGGAGGCCCCCCGCCCTATCGATTCGGTCTCTCTAGGTCCAGTCTTCACACCGGCTGAGGAAATCGAAACGGCTCTTGAGCACCTCGACTGGGAATCTCCCGAGGAACGAGAGCAGGCCGCTGGACGTATTCGATCGGCCCTGGCCAGCGTGGACCCGGTCGAAAGCAGTCGGTTGCTAGAAAGCTCGCTCGACCCTCTGAATGCGTACTTAGACGACCCGACGGTGGCCCCCGAGGCAAGACTTGAGGCTCTACTGGACTTTGCCGATATCCTTAATCCGGAAGCTCTGGCCCAGGTGGGCGATATCGTGAAGGAAGCTCCTCACGACTCCGAGACGCTGGGTGCAGCCCTCGATGTAGCGACAGCCGCCTTCGAGCACCATCAAGAGCCTTGGATGCGGGACCATGCTGCCGGTGTAGTCCTGTCGTTTCCCAAGAGTTCGTTGGCGCTCATCGCTAACGACCAAATTCCGGGCTACGACTTAGAGCATCTGGCCCAGTTCGTAGAGCGTCAGCCTGAACTGTTCGACAACCTTCTAGATAGGCTCGACGGCGAGCAAGCGGAATACCTCCGCGCCAGGGGTTTGCGCTCACCTGACGAGGTCGTTACCGACGAAGACGCAAAGGCTGTGTTTGACTTTGTAGTGGGAGATACCGTTCGAGACGGCTATGCCGTTTATCAGGATCTTTCCCGAGGAGACTACCGGGGGGCTGCCGGACAAGCCATCATCACCGCCTCTGGAATTGTCCCCCTAGGGAAGGCAGGCAAGCTTCTCGACAGGGGGGTCGACGCCGTTCTTGACAATGGGCTCACACGGCAGCTCATGGAACAGTGGCATGGTCTGGCCGAGACTGGCCCACGGCTGGTCCTCGATGGTCCCGTTGACCCCCTGGCCACGAACGTGGTCGAACGCCGACGCAAGCGGGACAGGGGCGGTTCCCTCCCCTCTAGCCACGGTAGCCCCCAAGGACCCCGAAACGACCGATTCGAGAATCCCCTGGACCGACCGGTAGAGCAGACCACCAACTATCCCTATCGGAAACACGTTCCCCCCAGGGGTGCCTCCAAGGACGAGATTATTCGTGCCACCCGTGGAGGCAAACCCGCCCGCTATTTCTCCCGTGACCGCAGTACGATCTTCCGATGGGAGCGAGAGGCCTGGGAAAATGGGGAGCCAGTCCGGCACGCCAATAAACCCTGGAAGGTCTACGAGCACCCGGAGGAGGTCGGGGCTAATAATGGCCAGGCTACTCGCTATATGAGGGTGGAATCGACACCGGACGGAACCATCCATGGCCATCCCGTCACGAGGGAGTGGTATGACTACTATTTAGGTCGCGGCCCCAAGCCGAACTAGTGATAAGCGGCCGACGGTTTGGCGACCGTTTGGTGGCTACGCTAGGCAGAGAGCGCGGCTACCCGAACCGTGGTGTTTTTTTGGCCAGATTCATCGTGAAGGCTTCGGGGTCGCCCAAAGCTATAGAGTCGTCCTCAGACCTATTGTCTCTTCTAACCCAGGCCTTCCTGGAAGGCGGTGACGGCCAGACCCATGTCGAGCAGCAACAGCTTGGTCAAAGCGTTCAAGGTGGCCACGGCTTTTCGCTCGGGCGCCAGTTTAAGGACGCGCGGAGAGAGCAACTGCAGGTAGATATTGTAGGCACCGATGTAGTCTTCGAGAGAAAGCCTGATGTGACGATGGCGATGCCCGATGGCCAAGCGCTTACGCAGATAATCTTCCCCATAGTCACCCACGAAGAGTTCGAGAAAATAGGTCTTCTGGAGCCGCTCGAGAGTCCCGATCACCGACTGGTTGGCTAGCAGGGCTCGACTACGAGGAAACTGCTTGAGGCAGTAGTAGAACTCGGCCACTAGTTCGTCAACGTAGCTTTCGGCCAGCTCACGATGAGCTATGAGACAGTCGATGTCGGGCTGTTCGAAGTTGACAAAGCGTTTACGGAGCCGCCACTCCTCTAGAGAGACTATCAGGGCCATCGTCTTCGTTTTCGACAAGCTGGCACGACAGCCTCTGGCGACGTCGTGCTAAGGTTCCGGACAAACTGTCGTCAACTCGGGAACCGAGACCAAACTTGACACTCCATCACCTCGTTTCTCTTGAGGCTTACCACGAACTCCTGCAGGGGGCCAATGATGCAGATCAGACATCCAGATTCGTTCAAGCCAAAGGCCCAGGGCGCAAGCGGTCTGGCCCGAAGCTATCTTTTATGTCTAACCCTGAACAAGCCGATGTCATCGTCATCGGAGCCGGAATCGCCGGCCTAGTCACCACTTACGAACTCGCGCGAGCGGGTAAGAGGGTCTTCTTGCTTGACCAGGAGGCTGAGCAAAACCTGGGGGGACAGGCCTTTTGGTCGTTTGGCGGACTCTTTTTTATCGATTCGCCCGAGCAACGAAGAATGGGCATTAAAGACTCTCGAGAGCTAGCCCTGGAAGACTGGATGGGCACGGCTGCATTCGACCGTGAGCAAGATCGCTGGCCCAAGCGTTGGGCGGAAGAGTATATTGATTTCGCCGCCGGCTTGAAGCGGGAATATGTCCACAACCTCGGTATGCGTTTCTTTCCTATTGTGGGGTGGGCAGAACGAGGAGGCCATTCGGCCCTTGGTCATGGAAACTCCGTGCCCAGATTTCACGTAACCTGGGGAACCGGACCCGGCGTCGTAGAGCCCTTCGAACGCGAGGTGCGCTCAGCCGTTGACCGGGGTCTGGTGAGCTTGAAGTTCCGCCATCGAGTGACCTCTCTGACAGTTGAGAACCGTCAGGTGGTAGGTGCAGAAGGTGAGGTGCTTGAGCCTTCCTCAGCCGAGCGGGGAGTGGAGTCAACCCGAACAGTGGTTGGGGATTTCCAGCTTCAAGCCCAGGCCGTGGTGGTGACCTCCGGCGGCATCGGTGGAAATCTCGAACTCATCCATAAGAATTGGCCCGAGCGATTGGGCGAACCGCCCCAGGAGATGATCAAAGGTGTGCCAGCCCACGTCGATGGACTGATGTTGGGGATAGCCGAGAAAGCCGGTGGACATCTTATCAATCGCGACCGAATGTGGCACTATTGCGAGGGGATCAAGAACTGGAACCCTATCTGGCCGTCTCACGGAATCAGGATCCTGCCGGGGCCCTCGTCGCTGTGGATAGACGCCGAGGGAAACAGGTTTCCTCACCCCTATTCGCCCGGATTTGACACTCTCGGGACTTTTGAACAGATTCTCAAGACGGGATATGACTACTCCTGGTTTATTCTCAACCAGCGGATCATTGAGAAAGAGTTTGCCCTCTCTGGTTCCGAGCAGAATCCCGATCTCACCAACCGCTCTATTTTCGGGATTCTCTCACGACTGAAGCCGGGAACAGCCCCCGGACCGGTCGAGGCCTTCAAAAAACATGGCCAAGACTTCATCGTTGAGAAAGCGCTTCCCGACCTGGTTCGGCGTATGAACGAATTGACCGGCCGGGACCTCCTCTCACTCCCCAAGATTGAACATTGCATTAGGGCTCGCGACTTGCAGGTCGTTAACGCTTACTGCAAAGATGCTCAGATGACCGCCATTCGAACGGCTCGCCACTTCATCGGAGACAGACTCCTGAGAACGGTCAAGCCTCACGCCCTTTTGGACCCCGCTGCCGGCCCCCTGATCGCAGTTCGCCTTCACTTGCTGACTCGCAAGACCCTGGGAGGTTTGGAAACCGACCTGGATGGCCGAGTGCAGACCAGCCTTGGCAAACCCTTGCCCGGACTCTATGCGGCCGGTGAGGCCTCCGGTTTTGGAGGTGGTGGCATGCACGGCTATCGCGCTTTGGAGGGGACCTTTTTAGGGGGCTGCATCTTTAGTGGAAGGCAGGCTGGTCGCGGCCTGGCCAATGATTTATAGCTAGTCGACAGTTCGCACCGGGGAACTTTTGCAGTAACGACCTGACCGACGAATGCCAGTTGAGCTCGGCTCAAAAGGCGGTCGTCGACTCACGGTGGCCCGAGACGAAGAACCGGCTCGGAGGGAGCAGGCCAAACTGCGCCGCCGGAGCAGGCTAGGCTGGGCCGCAGCCCCTCTCAACCCTAGAAGAGACATCTCTTGCCTCCGGGTCGCCCTGTCGTCAGCTCGACGACCGCCTCCGCCGACCGATCGTTTGGGTAGGCGACACGCCGCGCAGCGAGTCCTGCGCATCATCAGTTAGTCCGACACAAGCTACCCTGGCCATCCTATCCCGAACTGTCCGTCCCCTCCCGCACCGTCGTTCACCAACAAAGGTTCGGGCCACCGCTCCGGCTCTAGAACCCTATTCGTAACAGGCCTGGAGAAAATCTATTAAGTTCTGAAATCGGTCGTTGGGGTCTTTCTCGAGACACCTATGGACAGCTTCAACAATCTGGTCGTCCGCGTTGCCGTTCAAAGGGTCAGGCTCACGATGGAGCACCTGGTCGATCAGAAAAGGAAGGTTCTCACCATCGAAAGGGAGGGCGCCTCCGATGATCCTGTAGAGAAGGACACCCAAGGAAAAGATGTCGGTTCGGCGGTCGACGCGCTCTCCCCGGGATTGCTCCGGGGACATATAGCTGTAGGCGTCAAGCCAGGAAGAACTGTGGTGTTGAATCTCGAGAAATCCGGTGCCGAAACCCTCAACTTTGAGCTCTCCCTCCGGGGACCATCGAATGAAGCCTGGCGAAACCGCTTTGTGGAGCACCCCGTGCTGGTGGGCGAAGTCAAGAGTGTGTGCGAGCTGCTCGATAAGAGGACGTAAGGGAGGAGGAGCGTCAACTCTGATCGTTGGCCAGGGCACCCATTCCGTGACCAGCTCACATCGGTTTTCTTCGAATAAGAGGTCGTAGGAAGCCGCAACGGAGGGGTGACTCAGCCGGGCGGCGCAACGGAAGGCGTGCCGGTAGACTCGAAAGGCTCGGGGGCGCGTGATCGACTCGGGCAGTCGCCGAATGAGGACTGGTCGCTGCAGCACCGGATCGTAGCCAAGCCAGGAGTCATCTCCCTCTGGCCGTTCGCGGAAATAGCCACTCAAGAGCCCACCCGGCGCTTCCATTGAGTCACTCTCGGCTGAACTTTGTCATCGCGACCCGCCTGACAGACTAGCAGGCTGGTGAAGGGGTCACGTTGAAGGTCGCTGCCTATAAGTCTCGAGCCATGTGATATCCGTGGTCGCCTGGATAGTATCGATTGTGAGGGATCCTCTCGGTGATCTCAAACCCAAGCTTCTTGTAAAGGTGAATCGCTCCCTCGTTGCTGCCTTCGACCTGCAAAGTGACACGGTTCACGCCCCGTTCCCGCGCCTGGTCGAGTTGTTGACCGAGAATCCTCTGCCCCAAGCCCTGGCCCCGATACTCCGGTAAGACTGCCATTGTCTGGATATTCATCGAGGTGGGAGTGTTGTAGTAGAACCCGATACAACCCACGGGCACCGCTCCTAGCATGGCCATGGCCACGTTCTTGGCCGATGAGGTCAAGTGGTCGTGCCACTGCCCATAGGACCAGGGGGTGCTGCCAGGGAAACAGACACGGTCCATATCTTGGAGAGTGGTAATGTCTTCGAGGCCAGCTCGCTTCAAACAGAATTCGCCAACCTCTTGAGGCTCTTTCGATTGTCGGTCGTAGTAGCGCTGGGCGGCGCCTCGCATTATTTGATGGCGACGTTGGTTGACTCGGTCTATCAGGTCACTCATTCTTCCTCCTCCAAGGTTCGACCGAGAGTAAAGTAAAGACAGTTCCTTACAGAAGACTGAAAACTTGTTCCCGACGGCCCGCCCTAGCCTGGGCCGTTGGCCCGGTCTAGCCTGGGCCTCTCAGATGAAACGGGCGTGGCGAAAGAGCGCTCCAAGCTCCAAGCTCCACTCGCCAGGCCCAAGTTAACAACTCGTTAACATAATCGAAAGGAACTCCTGACAGAACTCCCAACCATCTATGCAAACCCCTCCTATCATAGAGGCATCCAAACAAACCCAATAGATAGGAGAGCATCACTATGTTTCAGCGACTTTCAGGAATCGGTTCCGTGCAACCCGGACCTTTCGGCGCGGGCGTGGGCGGTCTACGCGGCCAGGGCCGCAGACATCGACGACAAGAACTCAGGGCCCAGGTCCAGGCAGGCAACGTCTCCCCAGAGCAGGCGTTAACCTTCCGGCAGGAGGTTGGTGGCGCTCGCCTGGCTGGGCGAGAAGCAGTCCATAACGGGCAAGTAGGGGGAGGACAGCTGGCCGAGGTGCTGCGTCCCTACGGTCAAAACATCCGAAGCATGCTTCAAAACTTCTACTATGGCTAGTTGGTCAGATCACCAGCCAGACTGGCGCGAGGGACGGCTCTTGGGTCGTCTTTCGCGCCCTAAAACGAGATAGGAGCCTCAAAAACCATGATAAAACGACCCATCACGGCATTCCTCCTGCTTTTGCTCTGTCACGCGGCTCTAGCAGAGCCAGCGTTGATACCCGACCTCATCTTGACCGACTTGCAACGAACGTCTCACAACTTACGGGCCCAAGAGCACCAGATCATCCTGGTGGCCAAACCCGGCCAAAAGTACCGTCAGCAAAACAAAGACTGGATGAAGGCCCTGGTAGAGGAATTTGAACAGACCGACACCCGCATCTGGCTGGTGGCCGACCTCTCCTCAAGACCTCCCTTTGCCAGCCAAGACAGGGTGATCAAGAAGCTCAAGAGCGAGGCGGAGCCAGCAAGCAAGAAGTATCTACTCCTCGATTGGGACGGCAAGCTACGCCAGCAACTCGATTTGGACAGTCAACACCACGTGTATCTTCTCGGCCCCGGAGGCGAGATTCTGGCTCAAGCTATAGGCCTTTATCGAAAAGAGAAACTCGATTCCCTAGCCCAAGCCCGCTGAGGAGCCTGTTCCATCGAATCACGATAAGGAGGAAATATGATTGCTAGAAGCACCCTGAGAGACCAGCTCAACGACGCCACCATGCCGTGCCTGACCGATCAGGCAACAGGCATGGCACCCATCCTGAGTGAGCACCTATGGGCCTACGTCCAGGGAGATCTTAGTGAAGAGGAACTCACGGATTTTCTGATCGCAAAACTCGAGTCGGCAGACAACACCCTCTATCGGCTGGAAGAGGAGATCGAGTATCCCGAAGCGGCCTTCGACTGTCATCAAGGGATCCACAAGGCTTTTGTCCTCTACCACGATGCTTTCCACGAGATCAGTGACCTCATGCTGGAAGACGTTCAACCCGTGAATCTGCCTCAAGTCATACGAGAGTTCGTGAGAGCCGATGAGCTAGTTCGAAAATCCCAGCAAGACCTCGATGAGATGATCAATCCACCAATTGAGATCGACGGTTGGGCCTGCTAAAGAGATTCGCTAAGGGGTTCCGAGTCTGTAACCAACCCCTCGAACCGACTGGATGGAAGGAACCCCCCAACCCAGGGATTCGATCTTTCTTCTCAGGTTGTTGATGTGATTATCGATGGCACGAGAGTCCCCTACAGGGTCACCTGATTGTAGCTGATTGCGGGTGAAGGTCTGGCCTGGATGCTTCATCAGCTTGTGCAAAATTTGAAACTCTAAAGGAGTTAAAGAGGTCCAGGTGTCTCGGCATCTTACTGCGAGGCCATCAAGGTCGAGAGCCAGACAACCCACCTCGAGCATCGCCTCGGGCTCGCGTTTAGGGGCATAGTTTTGACGAACTCGCCTCAAAACGGTTTTGACCCGGGTCACTAGTTCACGGGCTGAGAACGGTTTCGGAAGATAGTCATCGGCCCCAAGCTCAAGTCCCAGAACCCGATCCATTTCAGCGCCTCGAGTAGAAATGACAATGACCGGTGTCTCTGCCTCCAAACGAATCTCTTTGAGGAGTTCGAGTCCGTCTCCACCGGGCACCTGGATGTCGAGAATCGCGAGGTCAGGAGGCTCCGACTTGAAGCCCTGGGAAGCGGAGGGGTAATCCTGGAAGGAACTAACGAGAAAGCCCGCGTGCTCCAGGTGCAAGGTCAGCATCTCAAGTAAAGTCGGTTCGTCTTCAAGAATCATGAGTTTAGCCAAGAACCATCTCCTCTTTCCCCCGTTTTATGACTATACCATGGACCGGAAGGTAAGGGCCTCCAATGTTCACTGAAAGAAGTCAGCCTCTCCCGAATAGGCCGCTCAGCACCGAGCTTCCCTTTCGGAAAACTCTTCGGTTCAAGCTGTTCGCCAGTTACTGCGTTCTATTGTTGCTGACCGTAATAGCCACCCTCCTGGTTCACGCTTATGGAATGCAAAAGTTCTTTCGATATTACTTCCGCGAAGACATTCAGCAGCTGGCCCAACAGACGCAGATTGCCCTGGAGGAGTATCTGGAATCGAACCCCGACCAGCCGGTGGAGGGCTTTCTCCTGGAAGCCAATCGGTCACCTCTATACAGGGTTAGATTTGTGTCACTTGAAGACCCATCGAAGAAGGGTGTTTTCAGACTGACCGATAGCGAGTGGAAAGCGGTCAAGCGCGGCCAGCTGGTGGCAGGAGAAGCGAAAGAGAGAACCCCCAAGTTTCGGCTGCCCCTGCTACCGAGACCTGGTGAGCCAGCCAGAAAATTAGAACTGATTCCTCAAAGATTCGTTGCCACCGGCATCGAAGTCGAGCAAAGGGTGGTGGGAGCCCTGGTCTTATTTGACTTCGAACAGCCTTACTCCGCCATCCTGGCTCAGCTGAGTCGATCAGTCACGGTTTCCCTCTCCTTCGTCATCGCGTTTTCCATCATCGCCGCTTATCTTCTCTCCCGCCATCTGACCAGGCCCATCAAGCATATCGAGCGAGCGGTTTCGAACTTCTCGCAGGGACAGCTCTCAACCCGCACCGGTTTGGAGCGAAGCGATGAAATCGGCCGATTAGCTCGTGGATTCGATCAGATGGCCTCCGAGATAGAGGGCTACACCGCCACCCGCACTCGTCTTCTTAATGATATTTCCCACGAGCTAGGAACCCCGGTCTCGACGATCAGGGTCACCATGGAGGCCATTTATGACAACCTTATCGACCCCAGCCAGCACCAACAGTTCCTGCAGTCTTCACTAAACCAACTGAAGCACCTGAGCCATATCGTCAATGACGTCACCGAGTTGGCTCGCTTCGAAAGCGGCCAGATCTCCATCAGAAAAGAGCGCCTCGAAGCCAGCCTTCCAGCCGCTCGTGCCGTGGAGGCCACCAGGGCGTTGGCGGACAGAAAGAATATCGACGTTCAGTTGCTACCGGCTGAGGAGCAACTCTACATCTTGGGTGACCGCCACAGACTTATTCAGGTGATGAAGAACCTGGTAGTGAACGCTATTCATCACAATCCTGCCGGCACCAAGGTCGTTGTGTCCTGGAAGGCTCGCAAAGGAACAGTGCTTTTCCAGGTGAGCGACGACGGACCGCCTTTAACAGCCGAGGACCAAGCCCGCATCTTTGATCGGTTCTATAAAGCCAGCAAGTCGAGAGCTCGGGATGATTCCAGGTCGGGACTCGGCCTCGCCATTGTCCGCCGAATCCTACTCCTGCACGATTGCGATATCAAATTGGTTCAAAAGGACAGCAGAAAAATCTTCCAATTCGCCTTCCCAGCACAGGGACAGTGTGATGACGGTCACTGACTTACCAAGAAGAGCCCAGGGTGGCCTTCACAGAGCCGGCCGCGAGAGCGCCACGGGCTATCCGCGCGAAAGAGGTGTCGCCTCGTTCTGAAAGGCTCTCGAGCAGGTTTCGCGACTCTTTGGGACGGTGAAGTTCTTCCAGAACGGCTGCCTTCAAGAGAAGCACCATCGGAAGGTAACTGTCGGGTAGTCCAGTTTTCTCGAGTTGCGTGAGGATGGCCAGAGAGGCTGTATCTTGACCTCTCACGAAACGGGCCGTGGCCAACCTCAGAAGAATCTCGTAGCTCTTTTTTTGCTCGGCCTGAGTGGCCGCCTTTTCGAGCTGGGCCTGAGAGCTTCCGGTGGTGGTCTGAAAGTAGATGTTGTCCGGGAAAAGACTCAGGCTAGAGCGAGCCAGGTAGGTCTGGGTGAGATAGTCGACAACAGGGTCTCCCCAGGCGCCGTAGTGGGCCAGGCGCAGCGACTTGAGGGCCCGGCGGGCCCGGTCGAGTTCCTCCCAACTCTCTGTTCCCAGTCCCGGCAAGCTGTCACTCGGGTCGAACTGAAAAAAGTTGTGGTCGACCTGCTCCGAACCCGGAAGGATCGTGCCCAACTCGGGATACTCGATGTAGGGCATATCGTCGGTCAAGGGCGGCGTATCGGCGACATAGTCGCGAATAGCCTCCGGCCCACGGAGAAAGGTGGCCAGGAAAAGCTCGGATGAGCCGAGACCGAAGCGGTTCAGGAATTCTCGATGGCGGGCCACACGGCCCTCAAGAACCTCAAGCTCGATCTCGATAGGCTCGAGGCTCCCGACCAGGCAGAGATGAAGATCGGCCCCCTGCCATAAATAGGTATGAGGAAAAACGTCCTGGAAGGCGCGCAGAATCGTGCGGGCTTGAAAAGGCGTGAGGTGGTTGAGTGGAAGCCAGTGAGAGACGATGCCCCCTTTTTTGAGAGCCCGCCGGCAGTTCTCGTAATACTCTCGCGAGTAGAGGTTGACAATGCGCGCGTGGCGTGGAGGGGGAGGCTCGGCGATAATCACGTCGTAACGCTTAGAGGTGGTCAGCAAATGGTTGCGCCCATCCTGGAAGATGATAGAAACTCGAGGTGAGTCCAGCGTATCTTCGGCGTCAGCATGCCGGCGCAACGTTTCGGCCACCTTCGGAGAGAGCTCGACACAGTCTACCTGAGTCTCTTCTCCCAGAGTCTTGACCGCCCTTAAGGTGTTGGCCAGGCCCAAACAGATAACCAGAGCGTCTTGGGGCTCGTCGTGGAGAAGCACCGGAACGGCCGCTAGTATCGAAGCGTAGCGACGCGAGCGCAGATTATTAGCCATCATCTGAAAGCCGTCGACGTAGAGATTCTTGCAATAGGTCGCCTCGAAGTCTTCCCACTCTCGGATCAAAGCGACCGAACCGTATTGGTCCTCTCCGTAGGCGACAATGTTGGGAAATCGAGGCCCGTAGAGTGCTCTTACCATCCGTTCGGGAGAAAGTGAGAGCGAAACCACCACCAGGGCACCCGCCGTGGCAGCCGTCCCCCAGCCCCAGGCGGAGTTGCGAGAGGGACAGGCGGCCAAAGCGATCACTCCCGCCAGAGCGGCGGCGACGGCGGTCGCGGTCAAACTGGCTTGCAGTCCCCAATAGGGAATCATGAGAAAGCCGGCGCCTAACGAACCGGCGATCGAGCCACAGGTATTCCAGATGTAGGCCTCGCCTACGCTGCGACTAGCTTCCCCGAGGCGGTCGTAGACGAGTCGGCTCACCAGCGGAAACAGCATCCCCAGCACGATCGTTGAAGGCAAGATGATGCAACCATCGCCCACCACTCGGCGGAGTTCGAACGGAATCCACTCGTAAGTCAAATGGAACGACCTGAGCCATTCAGCCGTGAGCATCGAAAAAAGCGAGCTACCTCCCAACAGGACGAACATTCCGGCTATTGCGAGTTGCGGTTTCTGCAGAGAATCGGCGAAACGGGTGGCCATCGCTCCCCCGATGACAAGACCAGTGAGAAACCATACCAAGACTAAGGCGTAAGCGTAGACGTCGGTCCCGCTGAAGAAGACCAGCATACGAGTCCAGATGATCTCCAGAGCCAGACCGCAAAAGCCGGAGCAGAAAAGAAGAAAGCGGAGCAATCCAGGGTAAGCCTGGCCCTGTCGGGCCGAGGTCAAGACCGAAGCCTCCTCGAGGCGATAGGAGAGCACCACGCAACCCAGACCTACGCACCCGTCGAAGGCTACAGCTGTCAGGGCCGTGGCCCAAACCCCAAAAGACTTAACCAGAACAAAATCTACGGCCAGGGCTCCCGCGGCTGCTCCCAAGGTGTTGACAGCGTAGAGGGTTCCGAGGATCTTGCCGAACTCCCCAGGCGATCTGGCTACGAAGAGCTGGGTCAGGATGGGCAGGGTCGCCCCCATTCCGGTGCACGGAACCAGCAGCAGAGCGAAGACGGTCACGAACTTCACGAGAGCCAAAGCCCAGGGAGCCTCGAGGCTGGCACATAAGACCAGGGCCATCGAGGTGACGTGGGGGATCGATACAGTCACCACCAGGGCCGAAACGGCCACCCCTAATTCGAGGATGCCGAAGGCTCGCAAGAGATTGGACGCCCGTCCGCTCAGGCGGCTAGCAAGATAGGCCCCCAATCCTAGTCCCAACATAAAAGCCGCGGCTGTAATCGAGGCCGATTGAACGGTGCTCCCGAACATCAAGGCGATCTTTCGGGTCCAGACCAACTGGAGGATCAGGCCAGCGGCACCCGAGAAGATGAAGAGCAGACAGACCAGGGCGAAGCTTGAAATGTTCTTTACGCCAGGCAAGTTGCAGAGCCAATTTGGTCTGCCTGTTCAGATCTCCTGGCCACGCGCCCCGTCACGACGCCCCGAGAGGCAGGCCCTAGAAGAAGGAGGCCATTCGGTTGAAAGCATTACCGGCGAAAGCCGAGATTTGGTCAAAGTTCTCGTGGGCCAGCAGACCGCCGTAGGCCAGCGAGCCTACCAGAGGGTTGAAAGCCATCCCCACGCCCGCCGCAGTCTTGAGGCCGGAGACGATTCGGTCGTGAGTGTTGTTGGCGTTGACCATCCCGTAGACTCCATCGGCCACGGCTCCCCCGGCTCCGGTTAGACGGGCCATTCGAGCAGCGCCGGCCAGCATCGAGCTGCCCGAGACGGCCGTCGAGCCGCCACCGACGGTATCGAGGGCTCCGTTGACGATATTGCCTTGAGCCAGTTGACTGACGCCGTTACCGAACTGAATGGCCCCGCTTCCGATGTCGAAGGCGCCCAGGCCTCGACCGACGCGGTCGAAGGCCTTGTTGTCGACCCGACCAGTAGGAAGTTCCTCACCGCGCAGAGCCTTATCGACCAGCTTGTGAGTGGTAGGGTTTTGAAGAACGCCACTGTGAATCCCTGACACCTCCATATGGTGAGCCCCGGGGATCTTGGAAGCGTCTTTACTAAAGCCAAGCGCCTCGTCGTAAGAAGCTCCGATGGTGACCGCCTCTTTGGCGTTACCGAGCTGACGGTCCAGGCCCTGATTGAGACCACTCACGTGGGAACCGCTGGGGTTCAACTCCTCGATCATGGCTCGACTGCCTCCGATAGCCTCAGCCATCTTGTTGCCGGTCGGTCCTTGCTGCCCTAGCCAGGACCCGGCCGAGGCCACTGGAGAGCCCTGGTGGGGAGTGGCCACCGTCACCAATCGTCCCGCTTGGCCTCCTGGTGCGGGTATCAAGACCCCCTTTACTGTGAGCCACGATATCCGAGGGGCGATCGAGGCCGTTCAACTGCTGAACCAGCCTTCGTCTTCATGCCTCGGCACCGGTTCCCCGGGTGCGAGACCTCAACCCCGACATCAGTCCGGCTCTCGACACCATCATTGCCAAACTATTAGCCAAGGATCCTAGCGATCGCTATCAGAGCGGGCGTAGTCTGCTGGCCGACTTGAGGACTCTGGCCAAGTTGAATCGACTTCTGAAAGAGGGAAAACCGATCCGCCTGGGCGAGCACGGTCGAGAAGCAGGCCCTCGCCTACCCCAGTTGGTGGGCCGCGACACCGAGTTGGAAGAGCTTTTAAACGCCCTCGATTCGGTGGTCAACGGCCGAGGCGAGCTGGCCCTGATCGAAGAAGGTGGTGGGGCCGGCAAGAGTCTCCTATCGGAGGAGTTCCTCCGCCGAGCCCTAAGCTATCGGCCCCTGGTGATAACGGCTCGATGCGAGGAGCGGGCCCGCCCCTTCGCTCCGGTGAGAGACTCGATCGAACGGTTCTTTCTGGAGCTCGAAAGATTACCGGCGGTGCAAAGAGAGCGACTCAGTCAACAGCTTCGAGAATTTGGCTTCGAGATCGGCCGCTACCTGAGCCGTCTGGGACCTCTCACAGCCGCCTTTTTTGCCTCTACCGACCCGGAGCAGGGGGAAGTGAGCGACCAATTCCTGGAGGCCACCGCCAACTTTCTGATTGAGTTAGGGCGCCTTCACGGCTGCTTAATCTGGATGCTCGACGACGCTCATCATCTTGATGAAGCCAGCCACCAGGTACTCCGTCGGGTGCGAGCCAAACTCGAGGAGAGCCCAGTCATGATCTTGGCCACCGCGCGCAACTCCCCTGAGGCGGAGCTCTCACGGCAATCCTTTCGCAGCCACCGAGTACATCCGGGCGATGTTAACGGCTGGAGTGCTTCTGCCCAGCCTTGAGGGTTGGCGGGTAGACCACCGTGGAATCGAAAAACTCGCTCTTCCAGACGACATTCTCGAGCTGATTCTTCAAAGGGTCGAGGCCCTCCCCGAACCGGCTCATCAGCTCCTGACCATCGCCTCGTTCGTGGGCAACCGTTTCAGCCTACGGGTGCTCGCGGCCGTTGAAAAGAGAGAGGAGAAGGGGTTGGCTGATTTGCTCGACCAGGCCACCCGACTGAATGTGCTCGAAGAGAGTAGCCCCGGCCACTTTTCCTTTGTTCACGACCGGATTCACGAAGCGTTTCTTAGTGAGGTGCGCCCCTCTCAGCGTCGGCAGCTCCATCTGAAGGTAGCCCGGGGAC
This sequence comes from uncultured Burkholderiales bacterium, assembly GCA_964423525.1. Classification (GTDB taxonomy): domain Bacteria; phylum Vulcanimicrobiota; class Xenobia; order Xenobiales; family JADMJV01; genus CAYRFU01. Next base: position 8,364 of record CAYRFU010000024.1, on the reverse strand, counting down.
TGGAGAGTCTCCAGAACGACGATCCCGAGTTGGTTTACGCTTTGGCTCGACACTATTCGCTGGGAGAGAGCCAGGAAATTCGCGAGCGAGTCTATGAAACCAACCTGGCCGCCGGGCTGACGGCTTTGGCCGAGTTCGCCTTCGAGGAAGCCTACAACTTTCTCGAACAGGCGGCCCACAGCAGTGGGAATGAGCTGGCCGAGTGGATGGAGCCCCTCAGCGAAGCCTGTGAAAGGACGGGCCGAGTCGACCAGGCCATGGAGCTTCTGAACCAGCTTTTGGAGGCTTCGCCCGCTCCTTTGGCTCGTTCCAAATATCTGGTGCGCCTGGCCCAGCTCCGCCAGTCTAAGCTCGACCGCACCAGAGCCCTAGACGGCTGCCGAGCGGCCCTCTCAGCCGTCGGCAAGCCCGTTCTCGAGCACAAGTTTCTGGACATCCTCTCGATGGGTTACTATTTCGGCCTCTGGCTGCTGGCCGAGAAAACGAGCTGGGGGCGGCGACGAGCACGACCGAGCCCTGGAGAAGGTCTTAACCCTACGCGGCCATCTGCTCGATCCGTGGTGTTACCTGATGGGCATCGCCGACCTTTCCTTCTGCCTTTTAATGCGCGGCTATGTTACACAGGCCTGGGGTTGGATTCAGAAGGGGATCAAGAGGTGCCAGCTCACCTCCAGTCCGGTCGGTGTCGCTCGTGATATGGATATCCTGGCCTGCTACGCCATCTCGGCTCTGGCTATCCTGGGACGCTCCAGCGAAGCCCTGGCCCAGGTCGAGCGGCTAAAACGGGCATCTGCTGATGCTCCACCTCGAAACGGGAGAGCTGGGAAAACCGATGCTCGAGGCCGGTGAGGCCTTTTTGGAGCTGAAGCTGAACCCGCTTTTAACGCCTCTTCATCGACGCCACTTCTTCGTCCTCTGGGCCTACGGTTGGCTCGGTCGGTGCCGGCGGGACGGCCCTGAGCATCTGGCTCAGCTCGAGAAAGCTCTCAAGCTCCTCCAAAAGGCCGCCAACCGGCCTCTCCTGAAAGCTCATTATCTGGTGGCCAAAGCTGGTTATCTTCATCTTAAGGGCAAGCCCGATCAGGCTCTCGACCAGCTAGTCCAAGCCCAGAAACTGGCCGACCTCAACGACGCTCCCTGGGTCACTTTCGAGGTCTGTAAAACGAAAGCTCGGCTGCTGTCCGACTTCGGGAAAGCCGAAGCCGCCGCTCGCGAAGCTTTCGGCTCGTTCGGGCTCGGTCGTGATGGCCCGCCCCACGAAGATGGCCCCTGAGACGGGACGGCTCAAATCTCGGCCTCCCAGGAGACGGTCTCCGGCTCAGCCACGGTCAAAGTGAACTCTTCCTCGACCTTGGGACGAATTCTGATCTCAGACCCGACTCCTGCCGGGGGAGACGGCTTTATCATCTCGGTTGAGATCGCCAACGACGGGACTCTCACCTTCATCGAGAGTGAGGACGCCACGGGGCGTCCCGTCGGCATCGCTCAGGCCAGCAATCAATTTGTTTACGTCTCAGGGGCCGCCCCGTCACCCGGGGCGCGAAGCATTCTCCCGCACACTCTCGACAACACGACCGGGCTCCTCGACGACAACGGCCCGGCCGTCAACACCGGCCTTTTCAATCGTCTGCTGGCCATCGATCCGAGCCAGAAATGCCTCTATGACATCAACGCCAGTGGTCTTTACACCAGCTACCAGATTCAAGCCAACGGGCAGCTGAATTTGAACCCGGTGCCCACCATCTTGGCTTTGGGTCAGATCGATGAACCCGTTTTCAACAGCGCCGGTGGGGCTAGCTTGGGGGCTTACACCATCGACACGGTCGGGGCCCTGACCCAGGTGGGCACGCTGGAGCCTGTCACAGGGACGACTGTCAGGGAAGTTCTGGTGGAACCGACCGGACAGTTCCTCTATCTGGTCACCCAGAACAACGACCTCGTCAAAGCCTATTCCATCGCACCGGACGGCTCCCTGACGTTCCTGCAGGATTACACCTTTCCGAATCTAGATTTCCCCGCCGAAGCTATCCTGGTTCCCCCGGGCACACCTAGCTGATCGCGGCGGCTCTCTAAGGGATTTGCCTCTCTGGAGCGAAGCTGCTCAGGGCATGGTCAAGCACGTAGACGGACACCAGGTCATCGAGATGCTAGGGCGAGGGGGAATGGGAACCGTCTACCGGGTGAAAGACCCCTTCACGGGAGGCCAACTGGCCCTGAAGTGGTTGAACCCCGGGGTGACCAGAACCTCGCTCGAGCGGTTGCGATTCGAGCGAGAGTTCCACCTGGCCGGGCAGTGCGACCATCCTTACCTGGTGAAGGCCCATCGCTACGGAGAGTATCAAGGTCAGCCCTACTATACCATGGAGCTGATCGACGGGAAAAACTTCAGAGACTTTCTCAACCCGTACGGCGCCCCTCTCAACCTCGAGCAGATCACCCGCTCCACGAGCGTCGTCGAGCGGCTGCTTGAGGGGTTAGCCTACATCCACGAGAACTCGATCATCCACCGCGACCTGAAACCTGAGAACGTGCTGGTCGAGAGTGAAGGAATCCCCCGAATACTCGATTTCGGACTGGCCCGGGTGCAAGCTCTCGAAGAGGGAGCTTCCAGCCGAGAGCGATGGACGCTGCCAGGAACCGTTCTCGGCACACCTCACTATATGGCTCCCGAGCAACTTTCCGAGCAACCCCTCGACCCCCGGCTCGACCTATTCGCCCTGGGGGTGATGCTCTATGAGGCCTTCTCAGGCCAACTCCCTTTTGGAGGGGAAGCTTACGAAGTGATGGTCAGCATCTTGATGACGGAACCTCCCCCGCTGGAAGAAAAAGGGGTCGAGCTTCCCACCGATCTGAGCCGTCTCATAGCCAGCCTGCTGGCCAAGCAGCCGGCCGACCGTCCCCAGTCGGCAGCCCAACTGCTGGAGGAATGGCGAGCCGTTTTTCAGGGGACCACGCCCCTACCAACGGTGCGCCGGGTCGAATCTCCCGAAGACCTCTTCCCTCCTCGCCTGGTGGGGAGGGAAGCGGAGCTCAAGAGCTTCCGTAGCTGGTTAGAGAAAGATTCCACCGACCTGATGCTGGTGACGGGAGCCGGGGGTGGAGGCAAAACCCGATTTCTTCAGGAGTGTAGTAGTCTTGTGACAGTCTCAGGGCGGGCGCAAGTTTGGAGTCAGGCCATCGAGGTCGAATCCCTCCCTTATCAGCTCTGGGTGCCACCACTGCAGTGGGCTGCCGCGTAAGGCTTTCCGCCCCAGCTCGAACCGCTGCGTCGGGTTCTCTCACTCTTGATCCCCGACCTCGACCCAGGCCAAGGGCCCCGCCCGAGCGGTACGAGAGGGGTATCCCGACCGAGTAGTCGAGCAGGCTTATCACTACGAGTGGGCCGGTCAGCCTGAAGTCGCCGCCGGTCGCCTGTTGGAGGCCGCCGACCAGGCTAGCCGGGCTTTCGCCTATGAACGAACCCTCGAGCTCCTCAATCGGCTGTCAGCCCTGCCTCGTTGCCCAGTCGAGAGCGGCGAAGTCGAGAAGCGGAGGGCCGAAGCTCTGGTAGGGACAGGCCGGAGCGGGGAGGCCTTTGAACTTCTCCAGGAGCTACTCGAGCAGGAGCGGTGGCCCGATCTTGAGAGGGCCGCCCTATGGGGAAGATTGGGCGATTGTTGCCAACGTCTCGGGGATTACCGCCAGGCCTATCGGTGCTTAACCCAAGCGCTACAGTTGCGGGGGGTGGAACCCGGCGGTCAGCTCCTCGACAGTCTGGGCTTCTTCCCTCACTGGCTCTGGCCACGCTTCGTCCAGAGTTCGACCCAGTCCAGCGAAGCTGTCTGTCGCCAACTGCATCGGACCCTCGACCGCCAGCTGAGTGTCCTTTTCATGCTTCGGCCACGCGGATGGATTCCAGAAAGCTATCATCTGGCTCGCCTCCAGCGTCAGGTCGTGGCCAAGATCGCAACCCCCGAGTCGGAGGCTCAGTCCGAATTCTTCCTGGCTTTCGTGACCCTCCAAGCAGGCTAAGAAAATCAGGCACATCTGAAAAAGGCGGCCAGCCTGGTCGAGAAGATGAAAACCTCCCCCTATCAGGGGCTTCTGCTACGCAACATCGCCTTTGTCTGGCTGTTGAGCGGCAACCCTGATGAGGCCAAACGCCTGTGTCAGCAGGCACTTAGAGTCAGCGACCAGTTTGGGGACGTGCACGGGCTGGCCCAGGCTCACATGGTCATGTGTGCCCTCTATCTCCACCTGGCTCGGTTCACTGAAGCCTATGACCACGCCAACCAAATGTTGAAGCGTCTGGAAGAGACCTCCCTGGCGACCTTTCGGGCCATCGCTTTGACCTATCTAGCCCGCTCTTCGGCCGAGATGGGTACCACCAGCAGGCCCAGGCTCATCTCGAAGCCGCCACCTCCCTGGCCGAAACCCTCAACCTGCCTTTTCTGGAATTGATGGTCATCATCGCTCGAGCCTGGACCAGAGCCGATGGAGGCCGCTATCAAGACTGCCAGGAAGCGGTCGTCAAGGGCCTCAAACTGTGCCAGAGGTATGAGGCTCTGACATTCTATCGCCTCACGCTGCGTTGTGCCGGGCTTTGGGCCCAGGTTTGCTGGAAGCTCGAAAGGGCTTTGCCGGAACAATTCGCACGCAAACTCGCTAAGCGGGTCAAGAAATTTCGGCTAGATGCCCGCACCGCTGGCTTCGAACAGTTTGTGGCCGTGGCCGACCAGCTGGCAGCCGAGACCATCGTTGCCAAAAGGCCCCAAGTCCAGGTTGCCTCCCAGCCAGATCTGCGATAAACTGGGAACAGGGAATGAGATGGTGTTGGAGACGAAACGCGGAATCGTTCTGGTCACAAGCCTGATTCTGGCCGTGTTAATGCTGCTGTTCATCGGAGCGGCGGCCGCTCTCGGGCTCGGAAATTTGGGAGCCAATCGGCTCACCCAAGAAGCCGCTCAGGCAGAGCAAGCAGCCCAATCAGGCCTGGAGTATTGTCTCAATCAGCTTCGCATCAATCCTTCCTGGCGAGGCGATCAGAACGGCCTCACAGTGGACCTCCCCGACCTGGTCGTGCGAGAGGACGAGGGGAACATTTTTGGGCTCTTGCGCACCGCCGATGGGAACTGGAGTCAGTTCCGCTGCCGCTTCAATTTCCAAGACGGTGCAGGGGGCTCCGACGGCCTCGACGACCCTTCCACCTCCATCGACCTGCCTTACGTCTCGTTCAACAACCTGGTGGGAGCTGCTCCACTGGCTGTCGTCAGAGGCGAGGGCCCGAGCTACGCCGTGACCCCCACCAGTCCGACCGCTCACGTCATCCCCACCTGGGCCGTGTCGCTAGCGGTCGAGGGTCGAGGGGGTATTCGGAATGGAAATCCGGCTCTCCCAGAGGGAGCCTACCAGGGCACGGTCCGCACCCTCGAAGCGGTCTACCGAG
>CAYRFU010000024.1:0-2929 GCA_964423525.1 uncultured Burkholderiales bacterium | reverse complement strand
TTCACGGCCAACCTGGGCAGCGGAACCGGTACCGTCTTAGTCGACTCGGATACTGGAACTCCCCGACTCCGAAGTAAAGGGACCGCCGCCGTCAGCGGTGGAGGGCTCACCAATTTCGTTTCCCCCGACGGCGAAGTGCGTAACCCCGGTCAAACCTTTGAGCCTGGGACCTCGTTCGACTCAACCCAGGTCGCCCTGGTGGAAGAACAGCCGGCCGATCCCTTCGTTCGCCTCGGCTGGGATGAGGTGCGTAAAGCGGACGCCACTCACAGCCTGGCCGGTGGGACCTATGTTTGGTGGGATGACGGAACCCTACACTACTACGATATGAGTTTTGACGATTACGCCACCTACATGCAAGACCCGGCCAACGTCAACGATGTCGGTTTACCGCTGAATCTCCCAGCCACTGTTCAGATGGTCGACAGCGGAGGTGTTAAGAGGCTCGTCGTTAGCGGTGATGTGGCAGTGACTTCTAGCCTCAATGGGGTTGACTCTCTGGCCGTCATCCCCAGGATGGGAGCTGCCGAGGCGCCGGTCGGCGACCCTGAAGCCGCTACCGCTGTAGGCGGCCTTCCTCCTGTCGATGTCATCGCCGCCCACTTCGGCTCAGACCAGGCTCTCTGGCACCAATTTCTCACCACCTACCAACCAGGGCGGAGTGAAATCGAACTGAAGAGTGATGATCCCAGCAACAACAATTTCGTCGAGATCGAGTGGAATTCAACCGGAATCACCAACACCGACTTCCAAAACGGTGGCTCCTACGAGGAGCTAATGAAGCTGATCTGGGATCCCACCCTGGCGCCGACCGACTACATCTGGGACACCGACGAGGACCCGGTCGCCTTCGACCAGAACGCGGCCGCCTCATTCTTTGGGATCACGGCCGGCGGTGGCCCTCAGATCGACCCCCCCGGCGTGACCGACGGCTTGACCGCCAGCTCGATCGCTATCGAATTCGCTCCCCCGGTGGGCGAATCGGCCGTGCTCTCAGCCGAAGGCGATGTCCGCCTGACGGGCTCGGTCACCGGAACAGGCGGCTCTGTTGTCTCGGGGGGCGAAATTCGGGTGACGGGGATGGGAGCCAGTTTTGCGGGGCAAGAGAACCCCGTCAACATGTATGCCCGGGGCGACATCTATCTTTCAACTCTCGATGAGGACGATACCGTGGCCGACTCCTACGCCTACTCGGACCTCACCTTGAGTGGCATCGTCTACACCCAGGGGAACTTTATTACCCGGCTGGGAAGCGACCAGGTGCCTGCCAGTTCCTGGGGGTCCTTTCAACTCAACGGTTTGCTGATCGCCTATGGGGGAGACCCGACCGGACAACCCGGTTCCAGCGGGGGTGATATCGACCTGCGCGCCGGTCAGGTCGAACTGACTTACAATAACAGCTACGCGGGAGCCCTGGCTGCGGCACCCCCTGCTGGATTCCGATTGGCCCAAAGCGCCTGGAGCAATCGACTCTGAGAGCCTCCGGTTTCACCCTCGCCGAGCTGATGTTATCGGTGGCTGTGCTGGCCCTGATCATCCTGGCCATGGCCGCTTTGATCACCTCGACCGTCAGGAGTGAGGAGAAAGCTAACCGGGTGGGCCTGGCGACCCAAGAACTCAACCTGATCACCGAGCGTGCTCTCTATGGCCTGGAGTGGGACGACCCCCCTGGCACCCGGGCCAGTTTTTGGGCAGCTGGACCAGGGGCGGCCTGGACCTCGGGCACCAGTCAGCCTGGCGATGCTATTTATGCCTTCGCCATCTACGCCGAGACCGTTCCCGGGTTGGGCGATGCACCCACGGCCACTCGTCTCAAGAAAATGAACGTCCGCTTGAACTGGTGGGATTCCCAAGCCCAAGGTGGGAGCCGCCAGGGCTACGGCCGGCTCGAACTCCATTCGACCCGACTGGTCCGAGAACGTGTCCCGTAAAGGCTTCACCCTGGTCGAGTTGGCGGTCTCGCTGGCCCTTTTCAGCATCCTGATGGTGGTGGCAGGGACGCTCTTCGTGAAAGCCGTAGGGGTGTGGCGCGGAAGTGAGAGAGGGGACACCGCCAAGCGAGAGCTGACCAGAGCCCGGGTAGCCCTCACTCGAGAGCTGGCTTTAACCGATCCCGCCACTTTGGCGCGGGCCCGGGTTCCCCCCAGTCTGGGGGCAGGAGACGACGGAGAGGCCCTCTGGTTTCTCTCCCCCATCGACCCTGTTAGCGGAGACATGGTGCACCTCTCGGCCGATGCCCAGCCTTTCTGGCAAAGGAACGTTCTTTTCTATCTGACTGTCCCTTTGAACCATGATGCTCTTTTTCACCAGAGCTGTGCTGGGGCGGCGGGCCCCACCGGCTACGAAACCGCCTGTCCCCATAAAGTTTTGATTCGAAAAGTGATCGACTCGGGCGTCCCCACTGACCCCGCCGACGAGTCCACCCTCGAGACCCTGATCGGCGACATCAGTCCTTACCTGACTCGCCCGGTGGGCTACGATGCTACGGGTCTGACGGAGGCGGGGGTCGAGGAGGTCCAGATCGTGGCCAACCAACTTCTCAGCTTCGAGTCGTTTCCAGGTGCAGTCCCAACCGAGCTTCGGCTCGACCTTCGAGCGGTGGCCATCGGTGAGGCGGCCAGGACTCTGGCTGTCGGGTCGGTCTCCTTGCGAGACACCGATCTGACCGAAATCCACCAGGTTTCCGTCTTTTTGAAAAACTAGACTTCGCTTCAGACAAAGCTCCGAGCGAGAAGCTCAGCTGCGGTCGGGGATAGACTCTCTTTCGGAGCCCCGGCTCCCTCGCTCTGGCCGGCCTCGGGTTGGGCCTCTTTTCAGGCTCCTTTCAGGACAGCAACCTAGCTTGCGCTAAGCAAAACACATCCAAACAGGAGATCCTAATGACACCAGTTATCAGTTCAATTCGACCCCAAACCCCATCCTACGTGCC
>CAYRFU010000023.1:29024-34628 GCA_964423525.1 uncultured Burkholderiales bacterium | reverse complement strand
TAGCTCGGGGGAGGTGCGGGTCGGGTTGGCGGAGGCCGATAGGTGGCCGACGGTGAGGGACGAGGTTTGGGCAAAGCCTCGAGGCTGACTGTCTCGGTGGTGGTCTGGCCCGCTTGAACGGTGATTTTTTTGGTGGTGGACCGATAGCCACCCAGACCTACCGTCAGAGTATAGGTGCCGGGGGAGAGACTCTCCAGGGCTGCCGGAGTTCGACCGCGCGGTTGGCCGTTGAGTTTGACAGCCGCTCCCTCCGGTTGGCTGATGACTTTTAGGGCTCCCGTCTTGGGGTTGAGTCTCAGGGTGATGTTGAGCGGAACCTCGTCCTCGATATCGTGCCATTGGTCGTAGCCGCTATAGCCCTTCTTGGAGACCTCGATATGGTAACGGCTCAGAGGGATGTCGGACAAGCTTAAAGGCGTCTCCCCCTTCACCTTTCCATTGATCTTGACGGTCGCCCCAGCGGGGGAGGTCTCCACGACGATTTTGCTCCGCAAAGGAGCCAGGTCGGCTTCCAGTCGGCTGGGTTGACCGGCTTTGACCTCTACCTGGGCAGTGAAGGGTTTGAACCCTTTTTGGGTGAGCTCGACTTGGTGGCTGCCAGGGGCCAGAAAGACCGAGCGAGGAGCCGGGCCGAACCGTTCGCCGTCAATGCTTAACTCGGCTTTAGCTGGACTGACCACCAGCTGGAGTTCGGCTTCCAGGGTGGACAGCTTGAGGCTGACGTCTTGGCTCCCTCGGCCATCTAGAGTGACCGTCTTTTGACTGGCGATGTGTCCGGCTAACGAGGCTGTCACCTCGTATTGGCCAGCTCTAAGGCCGGTGAGTTCCAGCGGACTTGAGCCCGCTGGCTCACCATTCACGATAAGCTCGGCTCCGGGCGGCTCGGTCGTGATGGTCAGGACACTTCGAGCTCCGGGGAAGTAGAAAGCCGTCACCGCCAGGCCGCTTACCACCAGCAAAATCAAGAGGAGAGTGGTCAAGATTCCTGACCTTGGCTGCCCGGGTTTTTCTGGTTCTCCCGATGGGGGAGGAGGCTCGGGTGAGTCCTTTGGCGGGGGCGGCTCCGGTTCGTCTGCTTTCAGTTTCTCGGCCAGGTCCGGTAAGGGGTGGCGAAGCAGCAACCCTTGCAAGCGCTCGCGAAAATGGGCGGCCGGCCTCTCGAATCCTGCCGCCAGGGCTTCTTCGTGGGCCTGGTCTAGGGCCCGGGCTGCCGGCTCGAAAAGTTCTGCCAGCTCGTGATGGTGACTCACCAGTTCGGCCGAGGCTTCGACCTCGACCAGAGCCTCGGCCAAGCGAGTTTGGCTTCTTCGAAGTAGGCGGGGGCTCAGGTCGTCTTGTAGGCGTTGGCCAAGCTCTGGCCAAACGAGCCGAAAAAATTCGTGGCTGCCGAGCAGGAGAGACTCAACCACCCCCAACTGAGTTAGCTGGGAAAGTCCCTCATCGCAGTCGTCTTCACTTAGCCCCGAGGCTGCTAGGGCCAGGTCGAATTCAAACGGTTGTGGGGCGAGAACAGCGGTGCGGGCTGTCGTTCGCAGTTGGTGGGAGGCCGAGGCGATCGAGTTGGCCACGGCCTCCACCGTCGAAACGGGGGGAGGTTGACTCTCGAGACAACCAGCCGCCTGGATAGCGGCCAGGCCCTGCCGCAGTTGGCGAGGTGAGCCGGCCGCCCGACTGACCAGCCACGAGGCCAACAGCGGCTGAATGTCGGCTGGCTGCATCTGAGAGAGCAACGACTCGATGGCTTCGTCCGCGAGGGGCTCGAGTTTCAGCTCAAGCAGCTCCGGGTTTTGACCGAGTCTGGCGGCGGTGGCGGAGCTGAGTGACAAGACTAGCCCGCTAGGAACCTGAAAGGCGACTTTCCACCATAGTTCCAACAGGGCAGGCGGGTAGCGCTCAGCGTCGTCGACCAGGACGAGGTGCTGGCGGCAAGCCTCTACCAGTGTGGTCTCGGTCACCTCTTCCAGGTGGAGTGACTGCTTCAAATAATGAAGATTGGCTGTTAGTCCGGCCTGGGGGGTGACCATAACAACCGGCTGGTTGTGGGCCACCAGCTTCTCTCGGAGGCGGTTCAGGAGGAATGTTCGTCCCAGCCCAGGCTGGGCGTGAATCAGGATGGATGTCGACTTCAGGTGGTCGTCCAGCCAGGTCAGCTCGGGGTCCCGATCGGCTGGGATCGTTGAAAGGGACTCAGCTAGCTCGAGAAGTCGGTCGGCGACCTTTTGGGCGCTGGGCAGGCGCATCTCCGGGTCTTTTCGCAGCAGTTGGTCGACCAGTTCGACCAACCCCTGGGGGAAGTCTCCCAGGCTATCGAGCAGAGGAGGCGTGACCTGAACGTGGGCGTGAAGAGTCTCGTACTCTGATGCTGCCACGAAGGGAAGCTGACCCGAGGCAGCCTCGAAGAGGCAGACTCCGAGGGAATACAGATCGGCGCTAGGAGTGACGTCGCTAGAGAGGATCTGTTCGGGGGCCACGTACTGGTAGGTGCCGAGTATCGACCCGGCCTCGGTGAGCTTGGTGTTGCGGTCGACCTCCCTGGCCACTCCCAGGTCGGTTAGTTTCGGCTGGTCACCATCTCCGAGCAGGATGTTCTCAGGCTTGACGTCTCGGTGGACGATGCCGCGGCTGTGGAGATGCTCGAGTCCTTGGCAGATACTGGCAAAAATCCTCATGACTGAGCTCAGGGGAGGGCGGGCCTCGTCCAGTCTATCGCGCAGACTGCCGCCGGGAACGTATTCCATGACTAAGTAGTCTCGGCCGCCGTGTTCGCCGACTTCGAGAAAGGCGACCACGTTGGGGTGGGATAAGCTTGCCAGCTTGCGAGCTTCGCGGCGGAACCTTTCGACGGCAGGGCACTCCTCTTTCAAGACTTTGACCGCCACCTCGCGTTGGTGGTGACGGTCTAGGGCCCGGTAGACGATGCTCATGCCTCCTCGGCCCAGTTCGCCTATCAGGTTGAAGCGCTGCGGTAGCAGGTTGTTGCGTTCTTGGCTCAAGGCCGCTGCTATTCGCTCCAGCGGTAGAACGATTCCTGGGCACTTTCTGAGCCGTGTCCCAGCGTGACCTCCTCTCTCCCTACACTGGTTGGCCCATCCCTGGTTTCCCAGCATTAGCAGCTGATTTGTTAAGAAAATAAATTGTCCAAAGGACACCAGGAGTCGGGGAGTTTACGTGGTATTGAACTTGTGATAAAATTCACAAGCGCCCAGAACCTTTGGAGTCAGCAACTTGGACGACTTTTCCGGATATTACAGCATCGCCGTAATGGGGCTCGTGGCGGCCACCATCGCCGGCACGATCCTGGGGGTCTCATTTCTCTTCGGCCCTCGCAACCCTAACCCGGCCAAGTCGCAGCCGTATGAGTGCGGTATTGACGATGTCAAGCCGTTGCCCAAAAGAATCTCGATTCGCTTTCTTCAAGTGGCCATGCTGTTTTTGATTTTCGACGTTGAGGCAGTGGCCTTCTATCCTCTGGCGACCATTTTGAGTGATGTAGCCGGCCAGAGTTTCCACCAGGCTCTGTTCTTGCTGGCCGAGATGCTGGCCTTCGTTGGCCTGCTCGTGGTTGGCTACGCCTACGTGTGGAAGAAAGGAGCCTTCCAATGGACGGCGTGAAGCCCGATAAAAAAGTAGTCTACGCATCCGATTCCCTGTTTCCGCCCCAAGGCCGGTCGGACGGGTTCGGGGGGATCCTGACAACCACTTTGGAGAAGATTCTCAAGAAGCCGGTCAACCTGGCTCGTAAGCACTCGGTTTGGCCGGCTCTGTTCGGTCTCGCTTGTTGCGCTATTGAAATGATGGCCACCAGCGGCTCCCGTTTCGACCTCTCTCGTTTTGGTGCCGAGGTCTTTCGAGCCTCACCCCGCCAGAGTGACCTGATGATCGTGGCTGGACGGGTTTCTATCAAAATGGCCCCCGTGTTGCGGCAAATTTACGATCAGATGCCCGACCCGAAGTGGGTAATCTCGATGGGAGCTTGCGCTTCCTGCGGAGGGGTCTTCAATAACTACGCCATCGTTCAAGGCGTGGATAAAATCGTGCCGGTGGATGTCTACGTGGCAGGGTGTCCCCCCACCCCCGAGGCTCTCATCACAGGCTTCAATATGCTCCAAGAAAAAATCGTCAACGGCATCCCGCCGGGAGTCAGCCCGATGGTAGCCCAGGCTGAGGACCCGAGCCTGGTTCGACTCGACATGGCCAAGAGAGACCCTTACGTCAAATGAGCGCGATGAAAGCCGCCAAAAGACTGGCCGAGGTCCTGGGCGATGAGCTTCTCGGATGGCGAGAGGACCGCGGCGAGGTCACCGTGTGGGTCGCCCCACCCCGCTGGCTGGAGTCGGCTCAGCTTCTTCGGGATGAGCAAGGGTTTGTTCGTTTGAGTGACCTGACCGCCGTCGACTATCTCGACCGGGAACCCCGTTTCGACGTGAGCGCCATCCTGATGGACCCGTCGCTACCCGAGGACCTCCGCCTCAAGACGCTGGTCCCTGAGGAGGAGCCGGAACTCGAGACCCTCACCGGCCTTTGGTCCGGCGCCAACTGGTTTGAGCGGGAGATTTGGGACCTCTTTGGTATCCGATTTCGAGGCCACCCTGACCTCAAGCGAATTCTCCTCCCCGCCGACTATCAGGGCCATCCTTTGCGAAAGGATTATCCGGTGACCGGCCCGGCCACCTCGGTGTATCGATAATGAGTGAAACAGTCGTCACCTTTCCCGAGGGCGTAGACGAGTCTAGCCTGACCATTATGAATATGGGTCCTCAGCACCCCTCTACCCACGGAGTGCTGAGGTTGATTCTCACCCTTGATGGCGAGAGGGTGGTGCAGTCTGAGCCCGACATCGGCTATCTCCACACCGGCATCGAGAAACAGGCTGAGGTCAAGACTTACAACCAGGCTCTGACGCTGACCGACCGGATGGATTATCTGGCTCCTTTGTCGAACAATCTGGGATTTTCGTTGGCCGTGGAAAGACTACTCGGCGTCGAAATTCCCGAGCGAGTCTCTCACATCCGGGTGTTGCTGGCAGAGCTTCAGAGAATCGCCTCCCACATGGTTTGGCTTGGGACTTCCGGCTTGGACGCTGGTGCTATGAGCATGTTTCTCTACTGTTTCCAAGAGAGAGAGCTGATCCTGGACCTGTTTGAGGCTGTGTCCGGTGTGCGGCTGATGACTTCCTACATCCAGCCTGGCGGTCTGATGGCCGACCTCGTGCCGGACTTTCTCCCCAAAGTCTCCCAGGTGCTCGACAAGATGGATCAGCAGATCCCGATGTATTGGGGGCTGCTCAAAGAGAACCCGATCTGGCTTGAACGCACCAAAGGGGTCGGAGTCCTAACACGAGAGATGGCCGAAGACTTTTGCGTGATCGGCCCGGTCGCCCGCGCCAGTGGAGTCGATTTCGACCTGCGCCGGGATATGCCTTATGCAGCCTACGAAGACTATGACTTTAAAGTCTGCACCCGCCCCGAAGGCGACGCCTACGCCCGCTACTACGTGCGCATGCAGGAGATGGAGCAGTCGGTCCACATCTGCCGTCAGGCCCTCGAGAAGATCGACCCGCCCGGCCCTGGCGTGCCTTACCGCTCGGCCGAGCGCAAAGTGGTG
>CAYRFU010000023.1:0-29014 GCA_964423525.1 uncultured Burkholderiales bacterium | reverse complement strand
CCCCCGCCGAAGTATGAAATCCAGTATTCGATGGAATCGCTGATCCACCATTTTAAGCTGTTTACGGAAGGCTATTCGCCTCCCGCCGGCGAGGTCTATCAGCGAGTCGAGGGACCGAGAGGAGAAGTCGGTTTCCATATGGTCAGTGACGGTAGTAACAAGCCCTACCGAATGAGGGTGAGAACGCCATCGTTCACCAACGTTCAGGTGATTCCCGAACTGATTAAAGGAGTCTCTCTGGCCGATGTCGTGGTGGTTCTGGCCAGCCTCGATTTCGTGCTCGGAGACTGCGACCGCTAAGGACACATCGTGAGTAAAGTATCCATTCTATCCGAACAAAGCCGCACTCGTATCGAAGAGTTGATGGCTCGTTATCCCAAGCCCCGGTCGGCCATTCTGCCGGCTCTCCACGTGGTTCAAGAGGAACTCGGCTGGGTCCCCGAGGAGGCTCAGGCGGAGGTGGCCGAGATGTTCTCGATGCCTCCGGCTGAAGTCCGTTCGCTGGTGACCTTTTACTACATGTATCATCGCCAGCCGGTGGGGCGCTACGTGATCAAGATTTGTCGCTCTATCTCTTGCTGGTTGAGGGGGTCCGAAAAGCTTCAAAAGCAGTTGGAAGAGGAACTCGGCATCGGTCTCGGCGAGACCACCGAAGATGGCCGTTTCACCCTCGTGGGGGGGGAGTGTTTGGCCGCCTGCTGCGGCGCGCCTGTCCTTCAGATTAACGACCGCTTCTACGAGAACGCCGAAGGGGATCGACTGACGGACCTGCTTAAAGAACTCAAAACGGGCTCGGATCACTATCCGATGGCGGTCGAGTCCTGGACGGCGGGGGACAGAGAGGTGACCCATGGCTGAAAAACGAGTGGTCTTCGAATTTCGCGACATTCCCGACATCGACCAGCTGAAGGTCTACAAGAAAAAAGGCGGGTACAAGGGTCTTCAAAAAGCTTTGAAGGAGTACCAGCCCGACGAACTGATCGACTACATCAAGTCCTCAGGATTGCGGGGGAGGGGAGGGGCCGGCTTCCCCACCGGACTCAAGTGGAGCTTTGTGCCCAAGAATCCCGGAAAGCCTAAATACCTTTGCGTCAACGCCGATGAGTCCGAGCCGGGCACTTGTAAAGACCGGGAGATGATCACCCATCTTCCCCACCAGCTGATCGAAGGGATCGGCATCTGCTGCTACGCGGTGGGCATCGAGAAGGCTTTCATCTACATTCGAGGCGAGATGCTCGAGGGAGCCGAGGCCCTGGAAAAGGCTGTGGAAGAGGCCTACAAAGGAGGCCTGCTCGGCAAGAATATTCTCAAGTCGGGCTTCAACCTCGACCTGGTGGTGCACCGCGGCGCTGGAGCCTATATTTGCGGAGAGGAGTCGGCTTTGCTGTCTTCGCTCGAGGGCGAACGGGGCTTCCCGCGTCTTAAACCGCCCTTCCCCGCTGTTGAGGGGCTCTACGCTTGCCCCACGGTGATCAACAACGTCGAGACCCTCTCAACCCTTCCGGCCATCATGAGGATGGGGGCCGAAACGTATGCCAAGCTGGGCACGGAGAAGAGCAACGGGACCCGGGTCTTCTCCCTTTCCGGCCACGTCAACAAACCCGGCAACTATGAGCTTGAGTTGGGCACCACTTTCCGTGAGTTGATCGAAGAGTTCGGGGGCGGAGTGTGGGGCGGTGAGTTGAAGGCGATCATCCCCGGTGGAGCTTCAGCGCCGCTTCTCACCCACGAGCACCTCGATGTGGGCCTCGACTTTGAGTCGGTGGCTGAGGCCGGCTCCATGGCTGGCTCGGGAGCGGTGGTCGTCATCAACGACAAGACCTGCATCGTGGAGGTTTGTCTGAACCTGGATGAGTTCTTCCACGAGGAGTCGTGCGGAAAATGTACGCCTTGCCGGGAAGGCACCAAATGGCTGGTGGACATTCTTCACCGAATGATTCACGGAGGCGGACGCCAGGACGACCTGGATCTGCTCAAGTCGATCTGTTCCAATTTGGCCGGTAAATCGTTCTGTCCCCTGGGCGATTCAGCCACATCCTGCATTATGAGCGCGTTCAAGTATTTTCCTGAGGAGTTTGAGCACTACGTCAAGCACGGAAGCTCCCTTCTCAAGCGAGAGAAGGTGGCTAGCTAATGGCCGATCTGTGCACCGTCACCATCGACGGCAAAACGGCCCAGTTCCCGAAGGGTACTCTCCTGGTGGAGGCCGCTCGTGAGATGGGTATCGAGGTTCCCGTCTACTGCTATCATCCCAAGATGAAGCCGGTTGGTGCCTGCCGAGTCTGTGTGGTCGAAGTGGAAAAGCAAAGACGGCCCATTATGACGGCCTGCACGACCACCGTGATGGACGGGATGGTGGTCCACACGCGCAGTGAGAACGCTATCGCCGCCCGCGAGGGCATTCTGGAGTTCCTGCTGATCAATCACCCCCTCGACTGTCCTGTTTGTGACCGAGGTGGCGAGTGCGACCTACAAGACTTCACTTTGCGATACGGTCCACCCACGACCCGGTTCGTGGAAGCCAAAAGGCATTTCGAGAAGTCGAAGGTGATCGGACGAAACATCGTGCTCGACCGGGAACGCTGCATTATGTGTCAGCGCTGTGCCCGTTTCTGTGATGAGATCGCGATGGAAGAGGGTCTGGTCATTATTGAGCGAGGAGCTCGCTCCGAGATCGGAACCTTCGAAGGGTGCTCCTTCGACAGTCAGTTTTCTGGTAATACCGTCGAAATCTGCCCGGTAGGTGCGCTCACCTCTCGGGAATATCGATTCAAAGCTCGCCCCTGGGAACTGCAGCATTACGCCGGGGTGTGCACCCAGTGCTCGATGGGCTGCAACGTGACGGTCGATGTCCGTTTTGACGAGGTGGCCCGGTTCCGGTCGCGTGTGAACGACGCCATCGATGACGGCTGGCTTTGTGACCGGGGCCGCTACGGTTTCGCCGGGGCAACATCCCCAGACCGTCCCCTCAAGCCTCAGCTCCGTCGAGACGGCAAGCTGGTTGAGGTCAGTTGGGAAGAAGCCTTCGAGGCTGCCGTCGAGGGGCTCGACCAGGCCGAGAAAGTGGGAGCCGTTTGTGGGCCTTCTGTCTCTAACGAAGCCGGCTTTGCTCTAGTCGGTTTGATGCGAGGAACCCTTTCGAGCCCTCACCTTGACCATCGACGCGGGCTCAGCGAACCGGTCGAAGCGACGGCCAAAATTCATGGCTTGGACACGGTTGACCTGATTGTCGTGCTCGACTGTGACCCCACTGAGACCCATCCTGTTCTAGACCTCCGGATCAAAAAGGGGTTAAGAAATGGCGCTCGATTGGTGACCCTCCATTCTGAGCCGGTGGGTCTTGACCGCTATGCCGATGTGGCCCTGAAAGGCGATTCTGGGAAGCAGCTGAGTCAGCTAACCAAGTTGGCCAAGAAACATAAACCCGAAGAGGCAACGTTGCGCTACCCCGGACCCCGTCCCTGGGAACCGGGGGGCTCGACTTCTGACGAGATGGGTCAGGCGGCTCGCCTTTTGGCCGAGGCCGATAAGGTTGTGGTTATCTCTCACGAGTTGAGTGAGAACTTGCCTGAAGCCGCCAAACTGGGAAGCCAGGAGGCTCCCCACGGTCTCCTCGTGATGGGACTGGGGGCCAACTCCCAGGGACTGAAAGAGATCGGGGTCATGCCCAACTGGGGACCGGGTTGGACGGCTCTAGACCAGGTGGAATCGTTCCAGGATTTTTGGAGTTTTTTCCAGAGCGAAAAGGGGATGGACTATTCCGAGCTGGTCACAACGAAGCTCGACGCTCTGCTGGTGGTAGAAGATCAACCCTATGAGCAAGACCAGAAGAAAGCCGAATTCGTGGTGGTGCTGGCCAGTGCCCACAACGAAACCGTCGCCCAGGCCGACGTGGTGTTGCCGGTCTGTCACTGGCTCGAGCAAACCCAGACCTTCACCAACAGTGATGGAACGGTGCAGCTTTCCCGTCAGGCTATCGCCCCCTCAGGCGAGTCAAGACCGGCTTGGCGAGTACTCTGCCAGCTCTCCGAAGGGCTGGGGGGAGAGGTTGGTGGTTCCTCGGCTCGTGAGCTCTATGCGGCTATCGGTAAAACCAACCCGCTCTATCCAGGGTGTAGCTATCGGGACTTTACCTCGGCCGCGACTCAGCACTGGTCTTACCCCCAGCAGGGTAAACTGGGGACGCCTCGTCCCGACCTGTCGGCCATCCCGGTTGAATCACCGGATGCCGCTCCCTGGATCGCCACCCAGGATATGGGAAGTCGAGTGTCTCGGGTAGCACGGCTCCTGAAAGGGGACCTGCCACCGTCGGTGCCTGGCCAGGCCGACCCCCGGGAGGTCGCTCGCTTGATGGGGATCGACCAACCCTTTGAAGAGATCGAGACTCGAGAGGACAGCTACATTCCCCTCCGTGTGGTGCCCAACGCTTCGGCTCAGCCGCCCGGCCCGAGTCCGTCTCAGCGCCACCATACTTTCGGTGTGGGCCCGGTGGCCGTCAGTCAGATACCAGAGGCGCCGGCTGAAGAACAAGAATTGGAGACGGAAGAAGCCAGCTCATGACAGAATTCGACCTGTTCGACTTCCTCGACGTAGCCTTGAGAGCCCTGGCTACCTGTGTGCTGTTGCTCACGGGCTTCGCCTACATGACCTACACCGAGCGTCGTTTGGTCGGGCGTTTCCAATGGCGCGTGGGGCCCAATCGCGCCGGTCCAGCCGGCCTGCTCCAGCCTCTGGCCGATGGAGTCAAGCTGCTCTTCAAAGAACAGCTCATGCCGGCCGACGCCAAGCCGTTCCTTTATCTCTTAGCCCCCTGTATTTCGCTGGTGGTGGCCCTGACCTCGTTCGCCGTCATTCCCGTCCAGACCGAAGCGTGGGTGGTGGCTGGTTACGAGATTCAGCCCTATATCGCCGACATCAACGTGGGCGTCCTGTTTCTCCTGGGGATCACCTCTTTGAGTGTTTACGGTATCGTCCTGGGAGGTTGGTCTTCGGGCAACAAATACTCCCTGATCGGCGCCATCCGCTCTAGCGCTCAAATGGTCAGCTACGAACTCGCCCTCGGCACGGCCCTGTTGAGCCCTCTCTTGATGGCAGGCAGCTTGAGTTTTGTCGAGATCGCCAACTACCAGGGCCAAAACACCTGGTTGGTAGTGCCTCAGTTCGTGGCCTTCATCTTATTCTGGATCGCGGCCGTGGCCGAAACCAATCGGGCCCCTTTCGACCTACCCGAGGCGGAACAGGAACTCGGTGCAGGCTTCCACACGGAGTACAGCGGCATGCGGTTCGCTTTATTCTTTATGGCTGAATATACAGCCATGATCACGGTCAGCGCCGTGGCTACGACCGTCTTCTTGGGCGGCCCTTATCTATTCGGTCCGATCCCTCCCAGTGCCGCCTGGTTCTTGTTCAAGATCGCTGGCTTTATGTTTCTCTACATTTGGCTGCGGGCCACCCTCCCGCGTTTTCGCTACGACCAGTTGATGCGCATCGGTTGGCAGGTGTTGTTGCCTCTCGGCATCATCAATCTGGTGGTGACAGCCGTGGGCGTGGTGCTCCGTTGGAGCCACTATGAGTTTGCAGCCGTCATGGCGGCCCTGGTGCTGGTAGCCTACACCAGCGGACGACTCAACCGTCGTAAAGCTCTTTTGGAGGAGTCCTAACTATGTCAACGAAACGCGGGACGCCCGCTCGAATTTTGCTTCTCGAGGATAACCGTGGATAAGATTGTCGATGACCTCATAGCGCTCGGTAAAGGCCTGAGTATCACCTTCCGGAACCTGCTGGAACCGCCGGTCACCAAGCAGTATCCTGAGGAAAAAAGGCCGGTGCCTAACCGGACTCGGGGCCGCCATGTTCTCCACCGCTACGAGGACGGACTGGAACGGTGTGTGGGCTGCTTGCTCTGTCAGGGGACTTGCCCGGCCGGGGCCATCTACATCGAGCCTGAGGAGAATACTCCCGAGAATCAGGTCTCCAAAGGCGAGCGCTACGCCAAAGTGTTCGATGTCGACCTGTTACGCTGCATCTACTGTGGTCACTGTGAACTGGCCTGTCCCACCAACGCCATTACGCTGGAGAATAACACGGCCATCGCCGGTTTCTCTCGTGATTCTTTGCTCATTCACAAAGAAGAGCTGCTGGAGCCGGAGGGCACTGCCACTCTCGGTTCGACTGTCTACTGGGACCCAGAACCTCCAGAAGACGTCAAGCAGCGCGTCCCAGCCCAAACTGGCAAGTTCGATGGGTCAGCCACCTCGGCAGCCGCGGTAGGGCGCGGTGACCTGGATCTTTCGGAGTCTTAGGGGGAACGTTTTGCAAACTGTGGGGATGTGGCTGCTAGCAGCCTTAGTCTTGGTTTCGGGTGTGGGCGTGGTAGCCGCCCCCAGCGCCGTCTATTCGGCCCTCTTTTTGACCGCCAATCTGTTGGGTTTAGGGGTGATTTACCTCACCCTGTCTTCTCAGTTTATGGCTGTGGCTCAGCTGTTGATCTACGCCGGCGCCGTGATGGTGGTCTTCCTTTTCGCCGTCACCGTCTTAGCCCCCGATGACGAATCACCCATCGAGGGCACGGGTCTCAAGATGGGTGCGGTCCTGTCGGGCATCGCTCTGTGGGTGGCCACGGCCTCAATCATGGTTTTAGGGAAGCCTATGGGAGCTGGGGGAAAGCCCGGCGGCGTCACGGTCGAGAAGTTCGCCCAAGAACTCTTCGGAAAATTCTTGCTCCCTTTTGAGGGCACAGCTTTTCTGCTTCTGGTGGCCTTGATGGGAGCGGTGATGTTGGGAAGGAGGCCGGGCAGTGGGTCCTGATTACTATCTGCTCCTCAGCGTCTTTCTTTTTGGTCTCGGTTTCATCGGACTGGTGGTTCGTCGCAACCCGTTGGTGATGTTTATGTCGGTCGAGTTGATGCTCAACGCCGCTAATCTGGCTCTGCTCACGTTCTCCAAATTTGGGCCGACAGCCGGGCATCCTCTGGGGGGAGCGGCCGACGGACCCGTTTTCGCCTTCATCGTGATGACTATCGCGGCCGCCGAGGCGGTGGTGGGGCTGGCCATCATTATCGCAATTTTTAGAACCAGGCGCGAGGTCGACGTAGACGACCTCGCTACCTTAAAGGGGTAGACCATGGATGCTATCTGGTTGGTCTTGCTGCTACCTCTGTTAGGCGCCATCACTTGTGGAGCGCTTTCCAAAAATCTAGGCCGCGGTCTAACAGGCGGAGTCGCCTGCGGGTCGGTCGGCCTGGCTTTTGCGGTGGCAGCCTACCATCTCGCTTACTACTATCGCGAGCAGCTTGAGGCCGAGGTTGTGCCCGGTTTTGAATGGCTGCTTCTTCCGATTGGCGACTCGCAACCGCTGGTGGTCAACTTCGACGCCCTGGTCGACCACCTTTCGCTAACCTTGCTGTGTGTGATCACGGGAGTCGGGTTCCTGATCCACTGGTTCGCCACCGACTACATGGAGCACGACCGCGATTACGGTCGTTTTTTCACCTATCTGAATCTTTTCGTGGCGGCGATGACGTTGCTGGTGCTAGCCAGTGATCTGGCCGTCCTGTTGATCGGATGGGGCGGAGTCGGGTTTGCCTCTTACGGGTTGATCGGATTTTGGCACCACAAGCCTTCAGCCGTTTCGGCTGCTCGCAAAGCTTTCGTCATCAATGTCTTGGGTGACATCGGCCTGATGATCGCCATTTTCATGAGCGTCTGGTTTCTCAACGAGACTACCTTCCTGGGATTGGCCGATAAGGCCGAGGCGGACCCCAACAATCCGGCTTTGCTCGCTGTAGCCGTCTTCATGTTGGTGGCGGCCTACGCCAAGTCGGCTCAACTGCCCCTCCATACCTGGCTTCCCGACGCGATGGAAGGACCCACCCCGGTGTCGGCCCTCATTCACGCCGCCACCATGGTGACGGCGGGCGTTTACCTGGTGGTTCGGGCTCATCCCGTCTTTGAGGCCTTCCCAAGCCTGGCTGGCCTGGTGGCCCTGCTAGGAATGATTACGGCTCTGGTAGCGGCCATCTGCGCTGTGACCCAGACCGACTTGAAGAGGGTCCTGGCCTATTCGACGATGAGCCAGCTGGGCTACATGTTTCTGGCTGCCGGTCTTGGGGCCTACTCGGCAGCCGTCTTCCATCTGGTCACCCACGCCTTCTTCAAGGCTCTCCTATTTCTCTCGGCCGGGATTGTGATTCACGCCACTCACGAACAGGACATGCGAAAGCTCGGAGGTCTCTATCAGAGGATGCCGGCGGTGGGCGCCCTCTTCCTGGTCGGGGGACTTTGTTTGGCGGGCTTCCCCCTCACCTCAGGCTTCTACAGTAAAGAGGCGATCTTGATGGCTGCCGAACACGCCGAGGGCCCTTTGGCTAACATTCTCTACTGGCCGGCCGTTCTGACAGCGGTCTTGACGGCTTACTACACGGCCCGCGCTTACCTGATGACCTTTCACGGACAAACCAAGTTTGAGGGCAAAGTCCATCTTCCCGGAGCCCCCATGTTGTTCTCGTGCTCGGTGCTAGCCATCCTGGCCCTCGTGGCCGGGGCGGGGCAGCAGGAGTTTGATCTCTTCTTCCACGCTCATGGGGGGCACGAGGTTCACCTGATCGGGTTGATCCCGGCCCTGGTCCTGGCCGCCTTAGGGCTGGGATACGCTCTTCATCACGGGGACCAAAACCAGGATTGGGCCTCCCAGCCGTCCGCTCTCCTGGACTACTTCCGCTCGGGCTGGAGATTTGACGACCTCTACCAAGCTCTAGCGAACGGCTTTCGTAAGGTCTCGACGGTTTTTAGTGACGGGCTTGAGCCGGCCTTTGGAGAAGCGATTCCCAAGGCCTGCGGGGAAGCCACCGAATGGGTGGGAGACGCTTTCGCCCAGACTCAGACCGGCTACACTCGTCATTACGCTTTGATGCTGTTGGTGAGCGTTGCCACCTTCATGGTCTTGATCTTCTTCTTGGGAGGCTTCTCATGACGCTGCTCACCCTGCTTCTTCTGCCTTTCTTGGTCTCGTTGGGCTGCCTTCTGGGGCGACGCCAGACGGCTCGTCCTCTAGCCATCGTCGGTTCTGGTCTGCACTTGATCGTGACCGTTTGGGCTTTGGCTCAGGGGGAAGTGGCTGCTATCACTCTAGAGTGGATTCCCAGTTTGGGAATCAACCTCGAACTGGGGGTGAGCGGGGCGGGCTATCTGATGCTGATTCTCGCTCCTCTGCTCACTACCTCGGCCCTGCTGTTGACCCCTGAGGACCAGCCTCGAATGGCTCCTTACTGTGGGCTCATGCTGATGCTTTCGGCCTCTCTTTGTGGCCTCTTTATGGCCCAGAACCTGGGACTGTTCTATATCTTTTTCGAGTTGATGCTGATCCCGGCGGTTCTCCTGACGGCCCGCTGGGGTGGTGAGAACGGCCAGGCAGCTGCCTTCAAATTCTTTCTCTACACTCTGGTCGGTTCTTTGCCGATGCTCCTAGGCGTTTTGGTGGTCTGGAACGGCGCTCGAGGCGGGAGTCTTAGCTTCTCGGACATCGTCTTTCTGGACGAACAGACACAGATTTGGGCCTTTGGCCTGTTCGCTCTGGCTTTTGCCATCAAGACTCCCCTGGTTCCCCTTCACGGCTGGTTGGTCTTTCTCTACAAGAGTGCTCCAGCTCCGGTCACGGCCGTCATCGCGGGGGCGATGTCTAAAGCTGGCGTCTACGGTTTCATTCAAGTGGGCATGGTCGTGTTTCCCCAGGGCTTTCGCCATTGGCTGGATTTTTTGCTACTGCTGGCCGTGGTCACCCTTTTTTACGGGGCTGTTTCAGCTCTCGGTGACAAAGGAGTGCGAGGGACGTTGGCGTTCTCAAGTCTTTCTCACATGGGAATGATCGCTCTGGGGATCTTCTCTCTCAACGAGTTGGGTGTGGCGGGCGCCGGTCTTCAGATGTTTAGTCACGGTATTGCCACCGGAGGATTGTTCTTGGTGGTGGCCTTGCTCGCTCGTCGCGGCTGTCCCGAGGCGATCGAGGACTCGGGCGGTTTGGCTCAGAGCGCCCCCAAGCTCTCGGCCTTGTTCCTGGCTTTCACCCTGGCCGGACTGGGCCAGCCGGGGCTGTGCTCCTACCCAGGGGAGCTGATGATCATCACGGGTTTGGCTCAGCCCGACGTCGCTCCGAGACTAGCAGCTCTTTGCGCCTTGGCTATTGTGCTGGCTGCCTGGTATATGCTGAGGCTCTACCAGGGAGTGATGCAAGGCGAGGCCAAACGGACCATTTCGGACCTGCGCTCAGATGAGAGCTTTGCTCTGGCTCCCTTGCTGGTCATGGTGGTGGCCGTGGGAGTCTTCCCAGGAGTGTTCTTGGAGCCGATACAAACCTGGCTAGTTGGGTTGGAGTGGAGTCTATGATCTACCTTTCCGAAATTATCCTGAAGCTCCCAAAGCTTTCCGATTTTTGGGTTCTGGTGCCCGAGCTAACCTTAGGGGCTCTCATCACTCTAGGCTTGATCCTCGAAGTAGGGGGGCGTCGTGAGGACGAGCAGCCGCCCGTAGTGCCTTTGTCCGCCCTGGGCCTGATCGGCCTTCTGGGCTGGCTTTTTTTCGCTGCCGTGCCGTCAGGGCAGACGGCCTTCGCCGGCATGGTGATCGACGACGGCCTTGGCCGAGCGGTATGTTTGATCGTGGTCTTGGCTCTGTTGCTCGTCCTTCCCAGCGGTTCAGCCGAGCTGGCCCGGGAAAAAAGCCAGTTCCCTGGTGAGTTTTACCTCCTCCTTCTGAGCGCCGGCTTGGGGATGATCTTGATGGGTAAGGCGACCAGCCTGATCACCATTTTTCTGGGTCTTGAACTCTTCTCTCTCTCCCTTTACCTGTTGTGTGTTTTCCATTTCCAGAAGCCCAACTCGCAAGAGTCGGGCATGAAGTATTTCATCCTGAGTTCGGCCGCCTCAGCCACCATGCTTTATGGAATGGCCCTGATCTACGGAGCGGCCGGGACCACCTGGGTCGAAGAGATCTCAACCCAGATGTTGGCCGGCACCGGTCTGCTCTTTGAGGCCGGCTCGGTGTTGTTGTTGGCCGGATTGGCTTTCAAGATTGCGGCCATCCCTTTCCACTCCTGGGTTCCTGATGTCTACGAAGGGGCGCCTACCTCGGTGACCGCCTTCATGTCGGTGGCTACCAAAGCCGCGGCTTTAACTGTCTTTGTGAGACTGTTTGCTCTAGCTTTCCACGATGTCGGGGGCGCCTGGCCTCCTCTGGTCTTTGGCATGGCGATCCTTTCGATGGTACTCGGAAACGCCATGGCCGTTCCTCAGGACCGAGTGAAAAGAATGCTGGCCTACTCAAGTATTGCTCACGCTGGCTACCTTTTTATCGTTCCTCTGCTCGGGCTCAACGGCGTGCGACCCATGTTTTTCTACTTGCTCGCCTACGCCCTGATGAATATCGGAGCTTTTTCGGCTATCCTCTGTCTCGAGCAGGCTACCGAAGGGGAGGTTACCCTCGACACCTGCCGGGGGCTGGCCAGTCGCAACCCCCTCTGGGCCTGGTCGTTTGCCATCTGCCTGATCAGTTTGACCGGGTTGCCTCCCACGGCTGGGTTCTTGGGCAAGTTTTATCTGTTTGGAGCGGCCGTCAAAGCCGATCTTTTGTTCCTGGCTGCCTTTGGCGTGCTCGGGTCGGTCATCAGTGCCTACTACTACCTTGGCGTTTTGATAGAGATCTTCGCTGAGCCCGATGAACAGTCGCCTCGGCCTCTGGAGATGCCCTCCGGACCGATGGCCGGATTGGGTGCTGGAGCGCTGGGAGTGTTGCTTTTGGGCCTCTTCCCGACCCCCGTGATGGAGTGGCTCGACCTCCTCTTCAAGCTGCCGGGTTAAGGGGCAGATTTCGAAGTTCGATGACGGTTTTTTTAACGGCACCCCTGTATACCTGAGCACGAGGGCTCTGACGTGGCAGGTAGTCGCGTCTTGAACGTGTAGGAGGTGTGTTGTGTTAAACCGGATCGGATTAGGTGGCGCTCGGCTGCGAAGAAGTCACCCCAAAGCGACCGAAAGGGAGAAGCGTCCAGAGGGGCCGGAACAGACTTTGCCTGTTGACTCCCGCGACCTATCGGGGGGGCACCCCCCCAGACGAGCCAGGGTTTGGAGCGCTTTGGGTTTCGGGTTGGCTCTGGTTGCCGCAGGAATTGGAGGAGCACCGGGCCCGACCCAACTCTCCCTACGAGCTCAGAAAGCTGTCTTGAGGCAGGCCCGAGACGACAACGAATGGGACGAGGCTACCGGACTCGACCGAGTCCAAGCGCTCCGAGAGCTGGCCGAGCGACCCTCCCTCCAAGAGCCTCAGGCTCGACTGCTGAAGGCCTTCATTGGAGCTGCCAGCCGAAACCCAGATTGGATCGCCAATCCACTCTTCCAGCACATCCTGAAAGCCGAATATCTTCCCGTCGAGCGTTATCGCAAGGCTACGCAAATTATCGAGGAGGTGCCCAGTCCACCCTCAACCAATTCCAATTCCTTTCGATGATCGGTTTAACCCGTGCGATGGAAAGATTTCCAGACGTGCAGTTAACCCGGCAGTACGGGGTGCCTGACGAGCTGGCTCCCCGAGGGCTCCCGGTCCAGGATGCGACTGTCGACCTGATCGCTTCCGCCCCCCACTTCAATTACGCCCACCACAGGGTTGCGCAGAAGCTTATCGAAAGCCTCAACCCCAACGCCGGCCTTACACGGGATGGACGAAACGACAGCCCGTTTGGCCCCGACAGCAGATTTGACGTCCACCAAGCGTTTGCTGACTTGGTGGCGATTCCAAAGCTCGAGGTGCACCGTGCCTACCTACTGGAGCGACTTGTCGAGGTTAAGAACCGTCAGCTCGGGGACAGGGCGCAGGAGGTTTTCACGAAGGCCGCTCAAGCGAAGAATCTGAGCGTATCCGATGTCAACCAGGTTTGGGGCGTGCTTGGAGAGCCAACTTGGGGTGGTGATGATCGCAGCGACAGGGTGGAATCCTGGCTCCGCTGACAGCTACCCTGAAAGGCTTGATAGAGTGAAGTAGCGAACTTTACAGGTGACGCTTGTCCATCGAGCTATAGGAGCGGCCTATTCTGCCCTTCGGCGGACGTCGTGGTCTTGAGCTAGGCTATCAGATAGCTGGACCATCGCTTTAACGTTCCGTTCGTCCGGCAGAAAATATCACTCCTCAAGCTCCACGCCTAGCTCTCGAAGCTTCTCCTCCAAAGCTTGTCGACGCTTGGCCTCTCGCTCGGCCCTGGCAGCCTCGCTATCGGCCCTGGCAGCCTCGCTATCGGCCCTGGCCGCCTCGCTATCGGCCCTCTCCGCCTCGGTATCGGCTCGGGCCGCCTCGCTGTCGGCTCGGGCCGCTTCTAGCTCGGCTCTCTCGTTACCGGTGAGTAAGAGTTCCCCCTCAGAGTCGACCCATCGGAGCCAGCCCGTTTCCAAACCGTCGAATTCTCCGGTCCAGAGGGTAAGGCTGAGCCCAATCTCGGGAAAATTGCGATCGACTTTCTCGATATAACTGGCTCCGCTCAGTTGGAAGATCCTCAAAGGTAGCCGACTCAGAATCTGGCTGGGGTCATAGATGACATAGTAGGGTACCTTGATACGAGAGTAGTGTTCGAGCTTTCCCGTGTCTTCATTCCCGTGGCCGTTTGAGACGATCTCGATGACCACCTCAGGAGGCTTGCCGAACAGCCACAGATAGTAGCATCGGCGATTCTTTTGGTGGAAGTCGGGTGGCACCGTCACTCCTTTACTCAGAAGAACATCGGGAACGACGGGTTGTTCGTTGGCAGTGGAGTAGATTGCAACATCAGCAGCGCTCAGGAAGGGTCGACCTTGTGGCCAGGAGACTCTGAGCGTCTCGGTCAAAAGATCAGCCTGCTTATCTTGGAAAAAATTGTCCACCGGCTCATCGTCTTCAGTCACCAGGTGACTGACGTCTGGCTCTTCCGGGAGATCGAATAGGTCTGCAGATTCTTGCTCGAGTGACACGAACTCACCTCAAAGAGCACTTCGAGTCAGAAGGCAGAACTCTTCTAATGAAGCAGCAGTGAGCGAATTCTTTTCTGCCGGAAGATCCGATGACATTGGAGCACCACAATTTGAGAAAACCAGTTCACGAAGGCCGACGGCTCGCGTAAACTCTCGATGTTGTAAAGCACCTTGAGGTAGGCGTCTTGCAGAACGTCCTCACTGAGGTAGGGATCCCCCACCAGGGAATAGGCCACTATTTGAGGGTGGTCGTCGCGATCTTGGCGGCGACCGTAGCCACGGTCGGTAACATCTGGATCATCGTCGAGGCTTTCAAAACGCATCTACACACTCCAAAATCTCGCTGGATGTAGGCTACAGGGGAGTCGTTAAACTTTTGTTAATTGTTCGGCCGAACCACCAAAAGGGGACAGGTGGTGGCCTGCATCACGCTCTCGGTCACACTGCCGTTGACCCACCGCTTGAATCCGCTCCGGCCGTGGGTGGTCATGGCCACCAGATCAACCTCTTCTTTTTCGGCCAAGTCCACGATAGCTTGAGAGGGAGTTGACCCTACCGCTATCGTTCGGGAAGCTACCTCAAGACGGTCACTGATGCGGCCGAGATATTCTTCGACTTGGGAGCGCTCGGCCTCGAAAACTTGAGAATAGCCGGGCAGCGCTGCGTCTAAAGTGGCCGTTACTAACCCTCGGAAAAGGATCAGTTCGCCTCCTTCGCTGAGAAGAGAAAGGGCCACATCCAAAGCCTCTTCGGCTTCTGACGATCCATCAAGAGGGACCAGAATTTTCCGAAACCCGGGTGGGTGTTCCTCTTCCAGAGCGCGACCAGTCAAGACGAGAACAGGACAGGGGGCGGCGCGCACGACCTTTTCGGCCACACTTCCGAGCAGCCATTTGCCCAAACCGGTGCGGCCGTGACTGGTCATCACCACCAGGTCGGCCTGCTCGGCTTCGGCCAAGATGGACGGAGCTGGCTCTCGGTAGCCAACCGTGGTGCTCACTTCAAACTCGCTGAGTTGCTCTTGCTTGACTTTCAGGTATTGTTGGATGGCGGGAAGCTCGTATTCCTCGACCAGATTGCCGGAGGGCCATAAAACGTCAGGCCCAACATTGGCCACCACCGGCATCGAGCACGATCGGATCAATCGGAGTTGACCAGAACGCAGGCTAAGAATATGGCGGGCGTAGGGTAAAGCTCGTTCGCTCAGGGGCGAACCGTCTAACGGGACAAGAACGGTGTAGGTCATAAAGCACCTCCTTAGGAACCATTTTCAGTATCTCCTTTGAAGCCTAGTTAGGGAATGATCCAGGTCAGTCCGGGGGTTAGGCAAATCCGAGCTGGCCCGCTGAGGACACTCCTCTAGTTCCTGGCAAGGTCCATGGTATACTCTTAGCTAGATGAGGTAGAAGCGCGGATTTGCTCTGATTCTAGTGGCCTCGATCATGATGCTGTGCTTCGTGATGGTGTTGGTGGCGGGGGGGCAGGTGGCCAGCGTGAGTCAGACCACCACCCTCGCTGAACGGAATTTGGCCGCTGAGTATGCTTCCTACAGCGGCCTTTACTCAGCCCTCAATGCCCTCAACGAGAACGGTCCTGAAGACGTCTCCTGGGAGCAACCGCACGAAGGGGCACTGCTCCGGGGTCACCGCACCTTCAGCGTGAAGGTCTTTGACAACACCGGCGTCGGTGCGACCGACACCACCGCGCCAGACGGAACTCCGGTTGCAGCGGGGATGATCTATCTCAGCTCGGAGGGATGGGCTGGACAGTCTTCTCGCAAAGTCTTGCAGGGGTTCGCGGTCCCGTCTGGGGGGGGAAGGGTTTTTGACCACGCCGTGGTGGCCGATCGGCTCGATTTTCGAGCAGGCTTTCAGGTGAGCTCCTACGATTCCGGATTGGGTTTGCCGGAAGAGGCGATAGCAGCCGTACCGGGAGCCGCTTCTGTAGCGACCAATAGCGTCAGTTCTGGGGCCGTGACGATGGAGCCCGATGTTTCCATCGACGGACCGGTCCTGGTGGGTCCTGGTGGTGGCTCGGGAGTTGTGCTAGCCCATCCTTCGGCCCGTTTCGGAGGCGTGGTGGCGATGAGCCAACTTCGAGCTTTACGGGGACCGCTTCAGGCAAACATCTCGACGTGCTTGTGAGTGGAGATATCAACGGGGCTATCCAGGCCGAAACCTTGCGTTTGTCCCACGACGAAGAGGATGCGACGGGAAACATTCGCTATGATGTCTCGCTGGCCAGCGGAGGAGAAAAGAGCGGGTCGGGTTACCGGTTGGTGGCGGTCAGGCGCTAGGCCGTTAAGCGGCGTCCGATTTCTCTTCCACTTGGTCTTCCGTTTGGCGACGGGGGATGGCTCGCCTTTTGGCGTCCATCAAGATGGACACCCATTTCAGGTCGTCACTATTCTCGAGGAGGATTTTGACGAGCATGGTGATGGGCACGGACAGCAGCATTCCGATGGGACCCCAGGACCAGCCCCAGAAGACCAGCGACAGAAAAACGACCAGAGGAGACAACCCCAATTGACGGCCCATCAAAGTCGGCTCTAGAAAATTGGAAACACCGACGTTGACGGCGATGTAGCCCAGGGCCAACAAGGTGGTGCTCATGAAGTGGAGTTGTACTAACGCCAGGAGCACGGCCGGAATAGCCGCAATGATCGAGCCGACTACTGGTATGTAGTTTAAAAGAAAAGCCAGCAGGCCCCACAGCAAAGGGAGCTCTAGTCCGAAAAGGTAGCACAGCCCGAACACTAAGAGGCCGGTGATCGCGCTGGTGATGCTCTTCACGAAAAGATAGCGCTGGACATCCAGGCCCACTCTCTCGAGCCGGTCGACATCGATGTTCATGTCGAAGGCAGAGCGGATTTTGTGACGGTAATCGGCTGCTTCGAAAAGGAGAAAAACGGTGATGACAATGGCTGTGGCTGAGCTGGAGAGCAGCCGCATGGTGGCCGCTAGCACGCTGCCAGCAATGTCGACGGCCACGCTGGCATCGAGACTGAGGCTTTGTCTTGGGATCACAACGCCCCAGGTCTCGGCGTAATCCATAGCCTGAACGAGCAGGAGCTGGAAGGAATCCTGATACTTGGGGATGATCTCGATAAGATTCGAGATGGACGTCGCTAGCAGCGTACCTATGCCGAACAGCAGTCCCGCGATCACCACGGTGACGAAGATGGCTGCTAAGGGACCCGGAACTTTCTTCTCTTGGAGCCAGTAAACGGGCCCGATTCCGACGATCGAAACCAGCACTCCGAAGGTGAAGGGCGCCAAGATGGGCCGACCCGCCACCAGTCCGGCCACCACAATGACCAAAGCAGCCGCCCCCATCAGCAAGCGGTAGCCTGCGAAGGTGCTCTTGGCGGAATCTTTCATCTTAACGGGTCTTTCCCTCAAAAGGGTCCGATCCCTGGAGTTCGATCACCACAGTTCCCCCGATCCCTGCCTCTTGGGGCTCCCCTGTGGCCATCACCCGAAAGCCAGCCACCGTCTGCATCACGGCCAGGCTGGCGGAGCCAGATGCCAGCGAGGAGCTCACGGCTTTGCCCAGAGAGGTTTGAGCAAGTGAGCGACCGGCAACCCGATTCCCGACTGCTCTTTCGAGGTCTTCTACATCGAGGTTCAATCCGACTAACAGAAAGTCCGAGACCAGGGTGAAGGTAAAGGCTCCGTCTCGACCCCGGCGGATGGTGACCCCTTCTCGGTAGAAACTCGGTAGGGCCGAGGAGACTACTGCTGGCAGAAGACGGTCTATGAGTGCGGCCGTGGAGGACGGATCGGCTAACACCAGACCCAACAAGACACGGCTCTCGGGTCCGGGGCGCAGGTCGGGACGGTCCAGCTGAAAGGCGACTTCTCCTTGGAGAAGGGGCAAGACATCTTTTTGGAGGGAGAGCTCCCAGGGCTTCATCTGCTCTTCGACCCATTGCAGCAAAGCGGCCTGGTTTCGCATCCAGGCGTGGAGGTCGGCCACAGCCAGGTTGGCGGTGTCCATCGGAAAGAGGTCGAGCGAGGCCAGGGTTAAGTTGCCGGCCGGAAGAGAGGGGCCGTCAGCTCGCCAGGACCCCACCAGAAGCTCGCCCTCTCTCGAGAGAATGGCTTCCAGCCGGTCTTGCTGGAGAGGGAACCTCAGATAGGCGCCGTCAGACTGGCGCGCTTTTTCGGTCGCTGCGGTGTCCGCTAACGTAGGTCCTCGCGGAGATTTTTCAGGAAAGGCCCAATGGGTGACCCGCCTGACATCCTGGCGATAATGGATCAAGATATCAGGCCTATCCCGGGGGGGCGGAGCCTCGAGGAAGGTTGCGAGTTGCGAGAGTTGCTGGTCGCTAAGAGGGTTGTTGGCCAAGTCGACTAGCACCACCGTGTCCGCTTTGAGAGGGATGAAATGTAGGGCTTTCGCCACTCTCGAGGGACCCAGGCTCAGTCTTGAGGGTGCCAGAAAACTGACCGCTGCCAGCAGGCCGGCCAAAATGAGCAGAAGCCAGGGATGTCGGGGACGCTCCAAAGTCCGGTGGGGTTCGTGCCCAGACCTGGGCACCCTCCTGACCCATCGGCCTGTTGGAGAAGGAGGGGTTGTCACCGACCCGAAACGATGAGCTTATGGCCAGGTTTTGTAATAAGTGTGGTGCTGAGGTCAGTGAAGTGGCGAAATTCTGTGGCAAGTGCGGCAATCGCCTTCGTCAGAAGTCGACGGTAAGGCCATCTGGGGCCCCTCCCGAGCCCGAACCCGTGGAAAGCTCTGGAGGCCCTCCGGCAATGACCGACATGCCTGACACGCCGCCTCCTCCCCAGTATTGGGAGTCTTACGACTTTCCTTCGGCTAGCCCAGGCGCCGAGGAGGCCGCTCGAAGCTACGAGTCCGCCCCCTATCCCCAGGAGTATACCTATACTCCTCCCCACGATGCTTCCAGGCCGTTGCCCCCGCTCAGCTTCGGACCCGACATTCCTTCGGGCGCTGAGGAGAAAGCCCGTGACATAGCCCGCAGCTTCGCCCTTTCGGCGGCCGGGATCGTCTTGGTCCCTATTCCCTTCTCCGACCTTGTCCTCCTGATGCCGATTCAGACGGCTATGGTTCTGGCCATCGGAAAAGCTTTTGAGGTGAAAGATCCTCCCGAGAAGATGCTGGCTCATATTGCGGCCGCCTGCGGGGCTAGCGTCTTCGGTCAGATCACGACCCTTTTCGTGGCCAACCTGATCCCCTTTATCGGAAAGCTGGTCAGCGCTCCCTTTGTCTATGGTTGGACCTACGGGCTAGGGGAAGTGGCCATTCGCTACTTCCAGTCTCAGGGTGAGATGGAACAAGATGAGATGAAAAACATCTTCAAGAAGGTCAGCCGAGACGCCACTCGGGCCTTTTCGAAAAAAGAGGTCGACGATGCCGATGAGAGCTTTCACCACTTGCGCGACCATCTCTCGGAAGAGGATTACCGCAAACTGCGTCAGCGATTTTCGAATCCCTCGTAAGGGATGAACGAGTTCCACTAGGAATCTCAAGCCGCTATCCGAATTCCCAAAAGATGTTCTTTTTGGCTCCCAGTCTGGCCCGCTTGCTCGACGCTGCAGAGCAGTTTGGGGAAGGACATGTCCCGGCAGAGTCGGTTTTAGAGCTGTTTCCAAGCGCTTTTGAATTCTGCAACGAGAGTACCCACCTGTTTCGGTTATTGTCGGCTGGGGTCTTGCGCACTGACGAGGTCGCCAGGATGCTGGGGCAGGCCAAATTGGAACTCGAGTCTCAATCCGAGGCTTTAGCCCGTCTCCGTCAGGCTGTCGAAGAGGGGAAGCCGGTTCCTGCTCAAGAGCAGAGTGAGCGACTCAAAGCGGCCTCGAGCAGGCTATTGGAACTTTACGGTCAGGTGCAGCAGGCCGAGGCTCAAGAGAAGATCTATTCACCCTTTCCCCCCATCGACCACTTCATCAAAGTGGGCATGAATCATCTGAACGACTTTGTCGAGGCCTTAGAACTGAATGTTCGCCTGGCTTCAGTGGTGGCTGAGCTCAATCAGATCGGGTCTCGTATCGAACGGTTTCGACTTTTCTACGGTGAGGGCGAGCTCGACCCGATGGTGAGTCAGGCCTTTCAGGGTCTACAGGCCGGAGTGGGGGCCGCGTCTGATTATCTGTCCACGAGAAAAAGAGCCTCACTCGAGGATGGACTTCGGCTGCTCGGTAGCTCGAGCGTGATCCTGGCCAACTTCCTACAGCAGTTCGACCAGCAGGCTAGTCAAAGGAGAAGCAATTCGAGCCTTCCCTTTCTCGACCAGTTTTTGAAAGCGGTTGAACTCCATCGTCAAGAGAAAATTGGCGAGGAGTTGGTGCGCCAATGCTGGAGCGAAGTAGAAGAGGTCTGTGTCTTCTATCAGCGGCAGTTGGCCTCCTTAGCCCGGAGCGCCCTCTACACGGCCGTCGTCGAGGAGTGGGAACAAGCCCGCCAAAGTTGGACTCGGCTTCGAGACGAACTGGTGAAAGTGGGAGCCAGTCTTGAGAAGCTGCCCCCTGAGGACTTTCCTCAAGATTCCGTAGAGTCCGCCTTTCAAGACTTGCTAGGCAAGATCGAACCACTCTTTAAGAAAGTCGAGAACGAGGCCGGCAAGCTTCGTCACATGCCTGCACTGGAAGGGCTTCGTGAAGTGATCGCCCGGGCCGAGAAAGGGGAGCTCTCGCCCCGTCAGTTCGGAGTCGCCCTAGAGGACTACCAGAAACGCCAGCAGGAGCTGGTGGCTCAATTGCAACGAAAGCCAAACGATCCCGTCAATCAGGAGATGGTGGCTCTGTTGACGACCCATTCTGCGGCCTTCGCCGCTCTGAGTCATTTTGTGGAGGACCCCCGCCCGGACCACCTTCGCACTGGCTGGATGTTGATCGAAGGATCTTTGGCTCGCCTGGGAGAGTTGGGAGAACAGCTGGCGAAGAGAGTCAAGCCTCGTTCCACCGGTCCGAAGACTATCAACTGTTTGCGCTGTGGCAGTGCCAACCCGGTCGGCAAAAGGATTTGCCAGAACTGTGGCGCCAATCTGCCGGCCGTCGTGGCCGCCCCGGTCGAGACAGTGGACATTACCGCCAGCGGCCAGGATGGCGGTTTAGGTGACCTCGACGCCGTGCTTGATGCGGCCGAGGCGGGAACGATTTCTCGCCAAGAGCTGCTCGAGCAGATTGACGATCTGCTGATACGAGCTGATGACTCGCGTCGGACCTTTGAAAAGAAGTTGATTCCCTTGATGGGCCAGAACGGCGAGCTAGATGCGTATTTGCGGTTTTTCGCTGAGGGGCTCGGGGCCTATGTCCACGGTTTGATGCAAGTGCGAGGGTTCGCGGAAGGCCAGGGGGTCTCCCATTTGATGTCAGGGGCCGCCCAGGCTCGAGAAGCGGCGGAAGGCCTGGAAGCTATGCGGACCAGGATTCAGGAGGCGGTCAGTAGCCGGTGAGTGACCTTCGAGCTCGCTTACGGCATCTTGAGAGAAGTGGCTGCCTGGAGTTGGGGGCTGCCCCTCGCCGTCAACCCAAAGGGCTCGAAACCGCTCTGCCTGGCGAGGTGGTTGAAAACCGTTTTGGCCAGTTTTACCGACACCGCCATCAACTCCCACTCGATCAGAGCTACGGTCCTCGTCCCATCCATCTGGCCAGAGCTCTACCGGTTGGAGGGATCGCGCGTCTCTATCAGAGCGTGGAGGAACTCGACCCGCGAGGAGTTGTCTTCCTGGACACCGAGACGACCGGCCTGTCAGGAGGGAGCGGCACCTACGCTTTCATGATCGGCTTGGCTTACTACTATCAAGAGCAACTCTGGGTGGAACAACTGATCATGCGCGAGCACTCCGAAGAGAAAGCCCTGCTCGAGTATCTGCGACCGTTGCTAGAGGGTTGCTCAGGTCTGGTGACGTTCAACGGAAAGACTTTCGACGCTCAGCTACTCCAGACCCGATTTATGATGAATCGCATGCGGATGGTGCTCGAGGACCTTCCTCATCTGGATCTACTCCATCTTTGTCGTCGAGTCTGGGGGGCTGGACTGTGTGACTGTCGTCTTGAGACCCTCGAGACTTCCATTCTTGGTTTGCCTCGACACGAGGATATTCCCGGCTGGATGGTGCCCCAGGTCTATTTTCAGTTCCTACGAGGAGGGGACGCTACCCAGCTGGCCGGGGTGGCTGAGCACAATCGTCGAGACATTTTGACGATGGTTGGCTTGATGGCTTTGCTGACTCATCACCTCAGCGACCCTCTCGCTTTTCGAGAGCCGATTGAAGACCTGGGCCTGGGTCGTCTTTATGAGGACTTGGGCGAGCCTGAACTGGCTCGGGAGCTGACTTCAAGAGCGCTCGATTGGCCTTTGCCTAAGGAGCCACGACGCACGGGACTCCTTCGACTGGCTCGTCTGTATAAACGAGGCGGCGAGCGGGAACAGGCTTCCCGGCTGTGGCAGGGGGTTTTGCGGGAATTTCCTGGTGATCTCGAAGCCAGTGAAGAGCTAGCTAAGTATCTAGAGCACCAGGTCGGGAATTATCGACTAGCTCTAAGGCTAGTTGAGAAGACTCTTCAGACGGCCCGCTTGAGTCCGGGGCGACGCCGTAATTTCCTTTCTCGTAAGGATAGACTGCTCCGTCGGCTCGCGACGTGCGAAGCTTCAGCGTCGCCTGGATAACTTCTCCTAACACTCGCTGACGGGCCGCCCGCAGCTGACGCCTCTTGTAGTTGGTATGGGAGGATTCGCCTTGGAGGCTGTATTGGTAGTTGCCGGCATCGGTGATCTGAACTTCGTAGGGGAAGTAGAAGCTGGTCACTCGTGGGTGATTGCGCAGAAAATCTTCCACCCAGCTGAGTCCGTCGACTTTAATGCCCAGTTTGTCCACCAGCTCGTAGGCCGGGTTAGGCACCTTCACCAGATGGCGGCAGGTGAACTGAATGGAACGAAATTTGGGGCTTGAGAACGGGTTCTCAATGCGGGTTTCGACACTCTCGGTCTCGGCTACGGGACGATGCTCGAGCTGACGAACAAATTCGAGGTCCCGTTGATGTTCTTCGCTGCTATCCTGGGCTGAGGTCAAGCGAGTAAGCGCTTCGTAGGCCGAGCGGAAGTTGTCGAGGTCGACCAGGGTGTTACGGGAGCGACCGGGAGTGATGTGGGGAATGCTCACCAGATTGTTTTTACGGAGATACTTGAGGGCCAGCAGGGCTTCGACTTTGGTAGCGGTCACCAACTTGACTCCCATTCGGTCGTAGACTTCCGAGGCTACGTTGTGGGGCTTGTGGAGGAGTTTGAGAATTAGGCTGGCTCGGCTCTTCTGTTCCTTGTAGAAAACGTGAGTGAGGGGCACCGACCCTGCCCCTTTGCCCAAGCGCAGGACCCCCGTCTCGTCGACCGCGATATGGCGTTGGAATCGACCTAGAATCTGGTCTTTGATCACCTCGTAAGAGGGAGTTCTCATGGCTCGATCGCAGTGGCTCAGGGTGTGCATCACCCGAAGAGTAGCGCAAGCCCAGCGGGAGCGGAGATTACGGCGAGGGTCGGAGGCCCAAAGGCAAAGATCAAGGATATCAGGAGGGTTGGCGATGTCGGTGGGGACTTCCAGGTTCAGGTCACCAGAACGAATCCCTGGGCAGAGGAACCGTTGAATAAACTCGACCGCCTCGCGGTGGATCTGTTCGGCCACCTCTCGCCCCTCTTCTTCATCCAGGTCGTAACCGTAGGGAAGAACAAATTCCTTCGCTTCCTGGTGGCTGGTTAGGGGCAAACCGGAGAGGTCGATGGGGGAAAAACCTTCCAGAAATAAGCGAAGAATCTCCCAGGAAAATTGATACTGGGAGCCGAGACCGTGGTTGGGCATAAGCTATTATATGTTGCCGCTTGGGGATGGATCAAGGAAGGGGCGGGTATTCTCACGAAGCAATCATCAGAAATTCACGATTTGTACGCGGAGGTGGAATGCGTTCACTCTTAACTCGTCTCGGCAGCGCCCTTTTAGTCTCGGCCCTGCTCCTGGTCAGTCCGGCTCTGGCGGAGCGGGTTCCGACCAATACTTTCAAAGGAAAGATCACCTTTATCCGAGGAGACCAAACGGCCGTTGTCAACGAGAGTTCCTACGTGCTGGTGACGGTCGATGACTCTACCTGGAAGGAGGGTCTGGTCGAGAGAGGGGCCAAAGCGACGGTGATCTATCGTGTCGGAGATAACCTGGCTCTCAAGATTTTTACCGATCGCGAAGCTCCCCCTGAAGAGGAGTAGAATTTTCGGATCTAGAGATTTTGGGCACTCTTCGGGGTGCCCTTTTTGGTTGACCGGCCTTGAGCTCGAGGTAGCCAAAGGTATCCGATCGGTCCCTGGAGCCAAGGCCGGCGACGCCTACGGGAAGGTGTTGGAAGCTCTGAGCTATCGCCGCGATCTTCATCCGCGTGACCTTGTTCAAGTGGGACTTCGAGGAGTCGACGCAGGGGCCAGCGACGAGGCCAAATTCGACCACTTTGTGATCCGCCATACGGTCGCTCCTACTTTCGGTTCATTTCTGAGTCTTTTCAGCTCGCTCGGGTACGAGGGGGCTGGAATGCAGCGCTTGACTCGTAGACGTATTGGAGCGGCCGCTCGTTTGTGCCAGGAACTGGGAGCGGGTCTGTTGGAAAACGGAGCCGAGATCAGCCGGGTTGAAGAGACCATCCGGCTCACAGCCCGCCGCTTTGGGCTTAACGGAGAGTCGGTGGTGACACCGACCGGCATCACTCTCACCTTGGGAGATGATGAGCCGGTCACGAGCGTTATCCGAATCCATTCCCGGGGGATCGACCTCACTAGAGTGGCTCTTCTGAACGCTTTGTCACGCACGATTCAGGTCCAAGCTTTGTCGCTCGAAGAGGCTCGTCGCGAGGTGGCCTCCATTCGGGGCCAGACAACTTGCTATCCTGTCTTTGTTTGCCATTTTTGCGTGGCCTTGGCGGGCGGCTGCTTTGCTCTGTTGGCCGGAGCCAGCTGGAGCGAAATGATGGCGGCAGTGGTGGCCGGCGGAATGGCCGAGGTGGTTCTCGGCAATCTGGATCGTCGCTTCCCGCCCTTTCTCAACTTCTTTGCCGCCTCAGCCTTGACGACTCTCTTCGCCACCGCTCTGGGGGTCTGGGGACTTTCAGCGGAAACGGTAACGGTGGGAGCCTTGACGCCCCAGCTTCCTGGCCTTTCGCTGGTAGCGGCGATGAGGGATCTGATGAACGGAGAGTTGGTGGCTGGAGTGGCCCGAGCCGCTGAGGCTCTCCTGGTGGCCATGGCTATGGCCGCGGGCGTGGTCTTCGGGCTCAGCCTTTCTGGGAGGTTGGGTTGGTAGCTCAAGCAGGCTTCATTTTTGTCGCCATTTTCGCGACTGGGGTGAAGTTCAATGTGCCTCGAAGAGCCTTGGTCCCGACTGCCTTCATTGCGGCCACAGGTTGGCTCGCTACCGAGAAGATCCTGGCTTGGGGATTGAGTCGGCCTGAGGCCTTCTTTACGGGTGCTGTAGTGGTGGCTTTGTCGGCTGAGGTGGCTGCTCGAGTCCTGAAGACTCCCACACTGGTCTTTTCGGTGCCCGCGATCCTGCCTTTGGTCCCCGGCAGCGTGGCTTACCGAGCCATGGCAGACACCATGACCGGCGACTACGACCAGGCCGTCCAGGGTGCCGCTTTGACGCTTCTTTTGACTGGAGGGGTTGCTAGTGGGCTGCTGCTGGCGGCTGCTCTCTCTCGTTGGCTGAAAAGGCGAGAGACTCCAAGCGGTAGCGCTTGAGGCTTTTCTTAGAGTCCCCAGGAAAGTCACGACAACTACCGTAGCCTCGGTAGGTTTGGCAGCTCACTTCAGCTTGATAGGTCCCATCCGGGGTGATGAATTCCGGCCTGGAACCGCTTTGCCAGCCAAGGCAACGAGGGGGTCGGCCTGTTCTCTCCCAAATCGCTCCCTCCAGCACTTGAACCTCCGGGGGAAGAAGCCCGCAGCCTCGGTAGTGTTCTGGGTCGGGGTGACCGTTCTCCAAGCGTTGCAGGAATTCGGGAAAGATGTCGGCGGTAACCTTGCCAAAGAATCTCCATTCGGGGAGGGCGAGCAAGACGGGGGCAAAGCGGTGGCCGCCCAGATGGGAGACCTCCAGGCGGGTTCTTCCCTCACTGGGATGGTGCAAGAGGGGAACGCCAAGGCGGGCGCAGCAGGCGTCTCGGGTCCCATGAGTGCAAATCAAGAGAAGAGGATCTGGCATGACACCCTGAGGAGGACCCGAAAGAGACCGTCGGAGAGCCTCGGCCGTGTAGGGGAAGCGATGACAGACCGTCTCGTCGCCTTTCCTCCGAAAGACCCTCACCCATCTCTTCTCGGTCAGCGCTGGCGTGGCCACCAGAACCGCATCCTCGGGCAGAGACTCCTTCAGGTCTTCGGGACAATCTTTGGCCTGGTGGACCTTCCGGGGCCACGGCTTCTTCACGTCGAGGACGACATAGGCTGTCTTGTGGGGGGCTGTACCCAGCATCGGAACATCGCGATGGAGAGCGCTACAGGTGCGCTCGGGGTCAAACGGCATCAGCGATGCATCGCTTTGTATCTCCAGGTGGCCAGAGCCACGAAGAGGCATTCGATGGCCACATAGATGGAGACGTAGAACACCCCACCGTTTCCGAAACCGTAGCTGTGCAAGCCTGCGCCGAGGACGAAGTTGACCCCATACCAGGCCATGAGCACACCCTGGAAAGCGATGATCGACCAGGCAGCCATGCCGAATTCCCGCAGCCAGCCAGCATAACGGCCGTGGAGAATGGCGAGATACCCTAACAGAGCGATCAGAGCCCAGACCTCCTTAGGGTCCCAGCCCCAGAAGCGTCCCCACGAATAGTTGGCCCATACGCCCCCCAAGATGGTGCCGGCGGCTAGCAGCAGGACACCGACCTGGATCGATTTGTAGAGAGCCTGATGGAGATTCTTCAAAGACTCTTTTTGGTCGGAGCGGGTGATGTGTTTCCAGATGGCCATGTGGCCCAGTCCCAGAGCTAGGAGGAAAGCGGCGTAGCCCAGGGTGATGGTCAAGACGTGAACAGTGAGCCAGAAGTTGTTCCGCAGGACTGGCGTGAGCGGTCGGATGGAGGGGTCAAGCACAGCCGGCAACATATCGGCCAGAATAAGGCAAACCACAGCCCCGCCGGTCGAGGCCAGCAGATAGTTCCGCGAGCGGTAGAAATACTCAAAGGCTAAAGAGAATAGGACCGCTCCGAAGGCGACCCAGATGACCGACTCATACATGTTGGTCACCGGGGGACGACCAGCAATGACACAGCGCAGGTAGAACCCGTAAGCGTGAAGGGCAAATCCCGAAGCGGAGACGGCTAGACCGGTCCAGTAGAGGGGCGAGGTCGTGCCGGCCTGAGTAAACAGCAGCAAAGCAAAGCCTATCAGATATAAGATCCAGGCTTTGCGGAAGGGATGGAAGTTGTTGTAGAACACCTCGCGGGCCATGGCCGCCGCTGTGGGCATCGGACCGGCCTTAACCAGTTCTTCCGAAAGCTGCTGCACCTCTCGGTCGAAGGTGGGTTGGTCGTTGTCGGCGACCGCCAGGTGTAACGCTTCCACCGAATCGCGAAGGGGATAGAGCCGCTCCATGAGAGCCTCGTGTTCTAGGTCACGAAAGGAGGCCCAACTTTGCTCCAGGCCCTCGGGATGAGGGATCATGGTGAGAGCTGAGCCCTCTGATATGGTTTCCAGGACTCTCATCTTGACCAGGGTTTCCTGGGCTTTTTCTTCCTGTTTGGTGAGGTCCTCGTCGGTTTCCCGCTTTTGATGGATGGCGTCAGCATAGGCCCGCAGCTCGGAGACCTCTTTCAGTTCCCGGTGACTGAACCAGCGACGGCCTTCTTCCAGGCCGAGCTCCTTCTTGGTGGCTAGATCGCGAATCTCGATGTTCTGCTCGCTGAGTGCTTGCTCAGGTCGAGCCCACCATCTAAGAACCGTGGCGATCGGCTCCTCCTTTTGGAATCGGGACTTCCCGGTGATCAGTTTGACCGACTCGCGGGCAAACGTGTCCATAGGTTTGAGTCGACCTCCGTTTTGGATCGGAAAGGTCTTGAGGGCGCTGGCATCCAGGCGGGCTTCGGCCCCGGCCAGGGCAGCTAGCGTTAGGAGCGCACACAGGCTGGCGAGAAATCGCTTCACGATGGGTCTTCCTTCTTCTTCTTTAACATGTAGGGCTTGAGGTAGAACATTGTAAAAATTCCCAGCACCAAGAGGATGGAGCCGATATATTTCAACTCGATGCCAGGGTCGTTGGCTACCGAGAAGACGGAGACCGTGGCCTCTCCCGCTGGTCCATCTCCAAAGGAGGCCTGAAAGAGTGTGTAGCCACCCTGGGAATACGGCTCGTTCATGGCCACCACGTGGTCTGTTCCTTCGACCTCGATGGTGCTCTTGTAGGTGGCTGCGGTGCGGGTGCCTGGGTCAAACCCGATCTCAAAGTCTTGGAGAGAAACCTCAAAGGGGAGCTTGACAGTCTTCAAGCCGTAGCCCAGAACGAGTTTCTCGTCTCTTCCAGGAGGCGGCTCTACTTCGATAATGTCGCCCTGCTGGAGCCAGTAAGGACCCCCTCTGGGTGTACCTTCCAGGGTGACTCTGATAGCCGGTGGGGGACCATCCTTTTGGGAGCCTTTCTTAAGCTTCATCTCCCGGTAGCTTCGCTTCTTCTCAGACTTCGGCAAGAAGTTCAGGACTTCGAGTTCCAGGTCCATCCATCCGGTGGCCACCTGATCTCCCACCCGGACTTCGCCCGTCCTTTGCCCGTCGAGTCTGTAAAGAATCCGCTGGTCTTCGGTGACCGCCAGCTCGAGGCTGCGATCAGTAGTGGGTGGGTCCATCGAATAGAGTAGGCGGGCAGCCAACTCCGGACCTTCGCTGGCGACGCGGGTGTTATACTGAGGCATTCGGGCGAACAGGAGCCAACGCTGCATCGATTGGGGGGAAGAGACTTCGACTTCGACGGTGGGGTTGACGGGTTCGTCGGAACGGCTCACCAGTTCTTCGCGGTCTGGGTCCACCACGGCGTGAGGTAGGTA
>CAYRFU010000022.1:22773-35097 GCA_964423525.1 uncultured Burkholderiales bacterium | reverse complement strand
GCCACCTTTTGGGCATCGGTGAGGTGGCCGACCTTTTTGAAGGGGTCGAGCGCGGGATGGACACCTTTGACTGTGTTATTCCGACCCGTTTTGCTCGCACCGGCAATGTTTTGATCGGTCCCGGCCATCCCCACCAGACCAAGAGAGGCACCCTGAATTTGCGCCAGGCCCGCTATCGTGACCAAGCTCAACCGATCGACGCGGCCTGTGGCTGCTACACCTGTCGCAACTTTAGCTGTGCCTATCTGCGCCACCTCATTAAGGCCGAAGAGATCCTGGCCCACCAGCTGTGCAGTATCCATAATGTTCACTTCCTTTTGAATCTGATGCGCGAGATCCGAGCCAGCCTGGAAGACCAAACGTTTTTTGAGCTCAAAGATCGCTACCTGGGCAGCTCAACCGACGATCGGTCCCACTCACCGACCGAATCGTGACGAACCTGAGCCGGTCGTGAGAGAATCTACTATCTACCACCAGAAATGCCCTTCGTGACGCCAGTCCCGGCTGACTACTCTTTGATGCCCTATCAGGGAATGACGACCGTGGCGCCGGCCCAGGTCCACCCCTGGGCTC
The DNA here is from genome assembly GCA_964423525.1 of uncultured Burkholderiales bacterium. Classification (GTDB taxonomy): domain Bacteria; phylum Vulcanimicrobiota; class Xenobia; order Xenobiales; family JADMJV01; genus CAYRFU01. Next base: position 34,524 of record CAYRFU010000022.1, on the reverse strand, counting down.
ACCCCGACCAGGTGTTCTTGAGTCAGACCGAGCTCCCGGCCCCCTACGAGGATGACTATCTCCGAAGTGTTCAGGAGTTCTTGGAAGAGGCTCTGAGGATCAACTCCGAACTGGAGCAGTCTCGACCGCCCGACCAACAGGACCCGGGCCAAACGGAGACCACCCAGGGAAACCTTCGGGTCATTGCCGGCAACCGCTACGATGGCGTTCTGCCGGAGCGCATCGTGATCCACGAAAAGGGCGACTGGAGTAGCCGGCAGTTTAGCGAGAACTTTGGCTATCAATCCTTCGAAGGTCAATACACAGACGGTGAAATCGGCCAGACCCACCAGGTCACGGTGGAGTGGGCCGACGGGTCCAGAACGGTCAGAGACGTCACCCTCGATTCACCCGAGCAGGTGATCTTTATCAATTCGAGCTACTTAAACCCGATCTCAATGCCGGTATGGCCACCTCGGAGCTTGAGGCCGGCCAACTGGGTGGTCATCATCCGAACCCCCTGCTCAACCGTTTGAATCCGTTGAGTCTCCTCTAGGATACGGAGAGCCCCGTCGGGTCCTTGGGCCACCTCCAGGGAAGGTTCGAGAGCCGCCAAAGCCCATTCTCGGCGGGGTCCGTAATGCTTTTCCAGCTGACGCTTATAGCGAGCAGCGCAGGCGACCATCTTGACGGTGGCTTTGACCGCCTCGGCTGGATCGAGATCGGTTTCTTTGGTGGCTTTAAGAATTCCACCGCCAAAAGCGTTGGCTACGTAAGTGCCAAACCACGTCTGCTCGCTGTCGGTGGCTTCCTGGAACTCGTATATCATCGTCGGCTCCAACTCTTTGAGAGCTCGCGCGAAAACATCGGACTCCAATTTGGGACTGGTGAGCTTCCGAAGCCTCTGCAGAGCGACCGGGCCCAAACCAAAGTCGTGGGCCAACGGAACGAAACCTTGACCCGCCTTCTCAAGCTCAGCCATGGCCGTCTGACGGAATTTCATGCCCAGGGGAATCTTCTTCTCATAGGCTTCAGAAATCAAGCTTCTCAACTGAAGATGAGAGTTTAAGATCGGCTTGACGAATTTCTGATTGAGGGCGGACATGACGTCGAGAACACCGTGAATCCGGGCCAGCTTGAGCACGTTCTCACTGGCCTCGGAACCTGCCATCCGAAAGAGAGGATTGTAGGCCGAGATATTCCCCTCCCCGAAAAAAAACTGCCCAGGGAGAGAGTGAAGGCGACTCAAAGTCAAGACTTTCTCTCGCTCGTCATCCTCTAGCCGAAGAGGTTCGAGCAGCACGGGATTGTTCTCGAGAAGAGTCTCGCTGTCAAAGTCGTGGGCGATAAACTCAACCCCCTGGAGATCGAGCTGGTTTTGACTAGCCCATTGGGGGTCGATCTTGCCGATGTCGTGAAAGGCGGCCACCGTGGAGAGGACCTTCCAATCGGACGCTGTCAACCCACGCCGCATCGGCTCGAGCACCTCTTTTAGGTCTGCCGGCTTGGCCTGCAGGGCCTCTGGGACGTTGGGGTTTTTCACCATCTCGGCAAGAGCTTCATAGTCTCCCTCTCCGAAAGCGCTAAGAGCTTTCATCTCCGACCCCACGTAGTGATTGAGCATCACCAGTTGCTTCTCAATGTGGGCTCGGGTGGTCATCCCCTCGGTATGGTTAGGCGAGTAGGCCACTTCCAACCCCTCGGTCAGGCAGGGCAAAGCCAGGGCATAGCGCGCCACCGACTCCACAATAGCTTTGGGGCAAACCGGCTGCTGGGTTTGAACCGCAGAGCATCGGAGGCCAGGTTCGATTGCGACCTCCGGCTTCTTCGCTCCAAGCTCCGCCCTGTCGGGGCTCAAACCCGGTTGTTCTTGCTTTGAGTTGACCACCCGGACGGGCCTGGCAGTTGCTGCTAAACGATCGGAGATTCTCACCGGTCGACTTTAGCAGCATCTGGTGATAAAAACCTTAAATGAATCCGCTGAGATTAGCCCGACTGTAGAGCTCTTCGCGGTCGAGGACGGTGATGCGGTGGCGGCGGATGGAGATCAAGTTATTATCCTTCATCTCGTTCAAAATCTTGGTGACGGTTTCGCGGGTCGTCCCCACCAGGTTGGCCAGCTGTTGGTGAGTGAGAGACTGATCGATAAAGGTCGAGCCATCCTGTTGCTCCTCTCCCATCTCGTCGGCCAGGGAGAGAATCTTGCGGGTGACCCGGCTGTACGAATCCATGAAAGCCATACTGGCGATGTCGTCGGTCAGAACGCGAATCCGCTTGGTCAGTTGCCGGAGCATGGGAATGCCCATTCGGGGGTACTGCTCCATGATTCGTGCAAAATCACGCTTATTGATGGCCAAGAATTCAGACTTCTCCATAGCCACCACGGTGGCAGAGCGAGGTACATCGTCGAGCAGGGCAAGTTCACCTAAGAACTGATAGGGAGTCAGGATCGTCAAAGTGAGCTCTTTGCCGTCGTGGTTCATCAACTCGACCTTGACGCTTCCCTCTGTGAGAACAAGGAACTCCTCCCCAGGATCGCCCTGATGAAACAGAGTCTCAGACTTTCCGTAGCCTTTTCGGCTGACGATGGTAGCCAAAGCCTGCATGTCTTCATCGGCTAACCCCGAGAAGAGAGGCACCTCTCTTAACAGTTCAGGAATTTCGGGCAAAACAACCTCCCTAGCTCGCTCCCGAAAGAAGTTTGTGGCAGGGGTCGCGAACCCCTCCAAAGAGGTGGACCAACCAAAAAATCCCCCCAGGGTTTGATGGGAGGACCCTAGAAAAGGTTGAGGCGGGGAGGGGCATGGAGGATTCGTCGACAGTGAAGACCGCTGCCGAGAAGGTCAGGACGCTCCCTCAGGGGGCCGTCGGATTTAGTCTCAGCTCGTTGGAGAAAGTCCAAAAGGTTCTCTCTCTAGCCACCGGGCTCAGCTTGCTCGTGGCCACTCCCGACGGGAAGTATTCCTCTCATTACTCCCATCCCGATGATCAATTCCACTCGTTGCTGCTGGACAGCACGGCTCGACTAGTCAAGCAGCTAGGCTCCGAAGAGCCCGGGTTTCGAGTCGTCTCGCTGGCGGGTCAAGCCCACTACCTGGTTCATCCCGTCAGCCTGGAGGGTCGCCTGACTGCTTTCGCCATCGGGGGGCCTTACTGGCCGGAACAAGTTTCTGGCTCCGAACTTGAGAATCTGGCTCTAGAATTCCGGATGACCCAGGCCGAAGTCCAGCAGGCCCTCCAAGCCCACCCTACCCCTCTTCACGTCGACCTCGACAGAGCCGAGGACATGATGGCCGCTCTAGCCGAGTTAGCCGAACAGACCATTCGTGACCAGAACCAGCAAGCGCGCAACCTTTCCACTCTGGGGGCCCTTTACGAGGTCGGCACAGCCATCAGTTCCTCCATCCGTCTGGAGGAGGTGCTCAAGAAAGTCCTCGACCACGCTATCTCTCTTCTGGGGGCGGAGAACGGCTCCCTGATGCTGCTCGACGAGGTCAAATCGGAGCTCAAGATGCTGGTCGCCCAAGGGCTTGACGAAAGAATCGTGTCCTCCACCCGAGTCACTCTGGGCGAAGGCATTTCCGGTTGGGTCGCTCAGGAAGGGCAAGCGCGCCTTCTTCGCAAGGGCATCAAAGATGCGGCGTCCAAAACGCCTCGTCCCGAAGCCGAAATGAAATCGGCGATGTGCGTCCCTCTCAAAGTCAAAGATCGCTGTATCGGAGTCTTGAATCTGAGTGGAAGATTGGCGGGTGACGACTTTTCTCAAGAAGACCTGAAAATCTTGACCATCCTGGCCAGCCACGCCGCCTCGGCCATCGACAACGCCCAACTCTACGAACAGGTCAAGCGCCAGGTAGGAGAACTCGAAGCCCTTTACCATCTCGGCAAAGTGCTCAACTCGGTCCTCACTCTGGAGGAGATCTTACCCGTTGTGCTCGACCAGACCATCGGATTGTTCGGGGCCGAAGCGGCCGCCCTTTACCTGGTTCGGGGCCAAGAGCTTGAGCTCAGTTCAAGTCATGGTCCGATTCAACGCTCCGGCCTGGGGGTGGCCCGCCAAGTAGCCGCTACCAAAAAGCCAGTGGTCGTAGCCCGTTCCAGAGAGTTGGGCCGCCGCTCCAACCTCTGCGTCCCCCTCTTAACCAGCGACAAAGTGGTCGCGGTCCTCGATATCCGCGGAAAGTTAGACGGAAGCGACTTCAGTCAACCCGACTTGGATCTGGCCAACCAGCTCGCCAGCGTAGCCGCTTTAGCGATGGAAAACGCGAGTCTTCACGACGAGCTCCATCACCTTTTTCTCAGTTCGATCAGCGCTTTGGCCAACGCTATCGACGCCCGAGATCCCTATACCAAAGGGCACTCTGAACGAGTCACCGCCTACTCGGTGATGCTCGGCCAAGACCTGGGACTGACTGGCGAGGAGCTCGACGAGTTGCGCTATGCTGCCCTCCTTCACGATATCGGCAAAATCCGGATCCGCGACCATATTCTCCACAAACCCGGTCGTCTCACCGAAGAAGAGTTCGAAGAGATGAAAAAACACCCTCAGTATGGGGTCGAAATTATGGAGCCAGTGCGAGCTTTTCGCCAGATTCTCCCTTTCATGTTACACCACCACGAGCGATTTAGTGGCGGGGGTTATCCCGATGGCTTACGGAGTGAAGACATCCCTTTCGGGGCCCGTATCATGTGCGTAGCCGACTGCTTTGACGCGATGACCAGTGACCGGCCCTACCGCCGTGGCATGCCCAAACCAGATGCCCTCGCCGAGCTTTCCAAGCACTCCGGTTCCCAGTTCGATCCGCGGGTAGTCGAGGCTTTCCTGAAGCTCGACTCAGACGGCGAGCTCGATTCGATTCTCGAGGACTACCGGGAACAGGCCGACAGACATGCCAGCGACTCCGCCTGAGAGCCTCACGCAGGGTTCTCATCTCAAGCGCCGAACGCGCAGTTTCGTGGAGGGTGCATGGGAGCCAAACGCTCGCTAGTCTCACTGGACCTGACCAGCCTTGAAGACAGCCTGGAGCTAGGACCGCTGGCCAGTCAGGTCGCAAATTTTGGTCACAAACTCGATGAGAAGCAGAAAGCTCTGCCCAGTCTCGAGGTTCCTTTCCTCCTGCGTGAGACCGATTTCAAGACGATGGTCTCGACCGCTGAGGAACTCAAGGCCAATTCTGATATCGTCATCGTGGTGGCCACGGGGGGAGTTTATCTCGCCATCAAAGCCGTCCTTGATGCCTTTCAACCTGTGCTCGGCTGGTCAAAGCCCCGGGTCGTTTTGATAGGCGACCACCTGAGCGCCGACCACCTTCAGGAGCTGTCCGAGACAGTGGGCGAGGCTCGCCTTTCAAGCGTGATGTGCTGTTACCGAGAGCCCTCCCTGGAATTAGCGGTCACCCAAAGATTTGTGGCCGACCTGGTCCAAAAGCGACACGGAAAAGCCGAAGGGCAGCGCCGGTTGGTCCTGGTCACCGGGGACCAGTGTCACTCCTGGCTAGAACTAGCCAAACTCGAAGGATATCGCCACTTCAAGCTCTCTGACCGAAGCCGAGGCCAGTTTTTAAGCCTCTCGGCCGCCACCCTCTTGCCTCTGGCTGTGGCCGGCGTCGACCCGACCCCAGTCTTGGAGGGAGGCCGTTCCCTGGCTCGTTCGATGGACAAGCAACCGTTCGAGGAAAATCCCTGTTTTCAATTTGCGGCCGTGCGCGAAATCCTATCGGCTGACGGTCGGGTCGAGTGTCTCTCTTTGCCCGATCCCAGATTGCATTCTTTGGGCCAGTGGTGGCGCTATATGATGGCCCCCAGCGCCCAGGTTCTAGCTCCACCGGCCAGCCATCCAGTGGTTTGGACAACCCACGAGCGGTCTTATCTGTGCGCTCCCCCACCTGAGGGAACCGACCCCCACCTTTTCGAAGTCTCTCTCGAATTAGCCCAGATGGCAGACCAGGTAAGGGTCGGGGGCCTGGACGCGAACTATGATGGGCTGGCCCCCTGGAAAGGGAGCCCCGTGCAAGACCTTGAGCAGATTCACAAAGAACGACTCTTCGGACGCCGGCGTCAAGACCAGCTCCCCTTAATAGCGCTGGAAATCCCTCAGTTGGACAGATTTTCATTCGGCTCTCTGCTTTGCTTTTTCGAGACGGTTGCCGCCGTCAATCAACGTCTCGCCGAAATTTCTGGACGGGACGACACCAAGCTCGCTGTCACCTCAGATGACGTGAGCAACCTGGCCGGTGCCTCGTGAAGGAAGAAAAGATGGTCGTCTCGATCTGCGACTCGAGTCAGTGTTGCGTCGCTCGCGTCTACCTGGACCAGGAGGGGGTTCCTCGCATTGAGGGGGACCTTCCCGGGGGGCTCACCCCCGAAGACTTAAAGGAACTGGGCTTTGTCTACTACGAGACCTCTCCCAAAGGCGACCTGGTAGCTCGGGTCCAAGAGGTAGCCCCCGAAGAGTCTCTCGCCTATCTCAGGGCTTTGCTAGACTCTCTTCCACCGGGCTACCACATTAGCCAGGTCGAGTCAGAGCGAATTGAGCAAGAGAGGGAACAAAAGCGAGAGCTGTTCGAAAGAGAACTGTCGCTGATGAACGAAGAAGACTAAGTGCCTTCTCCTCGCGTCCACTCTCTTAACCCTCCCCGCCGGGCCGATGGAGCCCAGACCCTTTTCAACAACGCCACTTTAACCCTGGCTAGTTACCTGCACCGACGAGGAGTGCCCACTCAGAGTCGACCCTTAGACGGTCCTTACTGGATCGACAAGTTGATCCAAAACCTGGAGCAGTTTCGACCGACCACTGTAGCCATCAGCTGCAAATGGTGGGACACCCTGTTCGGAGCCACCGAGGTAGCCCGCTTGGTGCGACGCTACTACCCCGAAGTTCAGATCGTTACGGGTGGTCAAACGGCCACATCATTCGCTCAGGAACTGTGGTCGCCAAGACAGAGTTCGACGCCGTCGTGCGGGGAGACGGGGAGAAACCTCTTTACGAGTTAGCCATCGGCCAACCGACCTGCAACCTGACCACAGCCGAGGCCGTCTTCCCCACCACCTACGTCCAGCAAAACAACGGGCCCGAAGACCTCCGGCTCGTGCCCGACCTTAAGCAGGTGGCGCCGACCCAGGTGCTAGAGATGGTGGGATTCAACGCTCCCTTTATCTGGACGGGGAAGGGCTGTCGCTGCACCTGTTTATTCTGCGCCGGAAGCGCTCTCGGACACAAACGTCTGTTCGGCCGTAAGGGCTATCTCTATCGAGACCCCGAGGCCGTCCTCCACGACATGGAGGTACTGGCTCCCTGGTCCAACAACACCTTCCTTTTTGATTTTGACCCTATCGCCGATCCTGACAAACGAACCCTTTTCAGCCAGCTCCCAAAAAAAACAATACCACGTAGCCTTTTACTGCTGGTCGCTGCCCGACCCGGAGTTGGTCGAACTGCTGGCCCATCAGTTCGCCTCCGTCCATCTTTCTCTTGACGCCCAAAGCCTGTCCGAGAGTGTGCGCCAGAGATTGGGAGACAAGCGTCAACTCAAACCGTTTTCTCCCAACCAAGACTTCGAGGCTCGGTTGGAGCAGGTCCGCTCCTACCCCAACATGGATGCTGCCCTCTACGGAATCCTGGGACTCTCGGGAGAAACCCCAGAGGATGTTTTTAGAAGCGAGGAGTGGATCGCTCACCTCTTGACCAGCTTCGGGGACGCTCTGGGCCAGTTGGCTGTGACCCCTCTCTCCATCGAACCCTACTCACTCCTCGACCGAGACCCTGACAAATACGGCACGGTTGTCTTGAGAAAGACCTTTCAAGACTACCTCGATTTCACAGCGACCACCTTTTCCAGCGCCACCAAGTTCCACGACCAGGATTACGATCCGAACCTCCCTCACCCATACGGGGTTCATAGCCTCCACGATCCTCCTGATCGCGTCCATAACGACTATCGCCGTATCAGTCACCGGATCGAGGCCACCTTCAGCGAGCGAGATAGACAAATGGTGGCCAACTGTCTGCGCTATTTTCCTCTCAGACTTCAACTGACTCTCACCAACCGGAACTGGTTAAGGCATCGATGGCATCTGGTCGTGTGGGCTGCTGGTATTGCCCTCCAGCGAAACATTCCTGAATTGGAAGTGGATGCCACCGACTGCTGGGTCTTGTTGCCCCGACGCGAGGTGCTGGCCCGCACCGGCAGTCATTCCTTCACAGCCGAGCGACTTCCTCACCTTGAGAAAGCCCTGAGAGAAGGGCGCCTCACCATCAAAATCCGAGGTCGTGACCACCAGCACTGGGGTGCTTTGGAAGGAATCGGGGCGACCGTTACAACCGTGTAAAAACCAGCGGTCCTTCGGCCGCTAAGGTTGAAAGGGTGAAGAGACTTTTCCTCATAACTGTCCTCCTTCTGCTGGCCACCCTGGCCTGGAGCGAAGAGAGAATCCTGATCGACCTTCGGCTCAGTGACGAAGGTAACGGCCGCTCCCAGAAGGTTTCCTTGTGGGCCAGCAGTCGTTCCAGTAGCTACCAGGCTCTGGGCTGCGAGTTCACCCTGGCCGCCCGACTGGACGGCGATCGAGTCCTCACTCTCGAACATCGGGCTCTTCCGCCGGCCAAGGAACTCTCACCGGTGTCCATCTCCCTCCGACCGGGCTCGTCGGCCCCTTTCTTCCTGGTGGGCCAAGATGATCGGCGAATCCGGGTGGTTGTAGAAGGGGCCCAGGTCCCTCGAGTTCAGAACGAGCCCGAGTCGGTAGCCTGCCGACGTTGTCACGGAACGACCCGGTGCCAGGGGTGTAGCGGGTTGGGCAAGAAGATCTGTGGGAACTGCTACGGTGGCAAGAAGTGCCTGTCGTGCTCGGGGGCTGGTTGTAGCCTCTGCACCAAGGGCAAATGCGGAAGTTGTAGTGGCCGCGGCTACCACATGAAATGTGTGGTCTGCGGGGGAAGTGGCCAATGCCACACCTGCGGCGGGACCGGCAAACTTTGGAGTTCAAGTGAGTTCTTGCGGAAATATCGAAGGACGTGATATTACGTTCCGACGCCTGTCCGGCGTTTTCGGATTGGCTGCCGCTCTGCTTATGGCCTGGCAGTTCCACCTCAACGACTTCCCCGACTGGGTCAGACTGACGGTCTTCATCCCCTTCTTTTTCGGTTACCTGGGACTACTTCAGGCCCACGAGAAAACCTGAGTCTTGAAAACCGTCGTGGGTCCACGGCTGGAAGACCGAATTCGGGCCGAGCTTTCCAAAAAGTCCGTTCGTATCACCCTGGGCTCTCTCGCCCTCGCGATTTTTTCTACCGTCGTGGTCTGGATTCTTACTTCATGACGGTTCCCGGATAGTAGTGCTCGAGGATCTGGGTGAAATCTTGACCGGCCCGTGCTCTTCCTGCCGCTCCCTCCTGGCACAGCCCCACACCGTGGCCCCAACCTCCACCCACCAGGGTTAGCTGCTGTCCGGGCTCGGACTGCACGAGAAAGAGCGTGCTATTGAGTCCGCCGGCCCCTATCTGGCCTCCCGAAAAGAGCCAACGAACGGCATCACCCTCCGCCTGGTAGCGGTGCAATCCTGAGTGAACCTCAAGGACAGCCACCCGCCCGCTGGCCGTTCGGCTCGCAACAGCCACAGAGCGCAGCTTCTCCAGGCCGTGAAAATCGGGCCCGAGGGTTTGGGCCAGCCCCTCGGCCAACTTTTCTCGAGCCTTTTCCCAAGTATAGGTCTCCCGCCATCGAAATCGTCCCGATTGCTGGCAAAAGCAGGGAGGAGGTTCGGTAAGGAAAGCTCGCAAGTGCTCTTCATTATCTAACGGTTCGGCCAAGGCATCGGTGTCGGGCTGCCCCGACAGGTAGGACTCGCGACTTCCACCCCTCCAAACCTTTGAGGCATCTGCGCCGTAGCCGCCACAGACCGCGTGGAAGGTCGTGTCGGCCGGTCGACCTCGATAGCTCAACGTCAGTCCGCTAGTATCTGAGATGGCCTGGCTAGTGGATCGAGCCTCTTTGGCCAGTCCCCGATAGACCTGGCAGTGAACCTCGGCGCAAAGATCGGCAGACCCGTGACGGCCCCGGTGGGAAAGGGTGAAAGTGCGAGCCACTACGGCCATGCTTTTGAGGGTCTCCCCCGGAAAGTCCGCCGGGACCTCGCTCGGCACCACCCCGGCCAGATACTCCTCCAGGTCGAGAGTATTGCGGAGACCGACGCCCGGCAGATAAGCCACTTCCCCTCGGTAGGCCGACCAGGAATAGGTCCCGTTGGGCTGGGGCCGCAGCACTTCGAGATAAGGCTCACCGGTCAGACGGAGAGGCTGGTCTAAAGCCACCCGCTCCTGCTGACCCGTGCGAAAAACGAGGCCAGGCTCGGCCTGCCCCAAATCGATGGTGACCGCAATCCCCGAAGCCTTGACCGGAACAAAGGGCGGCTTGGGAGGAAGAAAGGCCGTCTCTAGTGGTGGACTCCCAAGCTCGAGGTCTAACCTTTGAAACAGCTCTGCCAGTAGAGCGAGGATCTCTTCACTAGCACTGTTCTCGTTGCAAAAAAGGTCTTCTCCCACGTAGATCCCAGAAGGGCCCTGCACAATGGCCGGGCTGCCATCGGTCCAGGTGGCCAGCACCTCAGCCCCGGGATGGGTCGTGACCAGCATCGCTTGGCCTCGGCCGAGGGCCACGGTTCTGTCCTGGTAGTTGACCTCAGTCGCCAACGGGCCCGACCCTACCCAGCGATGAAAGTCGACCCCTAAAGCCTGCGCGAGGGCGAAGTTGTTAGGACTCCAAGAGCCGCTATCGTGACGTTTGTAACTGGTCATATAGGTGGCCAACAAACGCGCCCCTCGTTGGGTTTGAGCCGTGATGGCTTGGACCGTCTCAGGGGCCATATTGCGAACGTTAGGGAGAACCAGAACCTGCCCATTCCACTGATCAAGCTGGGCTGGCGTCACCACCTCATACTGGAGCCCTAGGGCCTCCAAGGCCTTTCGTGCCCCCTGCCATTCCCACTCGGCCCGCCAACCGAGGGCCTCGAAGGTGGGGCCGCTCTTTAGCAAACCAACCGGCTGGGAAGTCGGCTGAGCCGGTGAAGGCTGGGGAGTGTGACTGACGACCGGCGGGGGAGCGGACCCCCGACAGGCCAGCAGAAGCCCGAAGAGAATCCCCCACCAAATTCTCAAGACCGGACCTGAGCGAGAGCCTCTCGAAGCTCTAGGTGCTCAAGCATCTCGCGGGCCGGACCCGCTTCGAGCCGACCCACGGCCATCAGAATGGCCGTTCTCACCTCTCCGTTGGCGCGGGCCAGATACTGTTCCGCATCCTCTTCTCCAATTTGAGCTGCTCGGGCGACGATGCGAGCTGATCGGTCTCGCAACTTCTCGCAGGCTGGGGTCAAGTCGATCATCAAATTTCCCAAACATCGTCCCGAACGGACCATGGCTGCGGTCGAGATCTGGTTCAGCACCAGTTTAGTGGCCGTCCCCGCTTTGAGCCGGGTCGACCCCGTCAAGATCTCCGGGCCGACTTCGAGCAAAATAGGCCAATCGGCGGCGCTGGCCACCGGAGCTCCGGGATTGCAAAAAATCGAGGCTGTCCCGGCCCCAACTCGACGAGCTTCGGCCAGGGCTCCCACCACGAAAGGGGTCCGTCCCGAGGCGCTGATGCCGACCACGAAGTCGTCCTCGGACAAGTTGCGCCCAACCAGTTCGCTCGCCCCTGCCTCGGTCTGGTCTTCGGCCTCCTCGACAGCCTGGGAAAAAGCCTTCATCCCCCCAGCCATAATCCCCTGAACCAGCTCGGG
>CAYRFU010000022.1:0-22763 GCA_964423525.1 uncultured Burkholderiales bacterium | reverse complement strand
CGGGAGGGGTGCCAAAGGTTGGGGGGCACTCGGAAGCGTCGAGGATGCCGAGACGACCCGAGGTGCCGGCACCGACGTAAAAAAGGCGACCTCCTCGCCCGAATCGCCGGGCCACCTCGTCCACCACTCTGGCGGTGATTTCACTGGCGGCTGCCACGGCCGTCAACACCTTTTGGTCCTCGGCCGCCATCAACTGGACGATCTCAAGACTGGTCAGCCGATCGAGCTCCTGGCTGAGGGGATTACTCGACTCGGTAACGAGACGACCGAGTTCCATCACTTCCTCCTTTGGCCGGCCGCCACTCCAGGGCCACCACCCCACCGGCCGGCACCAACAGATAATCTTTCCGACGCCTTCGGTCGGAGGTGTATTTTAACTCCACTGGCTGGCCCTCTCCATCCCAGGCGTCAAGCCGTTCAGGGGGCCAGGGTTGGACTTCTTCAAAGCCGGTGGGGGCGGGCTCGGGAGACAGGTTCTTCAAAACGATCAAGCGGCGACCATCAGACAACTCCACGGTGCGCCGTTCCACTACCGGCTGAACCATGATGGCATCGAGGACGGCCGGCCTGGTCATCAAAAGACCTGAGAAACGAAGTCCGAAGGAGTGAGGGCCCTGGCGCAACGGGCGGGGTCCCTCGACCAGCTCGATATCCATGAACGGCACTTCTCCCGCACCGCCTAGATTGACCTGAAAGATCTTGTCCCCATCGATCCTCATCATCACGGACACCAGCCCTCCCCCGATGTCACTCTTTAAAAAGACAAGATAGAAGAAATATTCATCCTCACGGTCGACGTCGAAACGCATCCAAAACATCTGCTCGCGACCGACCGTGACCACCTGTCCTGTCTGTCCCCCAGGGTAGATGACGGCACTTGAATCGAAAGCTTTTTTCACAGCTCGGCCGTTCTCGGCGTCCATCACTTGATAAGTCGAGGGCCGAACTCTATCCACAGCGCTTCTGTACCCCAGGGCCGGGGTCACCTTCACGGCTTGAGACACCAGAGCGGAGCCGCTCTCTAGACGGCTAGCCACCAGTCCGGCCAGGACAGCATAGACCCTTTTGCCGCTGAGACGGTAAACGGCTTGAAGATTCTCTACCAGGGTGATGCCGGCCCTCTCCCCTCCTCCCTCTACGGGCCTCGGGGTGAACGCTCTCGGAAGCTTTCCGGAAACAGCCAGGTGGGCTCCCATTCCGAGCGCTTCCCGTTCGGCTGAAACCAGGAGAGCGGGTTGCTCGAGCAACTCACTGGCTGCCACCAGAGCTTGAATCTGGGTGGCTCGCTCGGTGACCCAGTAGAGCCCCCCGGTCTGGCGCCCGTCACCGAGAGGCACATAGCCGGGGCTCAATCGGGCAAAAGAGGTGTGAGCCCGAAACGGGAACCGACTCGGGTCTTTCCGGTCTAAAGCTGCCAGCCCGGTTGCAAACCGTTCGATGGCTTGAAGGTGGCGTTGGGAACCGTCCAGTCTCTCCAGGTGGGCGTAGGCCAGAATCACTTCGGCCACAACTTCGGCCTGGCCCCGAATCCAAAGAGGCTCTTTCAGGTCGATCACTTCGACCAGCTTAGGATAGTCTTCTAACCAGGCCAGAAAGGGTTTCAGCCGACGCTCGGCGGCCTGACTGAGAGAGGTTGAAAAGTTGGAATCCCGACTCAAGAACCGGGTGGCACCTTCGGCTAAGACCCGAGCCGAAAAGGCCCGCTCGTAATCGCTGGCTTTTCGGCTTCCCGTCATTAGGGCGTTGAGACCCCGTCGAGCCTGGTCCCAACGGCCGGCAGCCAGGTCTTGGCGAACCTGCCAGGCCGCTTCAAGACTCTTGGTCGATTCGACCGGGCCAGCCTGAAAAGCGGCCTGGTCCGCTCCCGCAACCACCAAAGTGAGGAAAAGAAGAAAGCAGATTCGGCCGAGCATCCCGACGCCGTTCTCCTTATTTCAAGCCGCTCCTGCCGTCAATCGTCGAGGCCGGGGAGAAGGATAGGCTCGGAAGAGGGCACTGGCTCCAATTCAAAATCGGGTTCGATCACTTCTGGTCGAGGCAGCGGCTTCTCTTCCACCGCCTCTTCCTCTTGGCTGGGCGTCTCTTCAAGGCGCGTGCGAGCCACCACCCGGCCTTGGGCGACCACCGTTTCATCGGCGAGATTCATGGTCGCATTGGAAGCCGTCAGCCAATCTTCATTGCCCTGCTCGAAGCGGACATTTCCGGTCATCACCACGATCTCTTTGGGTTGGTAGTAGACCGCTTCGTTGGAGAAGGCCCTACGGTTGCCCTGGCGCACTTTTACCCGGCCCTGAGCATACCCCTCGCCCTTTTCCCAGAAGTATTCGAGTTCATCCGTCAACAGAACGGTGGGAGTCGTCTTCTCGCTGCCAGGCACCGACTCCGAAACCACTCTAACGTTACCTTTAAGAACACTCCTTTGGGTGACGTACCAAACCCTCATGGTGTTGCCGACGGCGGTGGTGCCCCGGCCTACGATTTTGACCCCACCCTCAAAATCGGCGATTTGAGTATCGGTGTGGTACTCGGCGTAGGGAGCGGTCATGACAATGTCTTCCGATTCGATGACCACTTTGCCGATGAGACGCACCATTTTTTTGGTCTCGTCGTAGTCGAGCTGGTCGGCTGAAAACTTCAGCTCACGGGCTGGTGCCGCTAGCGCCAGCGATGAGGTCAAGAGAAGGAGAAGCAGGAGATTTTTCATCACAATATCAAAAGACCCCGGCCTTTTCTCGCTAGCCTGGGGGCTTCCTGTCTTGATGGATACTGCTTATTCTGAGGTGTCCAGGGTTTCTCGGTAGAGTAGATAGGCTTCGGGGGATCCGGTGTTTCTAAAAAGATCCCAAAAAACGTCCAAACTGGTGTTCATAGGCTATGCCTCCCGTAGAAAATACTGGACTATGTGATTGGCACACGCCGGCCAAAACTGTCCTCCACCGCCAACAAGTGGAGGCGTCGTTGTCTGTCGACGCCCGGCGTGCTTGACGACCGCAGTATAACATATGCCCTCCGGGCTGACAACCCCCTGCTCAACGTGCTTCAAGGGACTTTCGGACCGTTGAGCCTTATTCAATAAGCCTTGAATTAAATTCAGAAAAATCGAAATCCTTTTCGTCTCAAGACCCCAGCAACTCATCTAGAGTGACCAGTTCAAACCCTCGCCTTCTCAGTGCGCGAATCAAGAGGGGGACAGCCTCGACGGTAGCCTGCCGGTCTCGTCGCCCGTCATGGAGAAGAACGATATCTCCCCCCTGAACAGCGGCCATAACGCGACCGACTAATTCCAGCGGACCGGGTTGAAGAAAATCTCGAGGGTTTACCGACCAGTTCACCAGCCGCAGACCAAGCCGCTCGGCCACCTGATGGACAGCAGGCTTGCGATAACCGTAAGGAGGCCGAAAGAACCGAACCTGGCGGCCGGCGGCTTGCTCGATCACGGCACTGGTTTGGCTGATCTCTCTCTCTAGTTGGTCAGAATCGAGCCAGAGGAGATTTGAGTGGGAGAAGGTGTGATTGGCCAGGCAGTGCCCTTCAGCAGCCAACCGAGCGACCAACTCCGGAGACTCGACAACTTGCGACCCGATCAAAAAAAAAGTCGCTCGAACCCTCATCCTTTTCAAGGCATCCAACAGGGCGGGGGTGTCGGGAGCGGGACCGTCGTCGAAGGTCAAAGCCACTTTCTTAGGATGGTTCGAAGCCCGACAGATCACCGGCCCATAACGACTAGAGTCGGGAAGGAGCATCGGTTCCACTAGCCACCCCGAAAGTCTCAACAAGAGGCAAAAAACGAAAGCCCAGAGCGGCCCGAACAAAGAGTGCACCAGGAGACAAAGGAGAATCGTCCCCAGCACGAACGCTTGCCGATGCTGGGTGTAGAGCCACTCGCTCACCGACGACTCAAAACCAGACAAACCCACCCAGCCACAAACGAGAGCCCCCCCAGCGGGGTGATGGCTCCAAGCAGACCGACATCGGTGGCACAAAGAAGATAGAGCGAACCTGAAAAAAGGACGACTCCCAGGGCGAACCATCGGCCCGCTCGGGCCAACCAGAGGTTGGGCCCGACCTGTTCGAGCGCCCCTACCAACAACAAAGCCAGAGCGTGATAAAACTGATACCGCACGGCTGTCTCAAAGACCACCAAACGCTCGGGACGCAAGACTCCCTCCAAGGCGTGAGCCCCAAAGGCGCCCAGAAGGACTCCGAGTCCCCCGAACAGAGCCCCCACTTTGACCGAATCAAGAGTCATCTGGTGTCGTTCTTGGGCCGGAAGAGTCCCCAACCGCCCCTCCCTTCGGTTTTCGGAGTCGGATCATAGGATTGTTGAATGAGACGGTCTCGGTTTTGGATCTCGCGGGCTAACAGCGCCGACCACTCCGACTTCTCTTTGTCGTAGCGGGCCTGAAGCTCATACAGTTCCCGCTCGGCCAACTCAACCCTAGCCATCAACTGGGCCTTCTCTTCGTATTCCGATTGGATCAACTGGTCCTTTTCCAGCATCAGCTCCTCCAGGTTGGCCATTCGGTCGAGCACCTCGCGAGACTCGGTCAGCGAACCTCCTCCACCCATATCCAGCTTGTATTGGAGGTCGTTGAGTCTCTCTTTGAGGCGACGGTTCTCGCGTTCAAGCTCTTCCCCCCCCTGGCCGACTTCCTCAGAGTGGCGAAGTTCTTTTTCCAAGCCTTCGATCCGGGACTGGGCCAGAGAGAGCTTTTGCTGGGCGCTTTCGAGGTCAGCCCGCAGCTCGTTTCGCTCGTAACCGAGGGCCACCAGCTCCTGCTGCAAGTCACTGTTGTTGGCCATTTGATCGCGAAACTCGTCCCGCTCGCTCTTGAGCAGTTCCAGCTCTTCTAGAAACTGGTCGCGCATCTGAGAATAGCGTTCCTGGAAGGCGACCTTCTGGCGGGTAACTGCGTGAAGCTCCTGGCGAAGCCGGGCTATCTCTTCGGCCTCGACCGGCGATGGCAACTGACCCCTCAGTTGTCGCTCGAGGTCACGAATCTGGGCCAGATGGACCTCTTTCTCGGTCAAGAGAATCTCTGTTCGGGCTTTGATCTTCTCTAGTTGAGCCTCAAGAGGATTGACGGTTAGCTCGAGACGGCTCTTCTCACCCCGGACTGTCTCGAGTTCCTGCTCCAGTCTTCGGATCCGCTCTTCCAGGTCGGTCTCGCCTCTGGCCCCCTCCTCCTCTCCCCGACTCTGCATCTCTTCCAATCGTTCGAGGCGAGCTTGCATTTTCTCTAACAGCTCGTCGGCCTCGACTTTGCGACGTCCACTCTTGGGCGAGATTGGCAACTCAAGAGACGTTTCAACTTGGGGACTGTCTTGGAGACGCTTCACCTCGGGAGGCGTCAAAAGATAAGCTCCTCCCCGCCGGGTGGCTCGGGCGTGCCCTTTTCGAATCCAGCGAACCAGAGTCGTCTGGTCTACGCCAAGCTGCTCAGCGGCTTCTTCAAGGCTCACAAAATCAGGCACGGGTTCCACTTCGGCGCCAGCAGAGAGCGACCTTTCAAGGTAAGCCTCGAAAGGATTCCCCGCTGGACGGGTTTAACTGGCCAGCGATGTCACTCAGGATCTTTCTACTCTTATTTTTGTTACCGGCTTTGCTGGGGTGCCAAAGGACTCCAGCAACCGACTCGATCTCGCCTTCCCCTTTGGCGGAGGTGAAAGACGAGCAGTTCCAGCACTCAACCCTTCCCAAGACCGTCGAGAACCTGTCCGGAACGGCCCTTCTCTCGGCCTCCACAAAGTTGGCCGCTCAAATCCAACAAGACTCCGAATCCGGCTACTTTCTCCTGCTCGACCAGGGTGACCCGACCCGAGCCGTGCTGATCCGGGCCGGTAATTTGAGTCCGGAAGAGCTGGAGGCTTGTCAAAGCACCATTGTGGCCGTCAGTGGAAAGGTCAAGTCTCTCGACCATCCAGACCTGGCCAAGTTCGTGCAAGAGAACTATCAGCTTGAGCTCGCCACTCACGACGGCCAGGTCCAATGGATCGACAATGTGGCCGATTTGGGCCTGGTTCCTGCGGAGGATCCTGATGGCCAGGAATAAGCCAGAAGAAGTTCAAGAATCTCTCTGTGTCATGAGGATAGGAGAGCTCTACGAGCCTTTCTGCCCCTGGAAACGCGAAGAGAAGGGCCGACAACTCTATATCAAGCTCTCCCGTGGAGAAGAAGAGATCCGCTACCTCTATGTCGGCACCCACTTCGGACTGCGGGCCGAAGTCCAGCAGGGCTTGATGCGGCTGGTCAACGATGGCTGGTCGGTCGAGGGAGAGCTCCAACTTTCTTTCGATGGCCGAGCCGAGCCGGGGACCGATCCTTACCTCCACCAAGACCCCCTCTCGATCGAGCTGGGAAGGGCTCTCCTGCCGGTGGCCGACCCCCAGAACGGATCGCCTTTGATGGGCAAGCTCGAAGAACTGCGAGAGGACCTGGCCCGCGAGTTGGGACTGGTCACCCCGCCCGTGCGAGTATCGGACAACCTTCACCTCGAAGCCAACCAGTATCTGGTCCGCATCAAAGACGCGCCGGCCGCCTCGGGAGAGATTTTTTTAGACCGACTGCTGGCTCTCGGGGGCCACGAACAACTCGACAGCCTGGAAGGCTGGAGCACCACCGATCCGGTTCACCGCATGAGAGCCAAATGGATCGAGCCCGATTTGAGGGACCAAGCCGAGGGGAGCGGCTGCCTCGTCTTAGGGCCTCTAGCTGTCCTGGCCACCCATTTAAAAGGAGTGGTCACGGTGGCCTGCCCCGAGCTTCTCGGCCTCCAAGAAACCTTCGAGCTTCTCTCGCGGCTGGGTCCCACCCACCCTGTTGTGGTGGAGGACTTTCTTGCCAATCGCAGAAACTTACGTCTGATCCGCCAGGTGCTCAAAAACCTGTTGGGAGAACGGGTGGCCATCAGAGACCTGGTGACCATTCTCGAGACGGCCGGAGATATGCTCGACCGTCTTGACCGCGTCGATTTGGTGACCGAGGTTTGTCGGCAGGCCCTGGCCCGCCAAATCTGTTCCACCTACGTCAGTCAAGAAGGGGTCGTGCGCGGGCTGGCTCTTGGGCCCGACAGCGAGAAGCTGCTGATGGCCGCCATCAAAAAGACCGACCGCGGACCCGTGCTTAGCTTGAACAAAGAGACCGCCGAAGACCTGGTCGTGGCCGTGCGCAAAAAGCTCGAGGAGCACTCGGGGGTCCAGGTACTCTTTACCGACCCTCCTACTCGTCTGTTCGTGCGCAAAATTCTGGCCCGTAGCCTACCCCAGTTAGGCGTTCTCGCCACCACTGAGATCGCCAACGGGGTTCGTGTCGAGGTGTGCGGCCAAGTCGATCTCAAGAAGGAGAAGAGTAGTCCCGAGGGGTCGAGCGAGGGCCAGCCCAAGACCGACAAGGACCCCAAAAAAGAAGGCGTCTTCGGTTTTCTCAAAGGATAATGTAACATTGGGCCTCCTCGCCGGTTCAGAAGTTGTAAGGAGGCAAACGTGACCTATCTCAACCGTTTTCTGGCGCTGGCCTGCACACTGTTTTTGAGTTTGCCGGTGGCCGCCGAGTTACCTTATGCCCAAGCTGGCCTGACCTCTGAGGAAGCGGCCGCTCACCTTCTTTCCCGTTTGACTTTCGGGGCCAAGCCGGGGGAGGTCGACCAGGTCGCACGCGATGGCCTTGAAGCCTGGTTCGAAAAGCAACTCCGGGCCGACCAACGTTCGCCTCAACTCGACCGCAAACTGGCCCGCCTGAAACCGATGACCATGACCAGCCGAGAGCTGGCTGAGACCTATCCCCCTCGAGCTTTGGTCTTTCGGCTGGCCGAGCAAGAAGGCGTGATCACGAAAGACGCCCGAGCGGACCGAAAAAAGCTCCTTCAGGACCCCGATTTCAAGAAGTTTGCCGAGCAGCGAGGTTACCGTCCTTTCCGAGAGCTAACCCAGGCTTTGATCGCCCAGAAACTCTTGAGCGCCAACGAGAGCCCCAACCAGCTGGAAGAAGTGATGGTCGACTTCTGGTTCAACCACTTCAACGTCTCGGTGACCGACAATCAGGCCCGCCAATTTATTCTCTCGTATGAGCGAGACGGCATCCGGCCCCACGCCCTCGGCTCTTTTCTAGACCTGCTACAGGCCACCGCCAAGCACCCGGCCATGCTGACTTACCTCGACAATTTTCAGTCCTCGGCCAACCCCGAGGCCCAAACCTTCAGTGAGATGATGGTAGAGGATATGGGGCGGCCCGCTCGACGAGCGGTGGGTCGACTCCAGAAACAGAAAAAGGGGATCAACGAGAACTACGCCCGTGAGTTGATGGAACTCCACACTCTGGGAGTTGACGGCGGTTACACCCAGGAGGATGTGACCGAGGTAGCCCGCGCCTTCACCGGGTGGAGCCTCTACCCGAGACTGAGAGCCCAAAAGTTCCGTCAGCGGATCGACCAGGGTCGGCTAGTCGGAATTCAACAGCAAGGCGACTTCCTCTTCGTAGCACCTTTTCACGATGCTGAGGCCAAGACCGTCTTGGGTCACAGGTTCCCCGCCGGCGGCGGTTTGGAGGAAGGCGAGAAAATCCTCGAGATTCTTTCCCAACACCCTTCGACAGCTCACCACCTGGGCCGCAAGATGGCGGTCCGATTTGTCTCGGACAACCCACCCGAAGCGCTCGTGAACCGCCTGGCATCGACTTTCCAAGCCAGCCGGGGAGACACCCGGGAGCTGCTGCGAACCCTGGTCCATTCTCCGGAATTCTGGAGCGCCGAAGCCCAGCGGTCCAAAATCAAATCCCCCTTCGAACTGGTCATTTCCGCCACCCGTGCCCTAAACGCGACCATCGTCCCGCGAAAGCCTCTTTACGATTGGCTGAAGGATATGGGCCAACCGCTCTACGCCTACCAGGCCCCGACCGGATTCCCAGACGAAGGGGACTGGTGGATCAACTCCGGCACTCTCCTCACTCGAATGAATTTTGGCCTCAATCTGGCTCAGGGGGAGATTCCCGGAGTGCGCTACGATCAGAGCGCCCTGGCCCGCTTCCAAGACCCCAAGCAGGCCCTCGAGACCTACGCACGCCAACTATTGCCGGGCCGACCGGTAGAGCAGGCCATCGAGCCCCTTCTGCCAACCGCCCGGGAGTTCCAGAACGAGGCAGAGAAGAAGAATCAACACCAGACGACTGCCAAGATGGTGGGCCTGATTTTGGGCTCACCGGAATTTCAGAGGAGGTAAAGTCGGATGTGGAGTCGCCGCGCATTTCTCAAAACCGGGAGCCTGGCCCTTTTCTCAGCGGCCCTGGGAGGCACCCCCCTATTTCTTACCCGCACCGCCGAGGCGGCCCCGGCCACTCTCGGCTCCCAAAGGAAAACGTTGGTCTGCATCTTCCAGCGGGGGGCCATGGATGGACTGATGGCGGTCCAGCCTCTTGGAGATTCTTTCCTCCTCAAACACCGGCCTCAGCTCCACCTTAAGCAAGGCCTACTGACTTTGGACGGCCGCTTCGGGCTTCACCCGGCCCTGGGCTCTCTCCATGACGCCTTTCGAGGCCGGGACCTGGCCATCGTCCACGGGGTAGGCTCGCCTACCAAGACTCGCTCCCATTTTGACGCCCAGGACTTCATGGAAAGCGGAACCCCGGGCCGGAAAGGGACCCGCACCGGCTGGCTCAACCGGGCCACCGGCTTGCTCGGACACGAGCCGACCCCTTTCCAAAGCGTGGCCATCACCAGCTCTTTGCCCCGCTCTCTCTACGGAAACAATCCTGCTCTAGCCATTTCTAACCTCGACCAGTTCAAACTTCAAGTCGGACGCGGTCGACGAAAGAGCGTTGGTCAGGGTGGCGGCAAGAGTCTGCAAGAGATGTATGAAGAGACCTCCCAAGAGCTTCTCAAAGGCACCAGTCGCGACACCTTTGAGGCCGTGAAGCTCCTTTCGGGCGAACATTTTCGCAACTACAAAGCGGCCAACGGAGCTCGTTATCCCAACTCCCCCCTGGGCAACAGTCTGCGCCAGATCGCTCAGCTGATCAAAGGGGGGGTGGGCCTCGAGGTCGGCTTTGCTGAGTCGGGCGGTTGGGACACCCACGTCCGTCAGGGCACGGCCACGGGCAGCTTCGCCAACCGGGCCCGCGACTTAGGCGACAGTATTGCGGCTTTCTGGCGGGACCTGGGCGACTACCAAGACAAGGTCACGGTGATGACCATGACCGAGTTTGGTCGCACTGTTCGCCAAAACGGCTCGACTGGCACCGACCACGGGCGCGGTTCCTGCCTTTTCGTGTTGGGCAAGGACGTTCAGGGCGGAAGGGTCTACGGCCAAGTTCCCGAGCTAGCCGTGGAGAATCTGGAAGACGGACGCGACCTCCCCGTCACCACCGATTTTCGGGCTATCTTCTCGGAGGTCGCCTCCAAGCATCTCGCGCTGCGCTCCCAAACAGGCCTCTTCCCGGGCTGGACGGGCCAGCCCCTCAAACTGATGAAGGCTTGACGGGCCTTAGCGCCTGAGTGGCCGCTCTTGTTCCAGGAAAAACCGTTCCAGTGACCAAGCGGAACGATCTTTTCGCATCAAGAGGTAGGCGCTCCCGTGTGGTGACGTTCCAGGACCGGTCTTAACTGAGACCCTGAGCAGCGCGCCTGAACGCGGAGGAGTCTCCAGAATTGAAAGTTACACCCAGTTCACACCTGAGCAATGGCCAGATTGATACCCTCGAACGAACTTTTGGTTCGGAGGACTTTGATGGAACGTCTGGTCAGTCTGCTCGGCATCTTTGTCTTACTTGGCATCGCTTACGCCCTATCGGACAATCGCAAAGCCATCAACTGGCGTCTGGTTGGGGCAGGAGTCGCTTTGCAGCTGGTCTTCGCCGTCTTGATCTTGAAGACCAAGCCGGGGGAACTTCTGTTCGCCTGGCTCAACGACGTCATCAAGAAACTGCTGGAATTTACGGAGACCGGGAGTGTCTTCATCTTTGGCAAAATCGTGATGGACCCAAGTCAGTACGGAGAATACGTTTTCGCCGTCAAAGTTCTCCCGACCATCATCTTCTTCTCGGCCCTCATGAGCATTCTTTATTACATCGGGGTGATGCAGTGGATTGTCGAAATCATCGCTAAGGTGATGGTCAAGCTTCTCGGAACCTCGGGAGCCGAGACCCTATCGGCCTCGGCCAACATTTTCGTGGGTCAAACCGAGGCGCCTTTGCTGATCAAACCCTACGTCGAGAAAATGACCCGGTCCGAGCTGATGGTCGTCATGACGGGCGGGTTCGCCACCGTGGCCGGCGGAGTGATGGCCGCCTACGTTTCTATGCTAGTGGATACCTTCCCCGATATCGCGGGGCACCTGATGGCTGCCAGCGTGATGTCCGCTCCCGCGGCTCTGGTTATGGCCAAAATCCTGGTGCCCGAGACAGAAGAGCCGATGACCAAAGGCCACGTCAATGTGGACGTCCCCACCACCGACGCCAATGCCATCGAGGCGGCCGCAAACGGAGCCTCGACAGGCCTCCAATTGGCTCTCAACGTGGGGGCCATGTTGCTAGCTTTTATCGCTCTCATCAACATGTTCGATGCCGGGCTGAGCCTGTTGACGGGCGTCACCTTCAGTCAGCTCTTCGGGTATTTTTTCGCACCGCTAGCCTTCGTGATGGGCGTTCCTTCCTCCGACGCGGTCGAGATCGGGAGACTGTTAGGCACCAAGATCATTATCAACGAGTTCGTGGCCTACCTTGACCTGGCTGAGCTGATCCGAAGCGGTGAGGTGAGCGGTCGCAGCCTGGTCATTTCCACCTACGCACTCTGCGGATTTGCAAATTTTTCCTCCATCGGGATCCAGATAGGCGGCATTGGCGGAATCGCGCCTAGCCGCAAGGGCGACCTGGCCAAACTGGGAGTGATCGCCGTTATCGGGGGCACTCTGGCCTGCTTTCAAACGGCTACCATCGCCGGGGCTCTGGTGGGAGAAGAGGACGTGCAACTACTCAAGAGAAAGCCGCTTGTAGAAAGCTCCCCAGAGCACAGCCACCGGCTTTCCCTGCCCCTTCAAAGTTGCATTTGCGCAACCTCGGTCGGCACGACTCCCACCGGCTATGTTTCCTATAGAGAAGGAATTTGTTGAGACGATCTAACATTTAAATAATGAGGGGAATCAAACCAGGCGACGGAGGTGGCAGTCATCGGTGAGCCCAAAAAGAGTTTCGGAAAGATCCTGCACTTCAACCGCAAGGCCCGTAACCTGACCATCAAGCAGCTCGAGAAAAAGTCGGGCGTCTCTGCCTCTTTCATCAGCCGAATCGAAAACGATTCGGCCAACCCTTCGGTCGAGGTGATCACCAAGCTAGCTCGGGCGCTGGGCATGCCGCTTTCCGATTTCTTCCACGACCAGCGAGGCGGAAAGCTCCTCTACCCTTTGCGTCTCTCTCAGGCACGCTGCCTTCAAGATCCCAAGGTGATGGCGTTCATCGACAAGCTCAAGACGCTCCCACCGGAGCAGCGTCACGCTGTCCTTTCCATCGCTACTAGCGCCGTAAGTTTCCTCAAGGCGACTCTCACTCCGGCTGGGAACGGCCTCTACAAAATGAACACCGAAGCGGTGCTCGAAGAGGGTGATTTTCTTGAAGAACCGGTCGAAGAAGAAGGAGCTATCTCTCTATAGCTTGGCCAGGGTATAGTAAAGATGGGCCGCTCGTTTGAGACGAGTCAAACTTTGGTCAACCGGGCCGGCTGCGCTAGCTCGGCTCGGTCCCTGCCCGAGACCCACAACGAGCCGTTGACCCGGACAGGGTGGCGGGCCGTAGTGCCTCCTTCTTTTGGCAGTAGATATCTCTTTCATAGACGGAATCGCTTTCACGACGAACCTCCCCAAAAGTCTAAGGCCGGTTTCCGTCGACTTCTTGTGAATTCCTTGTGATCAACATGTGAGTTACCTGTGATCTCCCGGCTTGAGGCTGTGAACTTTTGTGGACAGTTGGATCCTACTAGGGAACCCGGCCTATTTTCCCGGGAAAATCTCCAAAATGTGAACTAGCACACAGAACTGATCTACCAGGTCGGATAGACTACGTGTAGAGGTTGATAAAACTCTCAGCGGTAATACAAGAGAAATTCCACGCCACGCCCTAAAAAGCCCGCGTCCCATATCCGACTACCGCGACGGATGGGCGCTCTTTTTTTTGGCCTGTTTCGGCCAGCGTTAACGGCGTGCAGAAACGGGGAAGCTAGCGTCCGAGGATTTGCCGTTGGCCCCTACGGCCCGAACCCGAAACCGATATGGGCCGGGACTGGGATGGTTAGGAATCAGGATCTCGGTATCGGAACGTTCTCCTACAAACTTCTCCACTGTAACCCATTTGCCACTCTTATCCTGCTCTTCGACGTAGTAGCGAGTAGCTCGGGGTGACTTGCGCCAGGTTAATTTGATCACGTCCGATTCGGTGAAGAAGGCAAACAGACCGGTGGGCGTTTTGGGAGCTGGGGCCTTCGGGTCGCGAAGACCGACGGTCGTGGGCTCCTCCTGGGAGGGCGAGGAGGTCATGGAGACGGCTCGAGAGCGAGTCATCACCTCGATCGCTTCACCTACGGGGGATGGTTTCCCGTCGCCGCCGATGGCCCGAACGCAAAACTTGTAAGAGGTCGACGGCAGAAGGCCCGCGATCGTAGTCGAGCTGGTAAAGGGAATGCGACTGGGGTCGTCCTCAGAGAACACCCATTTGCCCTCTTTCCATTCTAAAACTTCATAGCCAACAGCACCCGCCACGGGCTTCCACTTGAGATTCAGACGGGAGGAGGGAGACTCAGGGTCGTGGGTCGCCTTCAGCCCCACCGGTGCAGAAATGTCAGCGAAGGCGACAGTGACCGAAAAAATCAAGGCCAAAAAGAGAGCGGTTCTAGACATGGAAGACCTCCTGGCTAAGCTTCTGGAAAATCCTAGCCACGGTTTCTCGTTCCTTGGGGTCAACCATTCTGTCGGCCCTCATCATCTTGGCAATCGCCTCCAGGGCGACTCTTTCTTTCTCGGTCACAGCGCCAGCCTTCGACTCTAAGAGGAGTTCCCCTCGGTCTCACAGATGGGACAGGCAAACTCTCCGAACGGCAACTCCAATTCTTCGTGGACTCCCACTTCGCTCACGAAGGAGAATTCCCAGCCGCACTCCCGACACCGAAAGTCGGCGCGGGTCTCTCCACCGAGACGGACAACTTTGGCAGACCAGCTGTCCTCCCATTCTCTCGTGGGGGTCTCGAAGCTGAGCAACTGGTCTAGTTCGAAGACTTCCAAAGCTCTGGCCTTAGCTCGCAGTTCATCGAAAGGAAAGCAGAGGCGACGGGTTAGCCCGAAAGCGCGGTCGAGAGCGGCCAGGTCGGCTGTTTCAATAAACTTGCGGGCGGCCTCCACCGCCAGCCCCAGCTCGGCTAACAATCCACGGGCCTCCACTCCCAGGCCAGCCCATTCCTGGTTCAACTCCGCTTTGGTCTGGTCACAATATCCTTCGACCCGAGTGACCCGAAAGGCCAACTCTATAGCATAAATCTCCTGGCGGAGAGCCTGTTCTAGAGCCCTTTCAAGGAAAGCTGGAGGGCTAACTCTTGGGGGTTTCTTCGTTGACAGGGGGAGCCTCGGCTTCGACCGTTTCCTGCTCGAGTTCCTCGCGCAAGCCGTCCACACCGGGACCGAAAGCTCCGTCCACATAGAGGGTGGAATCGACCACCTGACGTTTGGCGATATTGTCGGTCTGGCGGGCCTCGAGGAATCTCTCGAACTCTTCGAGCTCGCGGGCGACCTCGGGGTCAAGATCGCAAAACTCCACACCGACCTCATAGCGGCGCCGACCGGCCTCTTTACACCAACGCACGACCCCTTGACACAGGACTTCCCGGGTGCGAGCCGTCTCCAGTTCCAGCACCAGACCCAGAGTCTCTCCGATTTCAGCTTGACCTTCGGCGGCGAGCTTCACCCCGAGTTTGTTGAAATCGATGGAAACGCCCTGATAGCCCGGTAAGTCTTTGGAGAGGATGCGAAGGCTCCAGGGATAGCGGGGTTGGCGCCGCATGTTAGCGAAATCGTCGTTGTCGGTGAGAATCTGTTGAGTCGGATCGAGCCCGATCAACAACTGACGAAGTTGCTCGATGCTTTGGGCGGCACCAGGAACCTCGCCGGTGCAGACAAACTGATTCTTAGTAACCTCGCGGACCTGACGAATGGTCACCGGCAGCTTAAAACGCTGGGAGCCTCCACTCGGAATGGGGATATCGATCTCGATCGAAGGTTGCGCTTTGAGCTTGTAGCCCCGCTCGGACTTAAAAGTGAGAGACCGCCCCTCGATTTTAACGAACTGAACGACTTCAGGTCTTCTGAACCAACCAAACATGCTCTTGCCCCTTCCCTGGACACGTCGGGTTTCTCTTTACCGATCCTGATTCCTCCAGAAGGGAGGCCTCCAGAAGGTCAGACAGAAACCAGAAAGAGTGTCGCTTGAGCCTCACTATGCCGGGGTTTCTCCCGAGTTTTTGCCCCAACTCAATCGGAATCCGATTCACGTTGTGCTCGACAATATTCGAAGCGCTTTCAATGTTGGTTCAGCCTTCAGGACCTCGGACGCTGCTTGTGTAGACCACTTGCACCTGTGTGGACTGTGTGCCCACCCCCCTAATCCGAAACTCGAAAAAACGGCCCTCGGTGCCTTCGACTACGTGCCCTGGACCTACTATGAAAAAGTCGACCAAGCGGTGGAGCGACTGGTGAGCCTGGAGATTCCCCTGGTAGCCGTCGAGAATACCCCCGACGCCCAGATCTACACTCAGTTCGACTGGCCCAGGCCGGTAGCCGTTGTCTTCGGCCACGAAGTCGAAGGAATCTCACCGACCGTCTTGGCTCGGTGCAGCCATCGAGTGATCATTCCTGTGTTAGGTTTCAAGCGGACTTTGAATGTAGCAACAGCCTTCGGAATCGTTCTCTACGAGGTGCTACGCCAATGGAACCCAGGGGGATTCGAGCAAGCCCAGAAATCCCCAAGCGATGAGTCATAGTCAGCTAGAAACTTTGCTGGAGGTTTTCCCACCCGAGTCCCGCCAGGGCATCCGGGCCGTCTGGGCCAGCCTCCCACCGGACATGCGACGAGAAATGGAGCTGACCTTGAGCGCTTTTCTCAAGCTGTTCCAGAAGAGTCCAGCCAGCGCCAACGAGCTGATGACTTTGGTCCAGAGAATGGCCGCCCCGGCCCTCGCCCCTCTTTCTCGGGTCGCCATCGTGGGCCCCGTCAATGTCGGCAAATCGACCCTCTACAACACGCTGGTGGACTCAGACGACGACAAAGCGGCGGTCTCCCCTGTCGCCGGGACGACCAAGACCAATCAAGTGGCCGATCTTGGCCTCTTTTCCCTGGTCGACACTCCTGGAGCCGACCACGGCGCTGAAGAAGGCGGGCCAGAGAGAGACCGAGCTCTGGAAGCTGCTGAGAACGCCGACTTTTTGGTCGTCGTCTTTGATGCGGCCCGGAGTGTCACCGCCTCAGACCGAGCTCTCTATCTAGAGTTAGCCTCCCTTGACAAGCCTCACCTGGTGGTCTTGAACAAAATCGACCTGGTTGACCGACGAGACCGAAAAAGGGTGCAAGAATCGGCCGCCAGGGTGTTGGGTCTGGAGGACGAGGCGATCGTGCCGGCTTCGGCCGTCAAAGGGAAAGGGACAGAGCGCCTGGTTCTTGAGATCGCCGCCGCTGAACCGAGACTTCTCGGCCAACTTGGCGAGATGCTGATTCCCCTAAGACGCAAGCTAGCCTGGCAGGCCGTAAGACGTTCGGTGGTAGCGGCAAGCCTGGTGGCTCTGACCCCGATCCCTCTGATGGACCTGGTGCCTTTGACCGCCATCCAAGTCAGCCTGGTCCTGACCATCGCGCGCATCTACGGCCAGGAGTTAGGACTGACCCGAGGGGTCGAACTGCTGACCACTTTTGGGGCCGGCTGGCTCGCCCGCACAGCTTTTCAGGAGCTGTCTAAAATGGCGGGAGCTCCCGGCTGGGTCTTATCGGCTTCGGTGGCAGGGTCGGCAACCATGGCCATCGGCTACGCCTGCATGCGCTGGTTCGAGACCGGAAAGAAGCCCACCCAGGCCGACCTCCTCGCGGCCTCTCAGAAGACTCGGGAACGACTGCTAGAGTCGCTTCGAGGCTTCCGTCGTAAGCCGAGCAAGAAGACCATAACCCAGGAGCTTGAAAAGGTAGTCTCCGACCTTGAGGAGCCGGACCTTCAGACCGAAGAAGGAGTAGAGCAGTAGGACATGGCCACGCTTTCGACCCGATAACGATTCTCGTCCACCGGGATATAGCGACGGCAGTTATCCAGCTCTTTGCCGTAAACGTGAATGGTGATCGCCTTTTCCTGGAAGGGATTTTCTATCGTATGATGCTCGAAGGGCGGAATCAAACTTCCTACCGTGCCCGGTCCGACTTGCATACACTCCCGTTTGAACATCATCACCTGGTCTTGAGGGAGTTCCTCGGTCAACTCGTAGTTGGTGATCCGAAGTTTTCCCTTAACACAGGCTTCGACACACCAGGTACCCGAATGGTCGTGGACGGGTGTGCCTTGACCCGCTCCCCAAACCATAGCCACCACACAGCAGCCACATTTTTGGCCGTGATGAACGAGATGGCGAGCGTAACCGTTATCATCCAAACGGGTCAGCCTTTCAGGTAAGGGAAAATCCTGGTTGGAGTATGTTTCTAGAAGTTTGGCAGTGCGCCGGACTGCTTCCTGACAGGTGTCGACCTGTTCGAGATGAGCGTCAAGCTCTTCCAAAAATCGCTCGAGTTGTTGCATCATGCCCCCTATTCTTGTTGTGATGGCGTGGTTGGCGAATCGGGGTTCTCTGTAAAGGCCCAGGGAGAATATAACAGACAGAAGAGAAAGAAAGCAACCAGATGGGAGGTGAGAAGATAGAATGGCCAGGGTCCTAAGAAATCTAACAGGGTGGGCTGCTCCGGCTTGCGACACAGATAGCCGTAGTTCCATCCGCCCCAAAAATTGATGAACCCGACCACCCCAGTGTAGGCCAACAGACATCCCTGTGCCCGAAGAATCCCAAGTGGAGTCGGTCGGAACCGGCAATTGGAAAGAAGGAAGGTGACGGCAGCCAGAAGGACCCCGTGACCCAAAAAAAAGGCCAGATACTCTGGACTGGGATAGCCTCTAAGGACGTCGGGGGTCACCACCGCCTGAAGGGTTCCCGCCAGCCCCCAAAAGAAGACCAACTCTTGCCCTAGTCGAGTTGGCTTGAAAACTGTCAACACACACACGAAGAACAGGACGTCGCAGACCTGAAAAGGTAGCTCCCAACTCGGTTCAAACCCATCCAGGAATCGATTTCGGTAGAGAACAATCCCCAACCCCACCAGCACCCACCCACCGGCTTTTCGGACTTTGTCCGCTTGCGACCAACGGGCCACCCACCAGGCTACCCCACAAGCGCAGGCGGTGACCAACAAAGCTCCCCAGTGGTCAAGACTGTATGGTTCGAAGGGCGAAATCGATCACCGCCGACTAACAGCTGTCACCCGCTTCTCGAACTCGTTGTTGTCGGGGTCTCGTTCCGTCCCCAGGCTGCTGGAGAACACCACAGCTTTGAGAGTATGCTGACCGCTTCTTAAGGGTGGAAAGGTGAGCCCGACTTTCCGGCTCTGCCCCGCTCCTAAATCAAAGCCTTCGCTCGCCTCCCCCACTGTGAAGGCCGTGCCTTTCACAAGACGGACCTTGCAACCGAGGGCAGGAGCATCGCCTGAGTTGGTGACCTCCACCGAAGCTTGATAGTCTCGACCCACGCGGACTTGTTCGGGAAGATCGATGGTCACCACTTCAAGATCTTGAGCCGGCCGACCCGCAACCTGAACCACCTGTACGTGGGCCCCGTAGCGTGGAATCTCCTCCCCCTCGAGGGTTACATTAAGAGTGTGCTGTCCCTCTCTCTTGGGCACCCAGCTGATATAGGCCCGCCCACTCTCCCCGGGCTTGAGCCGTTCTCTTACGATTTTTTTGGCTATCGGCTCGCCGTTGGAACTGATCACCAGCGGAATCCTGGCAACCAGAGCTTTGCCTCCGTTGCGATAACTCACTTTGAAGCGAGCAGCGCTATCCACTCGAAGCTCGGAGGGAGTGACTTCAAACCCGGATAGAGAGACGGAGGAGCCGGCCCGAGGTTCCACTTTGAAGGTCACCTCGTGAAGATTGTTCCATTCGTTTGATTCAGCGATTCGATCCTCAGGGTCGAGCCGAACCGTCAACACCAGAACTCCTTCTTGCTCGGGCACCAGGTTAACGGGGAAGCCGATGCTGCGACCCGAACCGATGGTCTCCAGTTGAGTAACTCGGTCGAGAGCCTTTCCAGCTCGACTCACCGTGAGGGTAGGGCCGACCGCGTCGTTGTGACCACGATTCTTGACCCAAACAATCACTTCCCCCACTTGGCCGGCGGTGAGTCGGTTAGGGGCGGTCACCTTGTCGACCTCCAGGTCGGCCAGGTTGGCCGGCCGAGCTAGCAGGCGCACCTGGGCGACCTCAGTCCCCAACAGGTCGGGGGGGCTTGAGAAGGTTCCCAACAGGGCCATGCTTTGACCGGGGGCCAACCTCTTCGGGGTGGAAAGCTGACCCAGAGCCTGGCCGTTCACGACAACGGTGACGACCACCCCGGGGACGGTTTCTTGGGAGACATTCTTCACCACCGTTCGGACCGTCGACTCTTCTGCTAGACGCTGGGAGCCGAGCCACTCAGTCTCCTCGACGGCCAGAGGCGACGAAAGGGCCAGGGAGGAAAGAAATAAAATGAGAGCGAGGAACTGATACTTCATGGGCCCGGGCCGGTTCTGCGCCTGGTTGCGGGCCTCCTTCAGAAGCGAAAAGGCTGGCCCCAGCCGTCATGGTAAGTCACTTGCTCCACCGGAAGCCTTTTGGCGGGCTTGAAGTCCTCACCCTGGAAATAAGCCACCGGTAACAAACAAGCCTGAGTGAAATCGGTGGGAATCCCCAGAATGTCGGCCGCCTCCCGCTCATGCATGAGATGGAGAGTGGTCCAGGCGGAGCCGAGTCCCCGCGAACGCAAAGCTAGCTGCAAAGACCACATGGCCGGTAGAATTGAACCGTAGTGAGAGGCCTGAGAAAGAACCCCTTCATTCTCGAAGCGACCCTCGACACAACCTAGGATGAGAACTGGCACTCGGCTCAAGTTTTCAGCCAGATAGACAGCTGAGCGAACCACGGCCGGCTGGCGACCGGCCCGAGGGTCATCAGACGGAAGCGGCTTCTGCTGACTGGCGTAAACCTGGAAAGCTTTGCGGTATAGCTGGCCCAGCTTGTGACGATTGTCCGGGTCAGTGATCACCATAAAACGCCATCCCTGGAGGTTGGAGCCAGAAGGCGCCTGGAGGGCCAGGCCAAGACATTCGTGGACCACTTTCAGATCGACGGGTCTGTCCAGGTCGAGCCGCTTGCGAACGGCTCGGGTGGTCGTCAGCAGATGGTCTACCGTTTCAATGTTCATCATTTCCCTTTCCAGTCGAGGACGCTGTCTTGGTGCAAAAGTGCCTGAGAGACCTCGAGCTCAGAGCGCGCTTTCTTGAGCAACTCTGGCTCTCCTGGCTTGGGGACTTGCAAAGGATGGGTTTGCCCTTGAGCTCCGATCACGTAGCCGCGACGCGAGACCACCCAGTCGCGACCGGTCGCCAGAACGTTCTTCCCCAAGAAGACGGTGGCCTCAGGGTCTAACCCCAGAAGATGAGCGAGGGTGGGAGCCAGATCGATCTGGCCAGCCAGTGGGCTGGTCTTAAGCGGACCCAGCCTGGGGTGACACAAGAGCGCTGGCACGGAGTCGGAGAGAGGCTTGGCCGGCACCCCGAGACGCTCTTGAGCGTCACTGCTCAAGCCAGCATCGTGGTCGCCTACCAGGATGACCAAAGTGTTGTCCAAGAGCTCACGCCTCCCCAGGTCCTCAAAGAGAGCCTCGAGGGCTTGATCGCGAAACCGACAACATTGAAGATAGTCCCCCACCGTCTCGTCCTCCCACTCCGGACTAAGCTCCAACATCCGTTGGTGGGGCTTGAGTTCATCGAAAGGGTGATGTCCGCTCAACGTCACGGCATAGAGAAAAAACGGCTGAGGAAGAGTCGCGAGACGAGTGCTCACCCGCTCAAAAAGAGCCAAGTCGCTCATCCCCCAACCCACCTGCTCATAGGGAAGAATAGAAGGCAGGTCGTCTTCAAACCAGCTCTCATGGAATCCATAGGCTCCACTCATCTGACGAGCGTTCCAGAACGAGGCCAGGTAGGGGACGGTGTAAACGCAGTGGTAGCCCAAATCCTCGAGGAGGGCAGGAAGAGCGTTAAAGTGGTTGGTGGGATAGGCAAAACAAAGGGGGCGTTGAGCGGGAGGATGGAGAGAATTGAGCAGGGCAAACTCTCCGTCCGAGGACCGTCCATGGTGAGACTGGTCGTAGAGGGTAAGCCTCAAGCTTCTTCGGGCCAGCCGATTCAGGAAGGGCGTGACCTCCTGCCTGTCAACGGACAGCCCCACTACAAAATCCTGGAACGACTCGAGCTGAATCACCACCACGTTTTCACCCTCTAGGAGGTTCTTGTAAGGAGTCTTTCGCCTCATCGACTCACGGCTCCGGGCCAGCATCGCCGAAATCGTCGCCGGCTCGGAGTCTCCTTCCCCCAGGGCCCCGAGATAACGTTCCAGAGCTTGGAACAGATCGTAGCCGTGGTAGTTTAAAAAGCCGATTTCCTTCAATACTGCGACGTTCCGAAATCGTTTCAGCAAGAGGGTATTCTTGCTCTCAGGAAGATTGATCATATAGGCCCCGGCCAGCACCACCCCGGCCGAAGCCAAAGCGGCCCCATCTCTCCAGTGGCGAGTTGCCTGCTCAGACCGACCAGCCCCCAGTCCAGCCACCAACATCGGGACCAGATCGATGAAGAAGAAGGCGTCTCCAGCTACAGCCAGCTCGCTCATACTGGCTGTGACGGTCGGGAGAAGGAGGATACCGGAGAAAAGACTGATACTGAGAAGGTCCTCAAAGTAGCGAAAGTAGAGCGCATCTCCCCAGGCGACCAGGCTGAGGGCGGCATTCAAAGAGACCAGCATCAAAGGCATCCAGCGAAACGATAGAGCGGCGGCCAACCCCGAGAAAATCAAGCAGACTGAAAAGTGGAGGACCCCATCCCACCAACCTGTCTCGCTGGTCATGCCCAGAGCTTCGACAAGAAGTTCGCCCTTCCAGGCCATCGAAACCCCAATCCAGGGAGGAAAGACCCAGAGGGCTCGCTCGGGCCAACGCCAGCCAAGTCCTAGAGCCAGGATGACCAGACCCCCCGTGGCCATCGCCCAAGCGGTCATTTCGGCTCCAGAATGAACAGCTTCACCTGGCTCGGAGCCAGGTCCATCAACAGCTCTTCCTCCTCGGGGGAAAACGGTTTTCCAGTAGGCAAAGGATAGATTCGACCCACCTCGGGTCCCAACCGAAGGCGTCCGACCTGCTCGCTCTGAGAGAGATTGATAACCGACACGAGAGTAGCTCCCGGTCCGCGCCAGACCGCAATCTCCAGAGCTCCCGAGGCGGGGACGCGGTCGGGCCCAACCTCGAGGTAAGGTCTCAGACGCTCGAGCAATTGAGCGACTTCGGGCGCGGGCTCTTTCAAAAGCACCCCATCGGCCTGATGATGAAGGGCTAACCAGGTATCTCGGACGGGGTCCTCTGCCTGCAGCCAGACACCGTCATCGGGAGCAAGCCGTCGCGCTCGGTCG
>CAYRFU010000021.1:22959-35135 GCA_964423525.1 uncultured Burkholderiales bacterium | reverse complement strand
ATCGCCGACGTGTTCCGGGGAGTGGGAGGCCAGATCCGACCTTCCTGGTGCGGACCGTGCTTCGGCCAGGGTCCAGACGCCCTGGAGCCGGGTCAAAGAGCGATCACCTCGTTCAATCGCAACTGGCAAAATCGAATGGGTCTGGGGGGAGAGGGCTACCTGGCTAGCCCCGTGGTGGTGGCGGCCAGCGCCCTGGCCGGCTACATGGCCCCTCCAACCGAGTTAGGAGTCGAATGGAATCCCGAGTTAGCCTTTTAATCCTGCTAATCCTGACCCAGCTCGTCTGGGCCGACGAGGGGATGTGGCTCTACAACGAGCCCCCCTCTGAGCTGCTGAAATCCCGCTACGAATTCGAGCCCAGCCCCAGCTGGTTGGAGCATCTCCAGAAAAGCTCCGTTCGTTTCAACAACGGGGGGTCGGGCTCGTTCGTCTCTTCGCAAGGCCTGGTCATGACCAATCACCACGTCGGTGCCGACGCCATTCATAAGTTGTCGAGTGAAGGCCAAAACCTGGTTGAGCAGGGATTTCTGGCCACTAACCGCGCTCAGGAACTTAAAACGCCTGATCTGGAACTCAATGTTCTGGTTAGCATCGAGGATGTCACGGCCGAAGTTCAGGCAGCGGTCGGGCCCGAGATGGAACCCGACGAGGCCGAAAAAGCCCGCCGGGCCGTGATGAACACCCTCGAAAACGAGTCTTTAGAGAAAACGGGTCTTCGCAGCGACGTCGTCACCCTCTTCCGGGGAGGTCAATACCATCTTTATCGCTACCGCCGGTTCACCGATGTAAGACTGGTGTTCGCGCCCGAAATCGGCATCGCATTCTTCGGCGGCGATAGTGATAACTTCGAATATCCGCGCTACTGTCTCGACGTGGCTTTCTTCCGGGTCTACGAAGACGGCCAACCCTACCGGCCCGACCACTACCTGGAATGGAGTTCCACCGGTGTAAAGCCTGGTGACCTGATCTTTGTGAGCGGCCACCCGGGTCGAACTGAGCGCCTCAACACCGCCGCCCATCTCGAGTATCTTCGCGACGTTCGCTACCCGACCGCCCTCCGAGTCATTCGAAGGCTGGAGGTCTTGCTCAAGACCTACGGGGAACGGAGTCAAGAAAACAAGCGGCAAGCTCAAGATTCTCTCTTCGGCTACCAGAACGCGCGCAAAGCCTACCTTGGCGGTTTGGCCGGACTCCAGAATCCGGAGCTGGTGAAGACCAAGCGTCAGCAGGAAAAAAAGCTCCGTCAAGCCTTAGCTGAAAAGCCCGATTTGGCCCAGCAAGTCGGAGACCCGTGGGCTGAGGTAGCCGAGGCCGTCAAAGAACTCGAGACGATTTACCAAGACTACTATTTGTTAGAGCAAGGACGAGCTTTCAACAGTCAACTCTTTAGCCTGGCGCGGTCGTTCGTGCGCCTGGCTGAGGAAAAGGAAAAACCCAACCCCGAACGTCTCCGCGAGTTTCGCGAGTCGGCTCTGGCTAGCCTGGAGCAACAACTCACCTCACCGGCCCCGATTTTTCCCGAGCTAGAAGCTCGCAAGCTGGCCGACTCTTTGAGTATGTGGGTCGAGTGGAAAGGATTCGACCACCCTTTGACTCAGGCCATTTTAGAGGGCCAATCCCCCTCTCAAAGGGCCTTCTCCCTAATCAACTCCAGTCGCTTGGCCGACCCAGACTATCGGGCCGAGCTTTGGTCCGGGGGTCCGCAAGCGATCCGAGCCTCGCAAGACCCGATGCTCGAACTGGCCCGTCTGGTCGATCAACCGTCAAGAGCCCTTCGCGAGCGCTACAGCCAGAAAGTTGAGGGACCTCTGGAAACGGCCTACGGCAAGCTGGCCCGAATTCTTTACGAGACGGGCGCGAAGGAGCTTTATCCCGATGCCACTTTCACTCTTCGACTGGCCTTTGGAGTCGTGCGCGGCTATCAGGACAATGGAGTAGAATTGGCCCCACTAACCACCATCGGCGGGCTTTATGAGCGCTCAGCTGAACAAGATAGCCAGAAGCCGTTTAAGATCCCGGAGCGTTGGGTCAAGGCACGGCCTGAACTCAACCTGGAGACTCCCTTCAATTTTGTGAGCACCCCCGACATCACAGGAGGGAACTCCGGCAGCCCGGTGGTGAATCGTGCTGGAGAGGTGGTCGGCTTGATTTTTGACGGCAATATCCACTCATTAGTGATCGACTTTCTCTATAGTGAGACCCAGGCTCGAGCCATTTCGGTCGACGCCCGCGCTATCGTGGAAGCTCTGACCAAGGTGTATAAGGCCGAGGGCCTGGTCACAGAAATCACAGGGACCTGATCCTATCGTGAGGAAGTCACCGGAATGAGAACCCTTACCATCTTCTTTCTGGTCTTTCTCTTCCTCCTGCCGGCCACGGCCGACGAACTGTGGGTCCGCAATCGACCCTTCAAAGGCCAAACGGCCGGCGCCGGAGCCGCTATGGCCGCTGAACTTCAAGCCCTGGCCAAAGCCCTCGAGATTCCGCTTCAAGAGAGTGCTGATGGCTGGATTGCAGGCGAGGCCGGGGGCCCCGCTCAGGCCGGTCATGTGCTGATCAACTCCCAATCGATCCCGATCACCGACGGGATGGTTTCGGTGAAATCGTTCGTCACCGCAGCCGGAGGAGTGGTCAAACCAAACCGAGACCTGGGCACCGTCGATGTCTACCTGACCAGCAAGACTCAGGCGGCATCGGGCGACTGGAGTGCCGGGGCCACCGAGGAGCCATCATCGTCCACCACCGGAAACGTCTTTCGAAGCACTAAGGGAGGATATACCCTCAAGCTCTCCCCCGGAGTCGTGGGGACGAACAATCCAGAATTGGCTGATGCAGTTATGGCCGACGCTCTCAAGGAGAACCCAGGTCTTGGGAGTCAGCTACAGAACTCCAAAATCGACTACTTCTTTGCCAATCAGGACAAGAGCAAGGCTCAAGCGATCGGAATGGTGATGCTGATCCCGAGCCCACCCGTTCCCGAGGGCACCCCCGACGAAGCCATCCTCCAGGGCATCCGGCAACGAGGCGGAAAACTTCTGGAACGACCTTCCAGCGTGACCCTCAACGGTGCCAAATTTTTTCAAATCAGCTATCTGGAGGAGCGCAATGGGGTTGCGGTTCGCAACGAGGGACTCTTCCACTTCGGCACTAGTCATCCCCACATCCATTCGGTCATGGTGGTTGGGCCCCAAGCCGATTTTGAAAAAGCGTCGGGGCCCCTTTTGAAAACAGCCAGATCAGTGAAAATCCACCCCTAAGGGAAATCGCTCACACTGTAGTCCAGGTTACAGAGCCGATGCCAAAAATTCACTATAGTGGAATTCACGCCAAATGGAGGTTCCACAGTGAAAATCATCTTCGTCTCCCCCAGCTCGGTCGTTTACGACCAGACTCCCCACTATTTTCAAGCTTGCTTCTCAGCCACCGGCCAATATCTGCGCCAGCGATTTCCCGCCGCCGAAGTGGTGGTCGAAGCTTCCGGCTTTCACGGGGCCGCCGAGCGCAACGTCATCCGTCACTTCGTCCATCGAAACCAACCCGATTTCCTGATTCTCTGGACCAGACCCTGGGAAGCCCATTTCGCCCGCGACCTGGCCCGAACCGTGAGAAAGATGGCCGCCCAAACCAAGATTCTGGTGTGGGGAGATGCTTGCAACTATTTCCCCCACTATTTCCAACGGGACCCTTTCGACCTGGTGGTCGTCAACGGCGACCCTGAGATCGTGCTCGGCGATGCCATCGAGCGCAGCCAGGCCGGACTGGCTCCCGAACACGGAGCCGTTTATCGCGACGGCGCTTTGTGGCGCGAGACTTCGGCCGGAAAAGTTCTGCCACCAGAGCAATGGCCCTATCCCGACCACGCCGCTATCGATGCGACCTACTACCGAATGGCCCGAATACAGCGGGGTCGGGCCACCGACGACCTGAGTTTCACCGTGTCGCGAGGTTGCCCCATCAACTGCGCCAAATGGTGCCCAACCCCGCGAAAAGAAGGCACCAACGATCGCAGGCGACCGGCTTGGGACACGGTTCAGTATATGGCCCGAGGCCTGGGTCCGTTCGAGATGTTTCA
The DNA here is from genome assembly GCA_964423525.1 of uncultured Burkholderiales bacterium. Classification (GTDB taxonomy): domain Bacteria; phylum Vulcanimicrobiota; class Xenobia; order Xenobiales; family JADMJV01; genus CAYRFU01. The sequence continues at coordinate 31,063 of CAYRFU010000021.1, read as the reverse complement.
GATGCATTCTCCACTCTTTAGCCAGAACCGTGAATGGGTCGAGCAGTTCGTCCGTTTCAAGAAGAAACTGGCCCCTGAGGCGCCTTTTAAAGTGGTCGACTTGATGAACCCCTACGCTGACGAAAGCCTGGTCGCCGCCTTGGCAGAAGTGGGGCTCAAGCGAGTTGGTTTCGGGGTCGAGACGCTCTCGAGAAGCAGTCGTCTGCCTCTGATTCCCAAAGTCGACCTCTCTCTTTTCGACCAGGTAGCAGCCAACTTCAAACGCTACGGCATTAAAAGCAAAGCTTACATTCAGCTGGGACTGCCAGGCCAGAACCGGGAAGACATCTTTTACTCGATCGAATTCTTACAGAACAAAGGCTTTAAGGTTCGCCCCACTGGCTCCACCCCGTTCTGGCGCCTGGCCCGAATGACGGTCGAAGAACTCGACTCGACCGACCTCCGCTGCTGGGACCGCAAGACCTATTACGACCCCCGCTGCGGATTGAGCTATCGAGAATTCTACTCCCTGGTGACCGAACCAGCCACCTTTGAAGCCGACCTCCCTGAACAGGAGGAGCTGCCGTGGGCCGCATAATTCTAGTGGAAGGGCTGGACCTAGCCGGCAAAAGCACGCTGGTCGCAAGACTGCGCGAGAGTTTAGAGGCTACCGGGTTCTCCCTGCGAGGCTCTAACGGAGAACTGTGTCCTCAAAACCCGACAGCCCGCGTGGCTCGCGAAATGGTGCGGTGGGATGAAGGTTTTGGAGGCCTGGAGGCAGGCGCGCTTTTCCTGTCGGCCCAGATGTGGGACGCACGCCATTTCCGCCCCCCCAGCTCGGGTCAGATCCACCTTCAGGACTCAAGCTGGTTAAGGAGCCTGGCTTTTGAGCGAGTGTTAGGCTCTCCCATCGTGGCTCAAATGATGGAGGAGCAGGCGAAAAACCTACCGGCATTCGACCAGGCCCTGATTCTGACAGCTTCTTTGGAGACGCGTGCTCGACGCCTTAAGCAGCGGGAGAAAAACGACCTTCACGACCTCTTCGCCTTTCGCAAGCCCGACCTATTCCTGGCTATCGAACGAGAACTGGTGCGCCTGGCTCAGCTCAAAGCGGGAGCCCAAGTGCTCGTTACCGACGAACTCGATCAGGAGCAGGTCTTGGAGCGAGCTCAGGCCCTCCTCTCTCGCCCCCGAGCGGCGGCCTAACGCAACCGGCGACAACCGGCCGGGTCAAGTCTAGGAGCGGTCGCGGTAACCGTATTCAACTAGACTCTCGTGCAAGAGCCAACGTTTCAACCGAAGTCGGTCCTCGGACTCCATGGAGACAAAGCGGACTCCCGTTTGCGTTTGAAAGTCGTTGCGAACTCGTTCCCAACGGCGTTCGCACTGAGCCCGGATGGTGCCCTGTTCGAGTTCTAGCTCGATCATCAGATGGTCCGGGGTCTGGCTATTAGAGCAGAAGGCGATGGCGGCTCCATCTTCACTGATGTTGATGGTGTAACCGGTGCCCTCGCGGTCACCCGCTTTCCAACTGACGGAGAGCGAGCGACACAGGCGCTGGCGATGGCGTGAATGGTCGAGCATGGCTGTTTATAGGATAACGAATCGCCCACTGTATCTCACCACGAGGGTGTAAACCTTTTGTGAAAAAAGTATGAACATCAACCGGCCAGTCTTTGCAAAGCCAGCTTGGACTCGGCTTGACGGGGGTTGAGGTCTACCGCTTTGCGGTAAGCTTGCTCAGCTTCTGCCAGGCGATTCAAACGCTCTAAGCAGCTGCCTTTCAAGAAGGCCAAAATATCGTCCCAACCCTGGCGGGCGATGGTCTCCTCCACAAAAGGCTACCTGGTCCATCTTCGGTCCAAACATCTCGTGCATTTCGGAAACAGCATTGATGGTGTTGGGGCGAGCCAGTTTCTGCTCGAAGGCGTAGCGAGTTTGGGCCAGCGAGCTGGTCACACTCCAACCGAGAAAAGTCTGGAGAGAGTTCACCTCGTAATGAGTGGTGCTGACCGAGCCTCCTCCCAGGAAGCGAAAGTAGCGACCAAAGGCGTCAAAGTTGACGGCGTGGGAGAAGGCCCCCCGGTCGATCGAATAGCGATGCTCGCTAAAACTGGTCATAGCCTCTGGTCGGGTAAATCCTTTATCAGAGGCCAGCACCAAATATGAAAATCTTGTAAACATCTTTTCCTTCAGAACGTTTTCAGGCTTTGAGTGTAATCTCAACACAGTCTAACCATCGCCGCTCTCAGAGATGGAGTCGTGCACGACTAGAATAGGAACCCCTTTTGGCCTTGAGCACCTTCGGTTACCCCGAACCGTTCTTGAGGCCCGCAGCAGGTATTACGAGCAAGTCTTGATGATGGACGGCAAAAGGGAGGACGACAACCCGACCACCGGTCAGGTCCGCTTCAGGGAAGGCCAAGACTGGACAGAAGTCCTCTTTGACGAGACTCGCCTGGCGGGTCGAAACCCTGCCCGACGCGGAAGCGACCCTAAGAAGGCTGGAAACCGAGTTTCTTAGCCGATGGAAAATGACAAGCTGAGGTAGAATGTCACTTCGGCCAGTTGCTGGAGCGCCCCCAAGCAGTCCCCAGTGAACCCCCCCAAGCGCTTCTTCAGATAGAGATTGCCCAGACCGGCCATCCCCGCAACCGCTCCAAGACTCACCCAGGCCTGGCAGACCCAGGCCAGGGGAAGGAGTCCAAAAACGGCCGCAACCAGCAACGAAGAGGTGCTCATCTTTTGAGCCAGGGGCTTGGACTTGGCCCCCTTTTGGTCTACGTAATCGAGAAAGAAAATAGGAGAGAGGCCGGCCAGACGACTGAGGCTGTGACCAGCCCAAAGCCCCACAGCAGCCGCTCCGCTCTCGAGCGAGAGGAGAGCCGAAACTTTGAGAGCCACCACCGCTAGCAAAGCCAAGGTGCCGTAGGTCCCTAAGCGAGAGTCTTTCATGATAGAAAGGACCTGCTCGCGCTTCCATCCTCCTCCCAACCCGTCGAAGCAATCGGCCAGGCCGTCCTCATGGAAGGCGCCCGTCATCAAGAGAGTCACGACCACGCTCAGGATAACGGCGCAGGGATATGAGAAAGCCTCCTGGGCCAGCAACAGCGCGACCGCTGCTGCCCCCCCAACCAGCCACCCCACCGCCGGAAAATAGCGAGTCGCGTCGTTAAGGTGCTGCTCTGAGAAGGGGATCGATGGCACCGGCAAGCGGGTGAAGAACATCACCGCTGTCCAGAACAGTTCCCTCTCATATTTCACGGGAGACTCCGGCCTGCTGAAAGGAAGCCATCCCGTTGAGACACTCCACCGCTGCCTGGATTAGAGGGACGGCCAGAGCGGCTCCACTGCCTTCCCCCAATCGCAGCCCCAGGGCCAATAACGGCTCCCGGTCGAAGAAATTCAGGAGATGGCGGTGGCCCGGTTCGGGCGAAAGGTGACTGAAAATGCAGCTTTCCAAAACCTCGGGCCGCAACTTCACGGCGCACAAAAGAGCGGCGCTGGAAATAAAGCCGTCGACCACAATCACGATTTGTTGGCTGGCCAGTTCCAGATAAAGGCCCACCATCACGGCCAACTCCCAGCCACCAAAGCTGGCCAGAATTGAAAGCGGCTCCTGAGCCTGGGAATGGCGACGAAGAACCTGAGCGAGAAGGTTCCGTTTCTTCTCGACCCCGCTGGGGCTGAGACCGGCCCCCGGCCCGACACAGTCTTCTAGCTCCAACCCGAGTAGCCGACTGGTGAGCAGACAGGCGCAAGAGCTATTGCCGATCCCCATCTCGCCCACAGCGACCAGGTCCACCGGACCCAGCTGGCTAACCAGATCCCGGCCGGCCCTGACGGCCGCTTCCGTCTGCTCCCGAGTTAGTGCCGGGCCTTCGAGCATCGAGCCGGTGGAACGCCCGAGACCCAGGTCGATCAGGTTAGGATGGGGGGACAGGTCGGCAGCCACGCCTGCGTTGACCACCACCAGCCTCAATCCGAGGCAGCGAGCCAGACAGCTGATGGCGGCCCCACCGGCCAGGAAATTGTTGACCATTTGGGCGGTGACCGCCGAAGGGTAAGCGGAGACCCCCGCCTCGGCCAGACCGTGGTCCCCAGCCACCACCACCACCGTGGCCCGATCGGCACGTGGTCTTTCGGTTTGTTGGATCAGAGCCACCCTGGCAGCCACCGTTTCCAGCCGTCCCAGCGAGCCCGGCGGTTTGGTCTTGGCGTTCCAGAGGTGAGCGAGATGAGTTGGAGTGATCATCTGAAGGTGTGTGCTCCCGCCGGGGCGCCCACCTTCCGGCAGATTTTAACCTTTGATTACAAGATGGCGCGGCGGGAAGTGTGCGGTTGGACCATTCGCGGCTACGGCCTCCAAGCCGTCAACGTCCGAAGGAATCGTGCAATCTTGAAGAAGGACTCCTTGTCGCAGTTTCGTAGTGATGGGAAAGCCAATTCCTGGGGGACAAAATTGCGAAACGCTTTACTCACCACCGCTCTACTGTTGACTCTTGCCCTTTTTTGTGGCTGCGACAGCTCGGATGACGGGCTCGCCCTAGGCGCGCCTGCCACAGGCGCACCTGCCAATCAGAATGGCGGCCCGCCACGCATCCCGTTAAACGTGGCCTTTGACCCGGCCGCCCTCAACCGCGGGGAAACAGCCAGGCTTTTTGGGCTTAAACGACTTCCGAGTCACGATTTTGCTGCCCACCGAGCCCACCTTTACGGAAGTTGCCACCCAAACCATCACAGCGGGAGAAACCGCTTCCTTCGTGCTCCCAGCCGGGACCTACACCATTCTGGTAGTCGCTTTTCGGCCCCCCGACCAATTCTTGGGTTATTTCTTGCGAAGGGTGGAATTGGCCAACACGACTGTGACCACCATTCCGGGTATACGGATCACCAACACCCCTCCAACCCTAGGGCCTGAAGTCTTCAATGAACCCCCCTTTCTTCTTTTCACCGAGGTGCCAGGGACGGCAACGGGGGCAACCCCCTTCTCAGTGGAAGCATCTGTCTACAACAACGACGGCAGCCCGGCCCAACGGATCTTCAACGACATCTCTCTGACTTCAAGCGACATCGGGCTGAGTCTACCAGTAGCTCCGAGGAGCAGTAACGCCCAGGGGGTAGTAAGATTTAACAACGTCGAGTTTCCAGTCAACTCGAACGGAACCACCAGGTTGACTGTGGATGGCCCTGGCCTCGACCCGGCCACCACCGGGGACCTCCAGGTCACTGCGGCTGTGCCCTTCGCTCAGACCCTGGAAAAGCTCAGCAGCGCATTCGGAGGGGGAGAGTCTGATGCCGGCAGCTTTTCCACTGCTAGCTTTTCCGCCGATGGCCGCTTCGTAGCCTTCGAAAGCGCCTCCACCAACATCCTTCCTCAGGGAACAGACACCAACGGCGTTAAGGATACTTTCGTGGTCGACCGTGAGAACGGCACGATCGAGAGAGTTTCGGTCTCGACAGCGGGTGTCGAATCTGACGGAGAGACCCTCGGGGGAAGCCGGATATCAGCCGACGGTCGCATGGTAGCTTTCCGCAGTGTGGCTACCAACCTGCTCGGGCCAGGCGTCGACACCAACGGTCAGGCCGACATCTTCGTTTATGACCGCCAAACCGACACCCTCGAGTTAGCTTCGGTCGGAGATGACGGCAAGCAATCGCCTACCAACTCGGCCGGCCGATTTGACCTATCAGCCAACGGTCGTTTTGTCAGCTTCTCAACGAGCGACCCGTCGTTTGTTGCCAACGACAATAACGGCCGAACCGACACCTTTGTGAGGGATCTCGCAGCCAATACGACCGAGCTAGTGAGCCTGGCTAACGACGGCTCCCAGGGCAATCTCAATTCAGGGGCGGAGTCCGCCATCAGTGCTGACGGTCGGTTTGTCGCTTTCACCAGTTTAGCCGACAATCTGCTGGGACCGGGCAACGACACGAACGGAGTTCGCGACGCCTTCGTGCGCGATCGTCTCAATAACACTCTGGAGCGGGTCTCCATCTCGACCGCAGGTGTCCAGTCAGACGACTCCGTCAACAGACTGTCCATCTCAGACGATGGTCGGTTCGTGGCGATGAGCGGTTCCGCCACCACTCTCGTGGCCGATGACACAAACGGCGAAGAGGATGTCTTCGTTAGGGACCGGACAGGGGCCTCAACCGAGCGGGTTTCCACCACCGCCCCGGGTGGTGTTGAAGGGAATGGCCGCAGCCGGTTGGACAGCAACTACGCCGACTGTGTTTCAGCCGACGGCCGATTTGTGGTGTTTGCTTCCAGGGCCACCAACCTGGTTCCCGGCGACACCAACGGTGTTGAGGATATCTTCGTTTTTGACCGAACCCTCCGACGGATTGAGAGGGTGTCTGTGACCAACACCGGTGGCGAAGCCAACGACAGAAGTGACTTGCCCACAAATTCGTAGGCTTGGCAAGACCCCGAGACGAAGATTGGACCAAAGAGGAACTTAATGAACGCGCTTAGGACCCTCACACACCGGTGATGAGCATGTCGAGCGCCGCGATGATCTCCGCCCGAAAGCGAGTTAAATTCTCCACCGGACCTTGCAGTTCTCGCTTAGGGATGCCTGCCATTTGGGGCGTCACCACCACGTGGCTCTCTCCTTTAATGGGTAGAACAGGCATCAACTGAGTGAGGATCATGTCCTCGGAATCGGCTTCCGTCGTGAGTGGAATGACGATCCGCGTGTCCAGTGAGCCGAGAAGATCTGCCTGGACGTCGAGAAGCAAGGGGAATCGCTTTCTGGTAGACGGATTCTTGTTGCTATAGACATCGAACTGCACTAAAAGCCTCGAACTCCATCGCTGAAAACGCCGCGTTCGGCAATGTCCTGGTTGTATCTATCGATGGCAACGCGATTCTCCTCAAGCCAGGCCTGCGCTTTGAGTTCCTTGACTTTCTCGGCCAGGGACTTCTCCAGGACAGCGGAGAGGTTGATTCCTAGCTCTTTAGCCTGTGCCAGGAGATCACTGTTGACCGTTAGATTCGCTGGCCGTTTTGGAGCGCTCAAGTCGTAGGTGCTTGACATGCGCATATTTTATGCGCACCGGCCCAGGTCGTCAAGCCTCACGACCCACGAAAGACCAAGAGCAGCGTTGCGAGCCCCTGCTCTCCCTCGTCCAATGACCCGACCCGACCAACCCCAAATCAGTCTGAATTCCACTCTCTTGTGTTTCCACAGTCGGGGCTAGATCAACGGCAATCCAGCACAGAGTAGCCGCTCGCTTTCAACAGACACTCATCGGCGGTGACCAGAGTCAGATCGTAGACCGCCGCCGTCGCAGCCAGGAAGCGGTCCGCTGGATCCTGGTGGGCCAGCTCGATGCTCCTGCTCAAGATGGCGACCTCGTGCCTGAGCGGAGCTTCCCTCGCTCCTGTCACCTTGAGGGCGTCACGAATCCAGGTGGCTCCGTCGGGAGCCAGTTCGACCCGGCCTTTATCGGCCAGGATCAGGCATTCCCAGGTCGTGATTGGGGACAGCCAGATTTGGCCATCCTTCATCAGGCCTTTTGCCTTCTGGCCGATGCGATCGGGTTCTAGCAAAGACCAGAGCAGAACGTGAGTGTCGAGAAGGAGCCTCAATGCGTATCCGGGCCGAAAGTCTGCGTCGACAGTGTGTCCCACTCGCCCTCACCGAGCGGAGAGAGGATGTCACCCACGATTCGGCCACGGTCGGCCAAAGCGCCGAACCAACCGGAAGAGGATTTCGGTGTGGGCGGAATGATCTCCGCCACCGGCTCACCCCGGCGGGTAACGATCACAGACTGGCCGGTCTGTTGAACCTTCTTGAGTACCTCCAGACAGGTCGCCTTGAACTTGGAGATCGCCAACGTCTCTTTGGATTCAGGCATGCCTTCATGCTACCATGGTCCAATCCCATGGTCAACGTCTCGAGGGTCCTTCACTTCCTTAGCACCGAGACCGGCCTTCGCTACAAAAAGCCCGAGTTGTCGAATGGGACTGGCGGGTTGCGACAGCTCGGACGACCCGCTCACTCAAACCTAGCTACCCGGGCTAGCATTAACCTTTGATGACAAGATGGCGCGGCTGGGCTCGCAACGGGTCTCCATTGGTCCTGGGAACGAAAGCCTCGACTTGGTAGTGGCCGCG
>CAYRFU010000021.1:0-22949 GCA_964423525.1 uncultured Burkholderiales bacterium | reverse complement strand
ACAAGGCGGCCGTCGACCCCCTTCCGGTCCCAGGAGGCGTCGAAGGCCTTGATCTCCCCGGGCGCTAGCACCAGGTCTTGCTGAGCCTGAAGGAAGAACCTCGAGTGAGACCATTTCCAAACGGGCTCTCCGTCTTGAGAAACCACAAATTCGTAAGCCTGGCCATCAGCTTGAGAGATCACCACCTCCTGGGAGCTGGCGTTCTCGACCCTGAGAACCATTCGCACCGGTCCTTCGTCGGGGTTGTAGACCGCCAGTCGAGCGGCCACGTCGGCGGTGGCGGGCCAGGTTAGCAACAGCAAGAACAGGACGAGTGGTCGTAACATAAAGGCTCGGTTCGCTAACCAGGCCCCCTCACCTGGGCGAATAGCGGTAGGGGTCAGGGGTCTTGTCCTGGCCGGGAGGGGGCCAGCATTCGATGGCTCGCCAATCGGGCGGAACCGTTCTTCCCGGATAGGTATAGGTCCAGGCGGCCTCACCACCCTGTCGCGTCTTGACCCCCACCAGCACCCGCAAATACTCCGACTCGCCGTCGGGAAAGAATCCTTCGAAAAGATCCAGCTCCTTCAACCTCTGTCGGCCCTCGCGAAGAACCAGGAGCTGACCTTGGATGGCCCCGGGAAAAGGGGTCGCCTCGATCTCCTGGGCGGCCAGGTCATCGTCGAAACGGGAACTTCCGAGCCGACCGTAGCGTTTGAGCACCAGGGCCGGATAGCCGTCAGGTCGGAGATACATTTGCCCCTCGAGACTGGCGGGCAGGGCCTGAATGACCCAACTCGAAATCAGTTCAGCGTTACACTCCCCCAGTTTTAGGGAGCCATAGACAAAAAGCTTCAGCCTGTCGGACACCCTGCAGCTGTTCGCTTGGAGAGACCACGACCCTTTGCGTTCCCAGTTTCACGTAGCCATTTTGGCCGGAGGGCAGCGACCCGACCCCGAGTTGGCGGCCCAGGCGACCGCCCACTGCCAAAGGCTGATCTGCGCCAATGGCGGCTTCGACACGGCCCACGACCTGGGTCTGACTCCCAACGCGGTGGTGGGGGATCTCGATTCTCTCGACCCTGAACTGGTTCAGGTGCTGGAGAAGAAGAAAATCCCTCTGCGTCGACACCCCCCCGATAAAGACCTCTCAGACCTGGAGCTGGCCCTGCGGCTGGCTCATTCCTGGGGAGCAACCGAGGTCACCGTGTTGGGAGCCCTGGGTGGCCGCCTGGACCATCTGATCTTTAACCTGGTGGCCGGCCTCACGTTTTGCCATGAACAGAGAATGAAGGCTCGTCTGATCAGCCGCACCGTGGAAGCCCTGCTGATCTCTGGAACCACCACCATTCTGGATAGGCCTGGCTGGCTGGCTTCCGTGTTGTGCCTCTCCGAATCGAGTCAGGGGGTCTGTTTGGAAGGGTTTGAGTACACCTTGCAGAGAGCGACCCTGCGTCGAGCCCAAAGCCTGGGCCTTTCCAATCGGGTAGTGGCTCCTAAAGCCACCATTTCAGTAGACTCAGGCTTGGTCGTGGCTATCTTGATCCAAGAGTGAGACGATCACGGCCGCGGCCGCGGCCGCTTCGCCCCGAGACCCTTCCCAACATTGGGCCTGGGCCAAAGCTCGAGGAAGATAGGTCATGGCTCGTGCGGGATCTGTTTGAGCCGAGACTGTATTGGCGAACATCTTGAGAGCAGCCTGGCCCACCGTGATGGTGGTGGGCTGGAATTCGGCCCCCTCCTGGTAGCCCGTGGAGAGCAACAGCGCGATGGAGCGGGGCCCGAACTCAAGCTCCCAACCGAGCGTGGAGGCCGGAGTCAGCTCCTTTTGCCCACCACTTAGCCTGTGGGAGTGATGGCGCGGATAGGGGTGAACGAGTCCTTGTTCGTCGATCACCGCATACTCATCAGAGAAGTAGCGTCCACCCGCTTCCACCAGAGCCCGGACCAACGTCGACTTGCCTTGCATGCTCCGCCCCGGTAGCACCACCAGGCCAGCCGGAAAAGCGACCACGCCGGCATGAACAAACACGTGGTGAGGCGCATAGGTCGCCAGCTGGAGGTGGACGCTGCGCTCGAGCAGCGAAACCAGGCGAACCTGGTCTTTGGCGACCCCCTGGCTCTTGCCATCAAGCGATAGGCGGTAATCCGAATCGTCGTACTCTATTTCAAAGCAGCAATCCGCCTGGCCATCGCCTGACTCGAGGGTCCAGGTCGGCAGGAGAATCTCTTCTATCGCTTGGCGGGCCTCCAAAGTTGGCCAACGGAACCCCAATCGGTAGGCGAAGGTCTCGATGACACCGCAGTCCATCGCCGCAGGTTGGCCTCCCAGGGCCCATCTCCTCCTTGACAACCCTCAGAGCCTTGTGTATGAATAGGGGAACTCTAAAAGATTGGCAAGTTAGGGCTATGGAATACAAACGTCGCGGACGCAGACCCCGAAGGAAAGTTTGCTACTTCTCGGCCAACAAAATCAAGAAGATCGACTACAAAGATGTCGGCCTTCTGAGACGGTTCGTTAGCGAGCGAGGCAAGATTTTGCCTCGTCGGATCACGGGCACCTCGGCCAAATATCAGCGAATGCTGACCACGGCCATCAAGAGGGCTCGTTTTCTGGCTCTTCTTCCCTACTGCGACTAACGCGTAGACCGCAGAATAAGCCGGGGCTGACAGCAGCGCCGGCTTATTTATTTTGGGCGGGAGGCCACCAGGCCACCGGTCGGGAATTTTGAGATTGACAGGAGGCCTGCCGTGTTTGGATCCCAGCCGAAACAACCCCAGCATTTAACCATCGAAATTCCCCAGGCCAACAAAAAGGCCACCGGTAAGGCCGAAGTCCGAGCCCGCCGCTTTGTCCTCGAGGATGATGAGGGCGGCATTCGCGCCCAGCTTCAAAGCGCCGGCAATGGGGCGGTGGCCCTAACCTTTCACGATCAAGGCGGCAAACTCGGGGTGCTAGTGGGTCTCGACCCAAAGCAGAACCCGACTCTCGCTCTGGTGAAAGAGGGCAAGATGAAAGCTGGCCTGGAACTCGACAAAGAATCGGGCCAGCCGGCTTTAAACCTGAAAGGAGCGGCCGATTCCCAGGTGACGGTCGGATTTGACTCCAAAAATAACGCCGAGGTCTCTTTAACAGACCAGGCCGGGCGACTGCGAGTCAGCATCACCCTGGCCCCCAATGGCGAGGCCCAGGTCGCCCTCTACGACACCAAAGGTTACGTGCGCGAAAAGATGACCCAGAAGTAAGATTCTTTCAGGAACTAAGTGTAGCTTCTTCACTAAGGAGTAGACACCCCTGAGCGTAGCAGCGACTGGGTCCAGCTCTGCCGTCTCACGAAATTCGCGAATCTTGAGACCCCGAGTCCGCAAACTGAAGGGGATCGAGTATCCGGAGCCGCCCCGGCGATTTCCCCGCCTGAAGAGGCCCGTCTTGCTGGTCCAGGGTGGTCCCAGCACCATCGGAGCGGGAATTCTCATCAGTGGATGGTCTTGGCAATGAGAAGCGTGACCCAAACCGGGCGAAGAAAACCCCTTCCCCCTTCCCGCGGGATCCGTCTCAAAGGCCTGGTCTCGCCTCCTGAGCCGGTCCCTCAACTTCCTCGACCCGTCCTGGTCATTCCAGGAGGCCGCTCTCGTCGAATCGGGTTACCGGCCGTGCTTCACTACCTTACCGTCGACGGCAACAACAGCTTTGGAGGCACCGTTCAAAAGGGCCACGAGCAAGACCTCCGAGAGGTCCATGACCACTATGGCGGCAACGTTTTCTGTCTGAAGTTCAGCGAGCGATTCGGCACTTGCGAACGGAACGCCGATGAAATCGCCGAGGCGGTCGAAACTCTAAAGGACCTGACCGGAGCCGACACGATCGACATCGTGGCCGAGTGTAAAGGGGCCCTGGAAGTGCGGGCCGCCCTTCAGAAAGGACTCGAGGTCGGCAACGTGGTCGAGAGCGCCAACCCCCGTCACGGTCTGCCTCTTACGGGCGACCTGGGTGCTTTCTTAGGAAATCTTTGGAAAGTGACCGGTTGGCCGACTCATTCCGGCGACATTCCGCTCAATCCCGAGTCGGCCGAGGCTCTCAAGGGTTTCCGCACCGACCTTTCCCTGGGAGGCTGGCACTGGAATCCGGTCCTAGAAGCCCTCAACACACCAGAAGGTCGCCGCCAGGAGCTAGAAAACTCCAAGAGTTTGACCAGTCTCAATGGCGATGGCCTGGGGCTGATGGCCCATTGGGGTCTTGACCTTCCTCTGCCGGTGCTGCGGGGAGACTCGATGGTACCTCCCTGGAGTTCTTTCGCTGCGGGAGCTACCCACTTCGAGTTCCGGGGAAATCAAGCTCAACACGGCATGCTTCACGGCCACCCAGAAGCTTTAGCCAAGATGGCTGAAACTCTAGCTACCGATGGCCATCCCAGCCGGGATGAAAACTATTACGAGAAACCGACCATCGGCACCGGCCAAGCGGCTCTTCGAAGCGCTCTCTGGGTGGGCTCCATGGCGGGACGGGTCAACGCTTTGGTGGTGGGCCTGGGGTTCTTCGGTGGGGGTCTTCCGGCCGCCGTCGCCACCGGCCTAGCCGCCGTAACGGCTGGCCAGAGCCTGGTCGATTCGGGCTTTCATCTTCGAGACGCCTTCCAGGGCCGAGAAAGCCTGGTTCGGTCCTCTCTGGGCATCCTGGGAAAAACAGCTCAGAGTGGGCCTGGCTCTCGGCCTTATTCCAGGAGGCCCCACTCTGGGGGCAGGGTTGATCCTGGGTGGCTTCGGTCTGTCGGGTTGGGCTTGGAGCGTGCCTCGCTGGCAAAAGCCAGACTAGGAGCGAGCTCCGAAGAGGATGCGACCCAGACGGACCATGGTGGCCCCTTCTTCGACGGCGACCAGGTAGTCGTCACTCATCCCCATCGACAGCTCTTGCCCGGACCAAAACGGGTAATCTCGCTCGACAATCTGTTCGAGCAGCTCTCTTAGCTGCCGAAAGTAGGGCCGATTGTCCTCGGGAGAGTCGGAAGGCGGAGGGATGGTCATTAAACCGACCAATCTCAGAGAGGTGGGCGGCTCCTCCTTCAACTGCTCCAGCAGTTCGAAAATCCCCTCAGGGTCGAAACCCTTTTTGGATTTCCCCCCCCCTAGGCGAACCTGTAACAGACCCCACAGCTTACGATTACGGTTAGCACAACGGGCGTCAAGCTTCTTGATCAGGCCAAGACTGTTGAGCGAATGGACACTCTCGAACAGGTCGACGGCCAGGTTCACTTTGTTGCGCTGCAAAGGCCCAACCATATGCCAGCGGGCTCCAGGCAGATTGATCGCCTTCTGACGAGCTTCCTGAACGTAATTCTCTCCGAGATCATCGAGGCCAGCGTCGAGAGCTGGCTGAATTTCCTCAGCCGACCGGGTCTTGGTTACGCCAATGATCTTCACGGAGCCGGGCTCTCGTCCGTTCTCGATGCAAGCTCTTTCAATCTTCTCCCGAACGGAGGCCAATTTGGAGCGGATGTCGTCTTTGGGTGGACCCTCAGGGACCGACCCTCGTAGACTGAAGCCAAAATCCATAACCTATAACCAGTTCATCAAAGTGTCTTGGTCGTTCACAGCTGGACTAGCCAGACCTGGATCGTCGGTCGCAACCTCGGGTTCGGAAGCCACCGGGGGTGGAGTCGCAGGGGAGGGAGGAGGGGTCTCGGCCAAGCTTTGGGCCTGCTCCTGGCTAACCACCCCTGTTTCCACCAGGCGTGCCAAAGATTGAGACAGAGTCTGCATTCCCTCATCGCCAAGGAAAAGCTGCTGAGTGACAGCCGGCAAATTCCCCTCGGCCAGCAACCGCGAGATCGTAGGAGTGTTCACCAACACCTCGGCGGCGGCCACCTTACCCGCTCCGTCCGTTCGATCCAATAAGCGCTGCGCGATCGAGCCCACCAAGCAACTACTCAGCTGCTGGCCTCGTCGTTTTTGGTGGCCCTGCTCGAACAAACCCACCAAGCTCTTCAGGCCAGCCTCAACCGTAGAGCCTCGCACTCCAGCCAGGACTAAAGCCCGGCCCTGGGCCAACTCGAGAGCTCGCTCAGTGGCCTCACGATTGGTCAACTCTTCTACCATCACCACATCGGGATCTTGGCGAACGGCCCAACGCAACCCCTCAGCCACTGACACGACATCGACCCCCAGTTCTCTTTGGGTAATCAGGGCCATTCGGTCGCTATGATGAAATTCCAGACTGCGTTCGAGGGTGACAATCCTAATTTTGCGGTTGATGTTGAGGAAGTTCACGAGGGCGCTTAAAGTGGTGGACCGGCCTTCCCCGGGGGGTGAAATCACCAACAGCAGGCCCTTCGGTCGAACGACCAATTTTTGAAGCACGACCGGCAAGCCGAGACTCTCGAGGGCCGGAAGGCTGGCCGGGATAGCGTGAAAGGTCGCACTGACGTTCCCGCGCTCCAGGAAAACGTTCAGTTTGAAGCCGTTCTCTCCGGAACGATAGAGGCATTCCAAATCCTTTTTGTCGGCCAACTGGCGTCGTTTGACCGCGCTGAGGGCCGAAAAGACCAACCTCTGGCAATCGCCCTTGGCGAGAGCCTGGTTCCCAACCGGAATCAGCTCTCCTTCGAGGCGGACGGTAGGGGGCTGGCCGACCACCAGATGAAGGTCCGAGGCGCCGTGCTTAGCCATGACTTGAAGGAGATCGTCAAGTTCGAAACCGAGGCGACCAGCCTCGTCCGAAGGAAGGTCCACCCCTTCAAGCTGCCCGCTCACCCCCCGGGCCTTCTCTTCCAGGGTCCGCACTAGCCCGACTGCCAGAGCCACCTTCTCCTCATGCCTTTCGACCAAGCGGGCGTTGAGTTCGCTGCGCTCAAGCAAAGTGGACAGGCGCTCTTCCCACTCGGCTCCTTTGGCAGCCATCTCCTCAATACGGCTGAGGGCGGTCTGCGCTCTTTCGCTCAAGCCGGCGCTGTCTTGAAGGTCCTCGAGAGCGGCCCTGAGGGCTTCGAAATCCTCCACGGAGGCTTTGGAGGCCAACAATCCGTGCAGGTCATCAGGGATCCCTGCCGTCTGAACTTGGGCCAGGCCTTCCTCTAAGCGAATCCGTGAGCTGGTTAGCTCCTTCTCGAGCTTGTCGGCCATCGCTTCCACTTCTTCTTGAGAAGCGGCTTCCTGGAGGGCCTGGGACAACTCGTGTTGGGTCTCACGCAAAACCTGATCGAGTTCATCTCTTAAGGTTGAGACGGTCGCCTCGACTTCGGTCGTCAAAGCTTCTATCTGGGCAGCTGAGGCTCCGCCACCCTCCGTAAAGGCCAGTTCGAGCGAGCGAAAGCGAGACTCAAGATTCTCGCCGAGCACGGTGAGACGGTCTTCCAGGCGAGCCATCAGCTGGTCTTCCAGCAATCGAGGCAAGTCTTCGAGCCTTCCCAGTCCGCCCACCGTGTCAAGCCGGACGATCAGCTCTCCCAACCTCTCAGCTAGCACTTTTTGAGCCCGACTTTGCTCGGCGACGTGATCTTCAAAACGTTTAGTGAGAGCATCCAGCTCTTCGAAAGCCTCATCTTCAACCGGACCCTCTTCGAGTTCCTCGATGCGGGCTCTTAAAGCCTGGGTGTCGCGGGCCTGAACGGCCGCCGACAAAGAGACATTGCGAAGCTCTTCCTCGAGGCTCGTGATTCTGACATCCCAATCGTCGAGGTCTTCATCCAGACCATCGAGATTCTCGCTGCTATCGGAACGTCTTCGGCGCCGTCTGGGCAAAGTCTAACTCCTTGTCGCCGCTAGCCGACTCAAAGCCCGCAACTGCGGGCTTTTGTGGGGCCTAAGCGAGCGGCTTCAATCTTTTGTGCGATGTTCGGCGCTACGGAAAGCGGTTCCTGGGTGGGGGCCCTCAGAGAGGTCCGACCTTGGCCTCGACCTGACCGACGAGATGGCCAGAAACAAGCAAGTCTCTGGCCGTCTCCAAATCAGGGGCCAGGGGGCGGTCTTCCGTGACCGGGCCAACCCACTGCCGAAGACAGGCATAACCGGCTTCGGTTGAGGGTCCGAACGACATCGGTCGGTGGAAATCCAGGGCTTGACAGGCGCAGACCCACTCGTTGGCCAAAATCTGCTCCAGGTTCGTGACCAGAGCCTCCAGCTTCAAAGCAGAGCCGGCACCCATACTGACATGGTCTTCGTGACCGGCCGAGGTGGGAATACTGTCACTCGAGGCTGGGTGAGACAACCCTTTGTTCTCATTTACCAGAGCCGCCGAAACGTATTGAACCAACATCAAACCAGAGTTCAAACCTGAATCCCGGACCAAAAAAGCCGGTAATCCCGATTCATCAGGATTGAGCAGCTTGTCAGTCCGGCGTTCTGACATGGAGCCGAGGTAAGTCAAAGCCACGGCCGCGCAGTCTAAGGCCATGGCCCCGGGTGCTCCGTGGAAATTGCCCCCGCTCAGAATCCGATCACTATCGGGTAGGACGACCGGATTATCGGTAGCGCAGTTCATCTCCCGCTCCAGCACCTCAACGGCCCACCTCCAACCGTCCCGGGCCGCTCCATGGACCTGAGGAATGCAGCGAAGGGAATAGGGGTCCTGCACTTTGGGACAATCGACGTGACTAGCTATCAGCTCGGATCCAGCCAGTCCGCGTCGAAGATTTTCGGCCACCATAAGCTGTCCCGGATGGGGCCTGGCCGTGTGGATGCCCGGATCAAACACCGAATCAGTTCCGAGGAGCGCTTCAAGACTCATAGCCCCGATCACATCGGCGCTCTTGAGCACCACGCCGGCCCGTTCCAGGGCCAGTCCCCCAACCCCGGTGATCAGCTGAGTGCCGTTGATCAAGGCCAAAGCTTCCTTGGCTTCATAAGTAAACGCCGACAGGCCTGCTTGCCCGAGTGCCTCACTCGAGGCCACCCGCTCCCCCTCTTGGAGGCAGTAGCCTTCCCCCATCAGCACCAGGGCGATATGAGCCAACGGGGCCAGGTCACCACTCGCGCCCACCGATCCGCGACTGGGCACCAGGGGGTAGACCCCTTTGTTCAAGAGAGCTAAAAGAGCTTCCACCAGGGAGGGCCTCACCCCCGAGAAACCCTGAACTAAAGAGTTCGCGCGCAAGACGATCATGGCCCTGACTTGAGCCAGGCTGAGCGGTGGACCCACCCCGGCGGCGTGGCTTCGAACCAGGTTGGCCTGAAGCTGTCGCAGGTGGTCAGCCGAAACGCGATGGGAGGAGAGTCGACCGAAACCGGTGTTGATCCCGTAAACGGTTCTATTTTGCTCCAACACCCTGTCGACCACCGCTCGTGAGCGACGCATGGGTTCGGCCACGCTGGGGCAGATTTCCACCGGCGCTCCGTGAGCCACCGCTCGCAGCAAGCCGAGGTCGAGAGAGCGTCCATCGATCATGACGCTTTCCATAGGAGGCTATAGGTTCTTGACCATCTGGACCCGCTCCTGTTGATAGCCGAGCTGGCCGTAGAAGGCTAGAGCTCGCTGGTTGGCAAGCGTGACCCCCAGACCCAAGCGAGCAACCCCAGCTTGGCGAGCGAACTCCTCGGCCTGAGCCATCAAAGCTTGGCCCACACCGCTTCCCCACCAATCTCGTTGAACCGCGAGGTCGAAGATCCAAGCCTGCTGCTCCCCCGTCGAGGAGTCTTGTTGGCCAGCGAACACGATAACATGACCGATGATGGCCTGACCCGCTTCGGCTACGTGGATGCCAACGTGGGGCTTGAAGAAGGCTCTCTCCAAACAGTCTAAATCTCGACGCCGAAACTGTCGCACCCTATCGTCTTCCACAGGCCTGTAGGGAGACACCGAGTGGACCACCATCTCGACAGCCAGATCGATGATCGTTGGTAGATCGCTCTCCAGGGCCTCCCGAATCGTGAAAGGATAGTCCACCAAGCGCTTTTTGATCTCCTGGGGGAATTTCCCGCCTGCCCCAAAAGACTGGTCGGTGAAAGACGAGCTGGAGAGATTGCGAGACGAAAACCGTCTCTTTCGGGAGGTCCTGGAAACTCTCTCCGAAGGGATCGCGGTGGTCGACTCTGAGGGGCGCTTTCTCTACGTCAATCGAAAGGCTGAGGAGTATTTGGGCTACAAGCTAGTCGATACTCTTCCCGACCACTGGTCCCAGAGATTTCAGCTCTACCTTCCTGACGGACAGCCTTTCCCGCCCGGCCGTCTGCCTTTGCGAAGAGCCTTGGAAGGCCAGCGAGTGGAGCGATTCGAGCAGATGCTGGTCAAGAATGAGACCTATCCTGAAGGGGTTTTCCTAGGGGTTCGAGCGACCCCCCTGGAGGGACGCAAGGCGGTGGCGACCTACCGCTCCTATGAACCCAAGACTCTGACCGAGGAACTTCGGCGCCTGGCCGATCTCACCCTGGCTTTCCAAGACGCTGTCATCGGAGTCGACCTGGGGGGTGTTGTCCTCCATTGGAACGTTCAAGCGGAGTCGCTCTACGGAATCTCAGAACATCAAGCCCGGGGCCATAGGCTGGGAGAACTCTGGGAAGATGGTGCTGGCCAAGTGGAGGAGGCCCTGGTTCAGGTGCGGCGGCGAAACCGCTCGGCCCATCTGGAGATGGTTCACCAGACAGGAACGGGAACCGCTTTTGACGTCTCTGTTGACCTCTACCCGGTTCTCGATCCGGCCGAACGCCTCACAAGCATTTCCGTGGTCGTCCGCGACATCACGGCCACCAAGAGAGCCGAGGCTCGCTGGCGTTCGCTGCTCGAGAACTTACCCGGCATGGTCTACGAGCTAGACCGGGACTTAACCATCACCTTTCTCAATCGAGCCGTGCCCGGCTTAACCCCCGAACAAGCGGTGGGAACCAGCATGTATGACTATCTCTCTCCCGAGTTCCATCCATCAGCCCGGGAGCTTTGCCAAGATGTTTTCCAAAACGGCGTAAGACGCTCGATGGAATTCACCGCTCCTAGCCTCGAGGGCGAACAGGTCCGCTGGTATTGGGCCCGAGTGGGACCGATCGTGCGCAACGGCCATATCGACTCGCTGATCGTCTTTACTCGAGAGATCACGCGCCGCAAACAAGCCGAACAGGCCTTGACCGAATCTCAAGCCCGCCTTCGCTCTCTGTCGGCCCGCATCCAGCAAGCCCAGGAGGAAGAACGGCTCCGACTCGCTCGCGAACTCCACGACGAATTGGGCCAGATGCTCACAGCGGTCCGGCTGGAGATCACGATGCTAGAATCTCGTGCCCAAGCTTCCCTCCAGAGCCAACTGAAAAACCTCAGCGAAACGGTCGGTTCGACACTCGATGCGGTGCGCCGGATTGCCACTCAACTTCGTCCTCAAATGCTCGACGATCTGGGACCAGCGGCGGCCATCGACTGGCTCGCTCAGGAACTATGCCACCGTGGAAGGATAGCCTATCGGGTGACAGTCGAACTGGGTGAGGCCCGCCTCACTAAAGAGATCGATCTAGCCCTCTTTCGGATCTGCCAGGAGGCTCTGACCAATGTGGTCCGCCACGCTCAGGCTTCCGAGGTGACGATCTCTCTTACAGCCACCGAGGAGTCTGTCAGCCTGGTCGTTTGCGACGACGGCCGAGGCCTGAATCCCACCACCACCGAAAGCTCGCTGGGGCTTTTGGGGATGAGCGAAAGGGCTTTACTGCTGGGAGGATTTGTCACCATCGAGCCTAGGCCTGAGGGCGGAACTCGGGTCGAGACACAGATTCCTTTAAGGCCTCGATAGCCTTCTGTTCCTCTTCGCTCCAGGCCCGCTGTTCAAAACGGCACTCAACCCCTAACGCCTCGGCCAAGCAGCCTGCCGAGAAAGAACCAAAGCCCAGACTCGAAAGATCGGTGCCTCCCGGCTCACGGCCAAACACGGCCTGGTGCAAAGACCGATCCGATGCGAACGGAATACAGCCGTGCTGGAGAAGCTTTCGACCTCGCCGAACCTGAGCGCTTCCCACCAACTTCTGCCCCTGAAAGGTGAGTTCTCCCAGCCCAGAGAGAGCCATACAGTCGGTTTCTCCACTTTCCCACTGGCGTCTCCGATTGGGTTGGGTTTTAAGTCCCAGCCGAGCCAGTCCCCGGGCTAGCCACTCGGTGATCCGCTGAAACTCCTGAGCGACCGAACCCCGGGCGTCGAGGACCAAACAAGAATAGGTCAACTGGTAGCCGTGCAAAAGGGCTCTGCCCCCTGAGGGACGGCGCACCACTTCGATTCCCAACTCGCGAATCTGCTCCCAGGGTATCCAGTCGGTCTTCTGGGAGTAACCCACCGAGAGAACGGGCCCTTTCCAGCTGTAGAGACGTAGCGCATCCTCCTGGCCCTGCTCGAGCAGGTAGAGGTCGGCTGCCATATTGAAGGCTCCATCGCCAGCGGGATCGAGGATCAGACGCAATCAGTCTTTGAACTTCCTGGCCTTGGCCATGACGATACGGGTTCCGCGGTCCGCCACCGAGTCGATCTCCACCCGATCCATCAGATTCTTCATCAGAAAAATGCCCCGGCCGCGTTCGTTGTAGAGATCGGGAACCTCCTCCCCTCGACCCGAGGGATCAAAGCCGCAGCCGTAGTCCTGCACTTCAACCGAGAACTCTTCAAGAGTCATCAGATACTGAACATCGATACCCATCTCGGACTTGCCATGTTCGATGGCGTTGTCACACACCTCACCGACGGCCGTGATGATATCGTAGATCTCATCCTCGCTGAACCAGACCCGACGGGCGATGGCTTCAGCTTGAAGCCGAACGATGGCGGCGAACTCTTCGCGACAGGGGATCTTCAATCGAATCTGGGAGGCCGATTTGACCACTTCTTCCCATTTGGCCAGGGCCGATTCGTGGTGAGCCATCATCTCTCGTTGACTCTTGCGGTAAGCTGAAGCCAATCCGGTCAAAAAGTCGTCCAGAACGGAATTGATGCGAGCTTCTAAGCGAAACAAGAGAGATGCCTCCAGCTGAGCAAAGCTCTGGCTCAGACTAGCCCAAACCTCCCGGCGCATAAAATGAATTCCCGCGATGATGTCGTCAAACTCGACGGCCATCTTGACACGACGAGCGGCTATCCCCTCTTCCAGGCGGACCAGATCGGCGTGGAAGGCCTGAGCGTCGGCGGCAATGTCACTACTACTAGCAGCTTCCAGCTCTCGAATGATGTGTTCTAGCAGTCGCTGGACGGAACTGACCGACTCCTCCCGAGCGATTCGGTCGCTATGATAAGACTCTAACTCTTGGAAGCAGCGCTGGGTGACCTTCTCCGCTAGAACGTCTTCCTGTTCGCGGAGATGTTGGGCTACCCGCTGCCAAACGGTGGCGGTTGCCGATGCTTCCGAAGAGGTCACTCAGCTTTCAGCCTCAACGACCTTGGCATAGCCTTCGTGGTCGAGGAGACTCTCAAGCTGGGAGGGATCGCTCAATCGAACCTTGACCATCCAGCCCTGGCCGTAGGGGTCGCGGTTGATGGCTTCGGGGTCGAACCCGTCGTTGCTTTCGACCAGCAATTCGTTTTGCTCGACCACTTCGCCATCCACCGGCGCGAAAAGGTCTGAAACCGTCTTGACCGACTCGACCACCCCGAAGGTCTCGCCTTTGGAGAGGGTCGCCCCAACTTCAGGCACCTCAACATAGACAATGTCGCCAAGCTGGTCTTGAGCGAAGTGAGTAATACCGATAGACACCAGGTCGCTGCCGTTAGGGCGGACCCACTCGTGTTCCTCGCTGTATCGAAGCTCTTCGGGAATCATAAAACCTCCATCTGTGGCTGTCAGCCCCGCTTGACGCTCCCCTGAACGAAGGGTGGCCGCTTCACGACGGCAGCGTTCTTTCGGCCTCGAATCTCGACTTCCAGGGTGGTGCCGGGCGCGCGCGCCGACTTTTCAACGATGGCCAAACCGACCCCTTTTTTCAAGCTGGGACTGAAAGTTCCGCTGGTCACCTGACCTACCTGAACCCCCTCATGGAGAACGGGATAACCGGTCCTTGGGATGGTCTTTCCTTCCATCTCGAACCCGATCATCGCCTTGGTCAAGCCGGCTTCTTTTTGGGCTTTCAGGACCGAGTCGCCGACAAATTCACAGTCGAGGCGAACCACCCAGCCGAGGCCAGCGTCGTAGGGAGTGATCTCTTCTGTTAGCTCGTTCCCGTAGAGGCAGTAGCCGGCTTCCAGCCGGAGCGTGTCGCGGGCTCCAAGCCCGATCGGCTCGAGCCCTTCAAACCGATCCATCAAGGCTTTCCATGACGCTTCGGCCTGACCCCAGGGCAGATAGATCTCAAATCCGTCTTCGCCGGTGTAGCCAGTCCGAGACAAGACCACCTGTCCTTCACCCACCCGACATTCGGTGAGCCGATAGTAACCAAGCTGGTCGAGATCGAGGTCAACGTGGGGAGCCAGAGCCTCTTGCGCTTTGGGACCCTGAACCGCGATCAGAGCTGTCTCCATAGAAAGGTCCTCAAGCTCGACCTCAAAGCCCTCCTTGCGCTCGTTCATCCAGCTCCAGATTTTGTCCTTATTGGAGGCATTCACCACCAGCCAGAACCGTTCCGGGAAGCGGTAGACCAGCATATCGTCGAGGACTCGACCCTCGAAGTTGACCATGGTGGTGTAGAGGCATTGGTGCACCTCCGCCCGTTCGAGGTCGTTGGTGATCAAATACTGGATATACTCAAAAGCCTGGCGCCCTCGCACCTCGATCTCGCCCATATGAGAGAGGTCGAACAGACCGGCGTGGGAGCGCACGGTCTCGTGTTCTTCGCGTAGTCCTCGATACTGGACCGGCATGTCCCAGCCGGCGAACTCTACCATTTTGGCCCCCGCTTGGCGATGAACGTCTCCGAGGGGGGTCTTTAACAATGTTTTGGCCATAGTATGCTCTTCCACATTGGAGAGGGGTTGAAACGACAGCTTCCCAGGGGGGAGGAGGGAGGTGTCGAAACCCAGTTGAGTGGATATCGACTTGATCGCAGAGGTCCTTCACGGGGGCGCCGACCGCCGCACCCTGGAGGAAGTGCTCGAGCTGATGATGGAACGGCTCGAAAACGCCGATCGGGGCTGCATTCTCTCCGACATCCAGAACCTTGAGGTTCTGGCCTATCACGGCGACGACCAATTGCGCCAAAAACTTCCCTTCAGCCGAGAAGTGGTCAAAACAGTCATTCACGACGGTCTGGGAGTGGTCAGCTTCAACCCTTTCCACTACGATTTGCCCGACAGTACGAGCGTGAAGGCTAACGGCTTGCGCTCGGCCCTTTGCGTCCCTGTTCTCGACGGCATGAAGACGGTCGGCATCCTCTACTTCGACGCCCGGGCTAGAGCTCGGGCCTTCACCGAAAACGATCTCAAGTTTGTCAACGAGGTCGTCCCTCTCCTGAGCCGCGTCCTCTCAACCAGCTGAACCGAGCGGCAAAGGTCCACAGTAGCGGGCTCGAGGGCGAATCAGCTTGCCCGTGGCGTACTGCTCGAGAGCGTGGGCGATCCAACCGCCTGTTCGACCCAGGGCAAACAGGGCCAGAGCTGAACCAGAGGGCAGAGCCAGAGCCTGGCTGAGGGCAACCAGGCCAAAATCGATGGTGGGACCCTCGTCGAGCAAATCTCTTGCCTCCTCCAGGAGAGCCGCCGCCACGTCAGGCAGAGGGTCGATCAGCTCCACCAAACAGGCCCCTCTCGGATCCCCGCCAGGATAGAGGGGGTGACCAAACCCGGCCGCTTGTTCCCCCCGACGCAAACGATTGACCAGGGCTTGCCGAGCTCCCTGACGCCGTGCCTCGTCAAAAAGGGCCTCTACTCGATGACAATGGCCCCCGTGACGAAATCCACTCAGGGCGGCCAGACCGGCACTCACTACGGCGTAAGGGGTCGCTCCGGCCGAGGCTACGCAGCGAGCCGTGAAGGCCGAAACGTTGAGTTCGTGATCAGCACAAAGGATGAGGGCCACCTCTAGAAGACGGCTGTCCTGATCACCCCAACAGCCTGCCAGGTTCTGAGCCAACCCCAAGGCTGGGTCCCCCCCCACCATTCCCGCTAGAATTCGAGTTCCCGCTGCCCGCACCGCTCGAGGCCGCAAGTCGAAAGCAGCCGGGTCGTCAGCTTGCAGCTGAGGCAAGAGTCCTAAAAACCGCTCAAAGACAGGTCCCCCTGAGCTCGGAACCGGGCTCGAAAGAGGTTCCACCTCACCCCCCCACAACAGTTCCAGAACCTCTTCAAAAGAAGCCTCTTGAGCCAGGCCACAGGCGTTCTGACCACGGTAGAACAGTTGTCCATCCTGGATCAAGGTCAACTCCGATGGGCACACCGGAGAGCCCCAGTGCAAAGCGGTATCGAGGGCCTTCTCGGAGGAAAACCGCTCTTGCTTTTTGCGCAACAAGAGGTCCACATCTTCTGTTCGATAGCGACGCTGACGGCTAGCCTCGCTCGGCTCCGAGCGGATCAAGCCGCGGCTGACATAGGCGTAAAGGGTGGCTCGGGAAACGCCCAGCCGAGAAGCTGCCTGGGCAGCGGTCAGAAATTCAGTCGACACCTTGATTGCTTGATCAAGATTGACTAGTAGTCCTTCTTAGGCCAGGATAAAGCCGAGATCACTTAAGGAGAAAACCATGACGATAGGATTGGAAGGGATTGTGGTGGCCGAGACCGCCCTCAGTAAAATCGACGGAACTCGGGGAGAAGTCATCGTCGCGGGTCAGTTTCTGGAGGAGCTAACTCAGCTGACTTACGAGGAGGTAGCGGCCAGATTGGTCGGCGACCTTGAGCTCGGCCCGGCTAGAGTCAAAGCCTACCAGCATCTCGAACCGATTTTGGCGAACCTGGCCAGAAGACAACCAATGGAGGGCTTGCGTCTGGCCCTGGCTTGTCTGCCGGAAAAGGCTAGTCCCTCCTTGATCGCCGCGGTCTTCCCGGTCGCCATAGCAGCTTGCCGCCACGGCTCAAGCCTCAAGTCACCGCGAAAAGAGCTAGGCCAGGTCGAGGACTTCCTGAGGCTCTTTTTCGACCACACACCCCAAGAGCAAGAGGTCAGAGCCCTGGCCACCTACCTGGCCACTGTTTGCGAGCACGGTCTCAACGCCTCCACTTTCACCGCTCGGGTGGTCACCTCTACCCGAGCCAAACCACTGAGCGCTGTAGTGGCTGCTCTCTGCGCCTTGAGTGGTCCCCTACACGGCGGCGCTCCGGGTCCGGTATTGGACCTTATCGAACAGTCCCAGGGTCAGAATCTTGAAGATTTTCTCCAACAACGCCTCCAAGCTGGCCAACGCCTGATGGGGTTCGGCCATCGTGTCTATCGTACCCGAGACCCTCGAGCCGAGATCCTGAAAAAAGCGGTCCAGAACCTGAAAAAGACAGAGCGACTAGCCTGGGCCCAAAGCCTCGAAACCGCCGCCCTGAAAGCCCTGGCAGCCCATAAACCTGATCGGGTGCTAGCTACCAACGTGGAGTTCTACACCGCCGTCTTGCTCGATGGACTGGGATTTGAGCGGAACCACTTCACGCCTCTGTTTGCTTTTGGCCGGGTGCTGGGCTGGCTCGGTCATGTTTTGGAACAGCAGAGAGTGGACCGTCTCATTCGTCCGAGCGCACGTTATACCGGTCTAGAGCCTGGGCAACTTAGGCCGCAGCAGGTTGCTCCCTCCACTCTTTGAGCACCGACTGAGCCAGGTCCTGACCCACCAGCGAACTCACCGAGACGACATACTGACCGTCTCGTGAGAGCCTCTGGTGCCAGACAGCCCGGCCCCAAAGATAGATCCGCTGTCGTCCTCGAGCGATCTCAAGTTCGAGCAACTCGTCGAACAAAGGCTCCTTACATAAGAGAGCCAGGCCGTGGACCGTCCAGCCCAAGAAAAACGTTGCTGACTCTTTTCCCGTGACACCCACCCTGATAGTACGGTTCTCCATAAAACCTCCTATGGGAGTAGACCAGCTTCAGGTTATCATGTTACCTGAGCGCCGCCTATCCACCATCCATACTAAAGGCTAAGCCCTGTCAATGGGGAAGCCTAAATCATGAGAAACAGCCAGCAAGCCTGGCGCCCGGCCGCCCTGGCCTACGCCCTTCTGGTCTTCGTGGGACTGACGGGGGGTTTGCTCCCGGTGATTGTCTCGAGTTGCGCTAAAGCGCTCTCGCTCGAGAACTCCGTGGTCATGTCCACTTTTTCGATCTTTAGCCTGGGGAGCGTTGTGATGGTCCAAAGCACTCCTCATCTGCTCAGTAGGCGACCGTTCAAACAGGTGATAGCCTCCCTGGGACTTCTGTTCGTGACGAGCTGCACTGCGTTTTTTTGGCCGACGATAGTGGCGTCCTGGGTTTGGCCTTCTTCTTTCACGGGATGGGCATCGGCATGAGCTTCGCCATCGCCAACTTCGTGCTCGTCTCCCACTACCGCGGCAAGGAACGGAACTCGAAACTGGCTCTTTTGACTTTTTTCTACTGCTTGGGGGCGGCCGTAAGTCCGGCTCTTGGAGGGCAACTCCTGGCCCAGGGCCAGGAGTGGCAAATCAGCTTTCTCTGGCCGTGTGGGTTTGTTTGGCTCCTGGCCCTGGCCGGCTCGACCATCAGCCGGGTCTCTGGCCAGGAAATGGGGGAGCCAGGGAGCAGACCCCTACCGAGTAGAGTGATCGCCATCGGGGTCGCTCTTTTCCTTTTTTCGATGGCTGAAGTGTCCTTTACTAGCTGGCTCACCGTCGATGGGGAAACACTGATGGACCTGCCGGTCGAGAAGGCAGCTCTTCTGTCGACCGTTTTCTGGGCCTTCGTCGGACTGGGCCGCTTTGGGGCCAGTCGACTCCTTTTGCGAGTCCGAGCCCAAGCTTTTATCTTGGCGAGCTGCGTCCTGGCTACGACCGGATTGTTAGCCTACTGGAACCAACCAACCTTTGAATTAGGATTAGGGGTGGTGGCTTTACTCGGTCTCGGTCTGGCCGCCGTTAACCCCGCTCTGATCGGGCTTGGCACGAGTCAGACCTGCTCCCCTGGAGCCTTAGGCTTCCTGCTCTTCTCAGGCTCGCTGGCCACCGTGGCCGCCCCTTTGACTTCCCAGTACTTCCACGCCCAAAGTTCAGCCACTAACACAGCCAGCTCCATCATCTACCTGATCTTGGTTATGGCGATCGTGGCCGTCGTCGCTCGGCCACCTCTCTCAGAAAACGACGACGATAAGCATGAAAGGCGGTCAGACCAACATCGTTCACCAGAGCCCGATTAACCCCAGCACCCACCAGGGCACCCACCAGTGCTACCGACTGAGCGACTTTCCGACGCGCCAGTCCGGCCGTCAAGTGGCGCGCCAGAGCTTGAACACCTTTAGCGATAGCCACCCGCTCCACATCTCGGACCGGTCTCCCCTGGCGGATGAGAGACTGAATCGTATCAAGTTCCAGCATCCCTCGGCGTTTCTGGTCACTTTCCAGAAAATGACCCACGTCGACGACCTTCAGGATATGAGCAACCTCCTGAGGGGTATCGATGGGAAATCCATAAATCAGAGAGACCGACTGCACAGTCCGAAAAACCAACCAGTAGAGAGCCGGAACGTCCAGGAGCAAGCCGGCCACTCCAACCAGGCCCGTCGTAGCCCCCTCAACAGTGGCGGCCCGTCGGCTTCTGACCAGCGTTTCATTAGCTATCCGGTCGAGAGGGTAAACATCAAAGTCAAAGACCTGACCGGTGCTGCCAACATCTCTCCCCACCGCGGCGCTAACCCGATCAAAAAGCAGTCTTCGAGGGACTCCGCGGCCCGAGTTCTCTCGCACCGCCGTCAAGACATCGAGAATCTTTCGAGCCAAAGCCTCACGCTGCTGGGCCGGAATCTTGGAGTGAGCGAACTCGAAGGGCTTCCCGAGGGTGGCGAAAGTTCGGCCGACCACCCCAGGGGGACGAAGGAAAAAATCCTCGGTCTCTCTTAAGACGGACCTTTCCTGGTCAGACAGTCGGCTGACCCACTCCCGTGAGGGGGCTGCCCCGGGTCCCGACTCGCTCAGCGAAGGCTACCCTGCAAAACCGGTTCCAGGCCTTCGCTATTCTCTTCCCCGTTGGGCTGGTGGTAGAGCACGATCTTCTCCCATTTTCCGCCGATCGGCTCAGTCAGCCGTACGCCAAACTTCACTTCACCCACTCCGCTAGCCTGGGTCAAGGGATTCTCGCCCACCGGCTCTTTCTCATCGCCAGCCACGAAATAGACGGCGTAGTAAGCATCCTTCTCTAGCCGGTTGGCTCCCAGGCTGAACAGATCTTCGGTGATCCTCACCCAACCGTAAATCTTAGACGCTTCCTCAAGCGGTTTTAGCGAGACTTTGATAGTATCATCAGCACCCGAATCTTGACCCGCTCCGCCGCCGCCCAGGGCTAGCACACCCAGACTGGTCACCAGGAGCAAAGCCGAAAGCCAGGCGAAAATTGTTCGTTTCATGACCGTTCCTCCAAATTTTCTACAGGTTTTTCTACCATACCCCTCAGGACCTTCGCAAAAAAAGGTCGAAAGTTTGAACCGATGGACACCCCAGCGCGTAAAGACGAGAGTGACGAAACTCTCATGAACCGCGTTGTGGACGGCGACCTGCAGGCTCTGGAGACGCTGGTGCGACGCTATGAACGGCAGCTGTTCGCCTATGCGGCTCGCAGCTTGGGCGACCGCCACCAGGCCAGCGACGCCTTTCTGAAGGTGTTTCAGAAAAAGCACACTTATCGTCGCGACGCCCCCTTTCGACCCTGGGTCTATCGCATCTGCCAGAACGTCTGCCGGGACCATTTCCGACGCCGTCAGAGGCGAACCGAAGTCGGACTAGACCAGGTTGGCGACCCCAGCGACAGCGCCCCCGGCCCGGCCGAGTCGCTGCAGAAAAGCGTTTTAGCCAGAAAGGTCCGGTCGGCCGTCGAAAGCCTCCCCGAGAAGATGCGCTCGGTCTTTCTTTTGGTTCACTATCAAGAACTTTCCCATCCTGAGGCTTCTGAAGTCTTGGAGATCCCCTTAGGGACGGTGAAATCCAGGATGCACCACGCTTTCAAGAAACTGGCCGAAAAGCTGGTAGAGTTAAAGACGGAGACACGATGAACGACGAACTGAAAGTGGCCGAAATAGCTGACGCCTGGGAAGCCGAAGAGCCACCTGAAGACCTGGTGGAGTCGACCCTGAATCGCATTCGAGCCGAAGGGGAGCCGGAACCAGGCTTTGTCACTTGGCTCGATAGCCTGGCCGCCCGAGTCCGCCACTGGTTTGAAGGCTCAAACCGGCGAACGGCTTTCGCGATGGCGACCCTTCTTCTGGTGGGGATCTTCTTGGGTCGAGTCGTCCACCCCAACTTGACTCGCTACCATGCTCAGGGCGAACTAGCCAGCTGTCGCCAAAACCTGGAGCACCTGGGGCGAGCTCTGGAAAGCTTCAAGCGGCAAGACGGGACCTACCCCCGGCGACTAGAGACTCTTCTCGACGGGTATCTCAAGAAGATTCCCGACTGTCCGGCTGCTGGCCATCAAACCTATCGCTATCGATTGGATGGTTCTGATTTCGTGGTGTTCTGCAAAGGTCACCATCACGCTCAGGCCGGTCAACCCAAGAACTATCCCCAGTATTCCTCGACACTGGGCTCATCGTCGTGATAGTCGTCGCTGTTCATTTCCTCTAACAGCGTCAAGAGGTCACCGCGAATCTCCACCAGTTCGGCCCAACGTTCGTGGGCGGTTCGAGCCATTTCCAGTGCTTGAGTCGCGATCTCTTCATCGCCCTCTTCGGCGTAATCGCGAAGCTTCTCCCCCACATCACTAAAGAGATGAATCCCTTCGACCGCGTCTCCGAGGAGTTCCAGGTCTTCTTCGATATCCAGCCCATCCGGCTCGGCGGCCACCCCTTCATAGAGGACCTGGAGTCGCTCATCATACTCCTCCAGAGCATTGAGAAACTCCTCATCCTCGAGATCGCCGGCGCGATATCGGTCAAGCAAGCTCCTGACGATGTGGAAAGGGCTTGTTAGCTGGTCTTCAACTGTTCTCACGAAAACGTTCGCCTCCCAAACGACGCCGCCGTTCTCTCTTCCGGTATTGATTCCTCCAACTACCAGGGGAGTGCTAAAACCAGAAGGGAACAGGGCCTTCCGCGCCTAACGGATGGGCATCAGCCGTTCGGCTGTTGGAGGAACTATGTATCTTGGATATGGACCAGTGGGGGGCATCGATCCCAACGTGGCCGTCTTTTGGGTGGTCGTTTGGACTGTGGTTTTGGGTGGCGCCCTCTACGGCTCCCTCGTTTTTTATAAACCGTGGCCCGAACTCGACGATCAAACTGAAGGCCACTAAAGAAAGCCGGGAGACGGGGGACCCGAGACAGCGCTTTGGCAGCTGAGCCAGAACGCCTGGATTCCCTATCTCCCACTTTCGTCACTATGATCTCAGGTATCGACCATATCGCCATCGCCGTTCCCTCTCTCGAGGAGGCGATCCCGTTCTACCGAGACCACCTCGGACTGGAACTCGTAGCCACTGAAGAGGTGGCTGAGCAAAAGGTGCGCGTGGCGATGTTCGCGGTTGGCTCCAGTCGAATTGAGCTGCTGGAGCCCACCGCCGACGACTCTCCCATTTCCAGTTTCTTAAAAAGACGGGGGGCCGGCCTCCACCACATCGCCCTGGCCACCAACACTCTCTCAGACGACCTCGACAAGATGGCCGGCTCTGGCTTGCGCCTGATCGACCGCCAGCCAAAGACGGGGGCGGAGGGTAAGCAGATCGCCTTTGTCCACCCCAAAGCTAGCGGAGGGGTGTTGCTGGAGTTAAGTCAGGATGTGGACTGAGTTCCCGACGCCCAGCTTCGACCAGTGGCTAGCTCTGGTCGAAAAGGACCTGAAAGGGCGGGACTTCGCTCGAGCCTTAGGCTGGAAAACGGCCGATGGAATAGAGGGCCAACCGCTCTACACCGAACGACCCCAACACTCAAGCCCTCTGTGGTCGGGACGGCGCTGGAAAATCCGGGTGGCCCTGGATTCGCCCAGCCAACTCGAAGGGGCCGACGAACTGACCTGCTCGGCGGTGCCGAC